>JAURPG010000116.1 GCA_030835405.1 Gammaproteobacteria bacterium | reverse complement strand
CGTGAACGTGGTAATTGGTGGTATGGATGATGATATCATCAGTACCGGGGACAGCACGGACTATGTACTGGGTGACAACGGCATCCTGCAGTGGACGGCCGGGGTCATTGACAGCATCACCAGCACGAATACCGGTATCGGTGGTAATGATATCGTGACTCTTGGAGACGGTTTCAAGGTAATGTCAGGCGGGTTTGGGGCAGACAGCCTCAACGCTGGAAACGGAAGCAATATTGTCCTTGGCGATAATGCCTCGATATTATGGAACGCAGGTATTATAGGTAATATCGCCACCAGTGAAAGTGATATTGGTGGTAATGACAGTATTCACCTCGCTGATGGTGACAAGGTGTCCCTGGCAGGTTTGGGAGATGATGAAATTAATACAGGTGCCGGGAACAGTATCCTGCTTGGTGATAATGGCATCGTCAGCTATACAACCGGCGGTTTGCGCCAGCAGGTAGAGAGTGAATTAAGTACATTGGGTGGGGTGGATACGATTACCATACTTGGAGGAAATAACCTGGTATTTGGAAGTGTGGGAGATGATCTCATCACAACCGGTGACGGCGATGATGTAATTTTCGGCGACAATGGAATTGCAGATTATATAGACGGAGTTGCAGACGAATATTTCACCACTGATACAACGCTTGATACTTCAGGAAACGATACCATTACCAGTGGTGCCGGAAATGACTTGGTATTTGGTGGCCTGGGTAATGAATTAATCTTTACAGATGAAGGCAATGACCTGGTTGTCGGTGATCTCGGGATTGCGGTATTTAACGTGACAGATTCTGATCCCAATACGCTGGACATGGTAGAAAGTATTTCATCTGATAATGGGGGTGAAGATGAAATTCACGGTGGTGCTGATGATGATATGATTATTGGTGGAGCTGCCGAGGATGAGCTCTATGGTGATGATGGCAATGACTTTATCTCAGGTGATGGTGGGCGGGTCACCTTTATTAATGGTCAACTGGTCATTTCAGAGACCACCGAGCTATTCATTGGTGGAGATGACATACTGGATGGCGGTGACGGAAATGACAGCCTTTTTGGAGCGTTCGGCAATGATTCTTTTAATGCAATCCTGACGGACGACATTCTCGCCGGTGAATATGCATACCTTACCCAGGATGAAGATAACGGGGAGGTGATCTCCATCAGTTATCTTGCCCAGGGGTCACTGGACCTTCTGGCGAATACCACCTCAGGTTTGTATGAGCAAGAGGAAGAAGATGAGATCGAGGTGGGCAACCTTTTCAGCCCGCTGATTTCACCAGAGCTTCCAGAAGAAATCGATGAAGAAACAGGTACCATTTTTACCAGGGAGGCAATACATAAATACCAGCGTTTCACGGACAAACATTCTTATGAGTATGTATCTGTGGAACAGGTCCCGGAAAACACTGAAAATTTGCAAACCGACGAAATTATTGAGCCAGAGGACGGGGAACCTGATGCACAGGAAGATGCAGAAGAACAGCAGGAGGCACGCTCTACAGGTAGCGATACCGGGGGAATAACACGTATCGTCCACCCCGGCTCCAATTACCGGGAGACATTACAGAATACCGGCTACTCATCAGTTGAAGTCGAAGTACAACCTGCCGATACACCCGATAATTCATTATCGGATATGGCGTTTCTGGCCGGACTGACTGGCTGGAAGCTGACAAACGGGAACCGTAAGGGTAATATCAGGATAGATCAAAAGGGCTTTAACAGGTTACATCATAATCAACGCAATGCCAGGCATTGGGATGAAAGCAGACAATGTTTTAGAGGTGATGATCAGAGAATGGTTGTCTCTCAAAGTGATTGGGAAATAGCGTCAGGAAAAATCAGGATAATTTAACAGAGGTGAAACAATGGTAAGCAAAGCAACCAAGACAGAACCAAAAAAAGAAACAGCCGGACAAGCTCCGAAAATCAACTGGGATGATACGCATATGAAGAGCACCTACGCGAACGTGTGTAATGTTGCCAGTACCCGGGAAGAAATAGCCGTATTTTTTGGCCTGAACCAGGCCTGGAATGCCACACAAAAAGAGGTTTCTATTGAACTCTCGGATCGAATTCTTCTCAGTCCGTTCGCGGCCAAGCGATTGTCGCTATTATTGAATAATGTTCTTAAACAGTATGAAGAACGATATGGCCAGATCAGCGGCATTTCAGCAACCGAGTAATGTTGCACGTGACGGTTAAAAGTAGTTAGCAACCCGTCCTCGAATATTCGGGAAAATCTGGATGTTTGAGATAAATTCCAAAGTTACATCTTTCTCCAGCTATGCAAGTTGAATCAGATGGTAGCCAGGAAGGCTTGCGTCAGGCCTGGGTACGGTTTACAGCGGCATCAAGTTACGAGGAATACTGCCAGAACTGGCTTGAATTGATCTGTATCCGGATTGAAAACGTTTCCCAGGCCGTTCTTGTCCTTGATATGGATGATTCCGGTTTTCAACCAACCGCCCTGTGGCCGGAAAAGACGCAACCGGATACTGGACTGACCTCCCTGCTGGAAGAATGTATCGAAGAGGGTACGGGACTTGTTCATTCCCTGGGTTCCGGCGTTTACGGTGCAGCCTTTCCAATCCGGTATGATAACCAGCTAATGGGGGTAGTAGCATTATCTATCCGGGTTGATCAATCCGAGTTACCAAAGGTTATGGAACAGATCCAGTGGGGAAGCTCCTGGATCGAACTTTTTTTACGCCGCTATTACAGTAAGGAAAAAAATCTACAACTGTACAGGCTAACGGGTGCTGTGGAATTGCTCGGGGCGGTACTTGCAGAAACCGGATTTAACAGTGCTGCAATGACATTCGTAAACAAGCTTGCATCTGAATTTGATTGTGAACGGGTCAGTTTTGGTTTAAGCAAGGGAGTAAAAATCCAGGTCATAGCGCTTTCTCACAGTGCACAATTTGGCAAAAAAATGAACCTTATTCGCCGCCTTGGTGGCGTGATGGATGAATCTATACTTCAACGCGGGATCATTAATTTCCCAATGAGTGAAAGTGATAACAAGCTACTGGTTGACAGGGAACACGCACAATTTTCTCTCTCCAATGGAAATGAAAATATTCTTACCATACCGCTTCATTCGGGTGAAAATTACTTTGCCGCGGTAACCCTGGAACGGGATTCAGAGAAACTGTTTACGATGCATGAGGTAGACCAGATCCAGAGTATCGTGGCCTTGTCCGGGGAGGCATTGAGGACCAAATACCTGCAGGATAAACCGTGGTATCAGCATTTATGGTCTGCAACCACTCAACAGGTTCAGCAGGTAATCGGCAAAGGACACCCTGGCCGTAAACTGGCCCTGATCAGTCTTGCATTGATTATGGTCTTTTTCAGTTTTGCATCGGGTACATACAGGGTTGCGGCCGATAGTATTCTGGAACCCTCCGTCCGGCGTGCCATCGTTGTACCTTTCGACGGTTACCTGGAAGCAGCTGATGTAAAGGCCGGTGAGCAGGTTTCAGCCGGGCAGGTGATGTGCAGGCTTGATGATCGGGACCTGACCCTGGAAAAACTGGGAGCCATGAGTGAAAAAGCCAAGCTTCAAAGCCAGTACGAAAATGCTGTTGCACAGCAGGAACGCTCAGAGGCAAAAGTTTTACAGGCCCAGCTTGACCAGAATGATGCACAGCTCGAACTTATACTGAGTCAATTATCAAGGACACGGCTACTTGCGCCATTTGATGGTCTGGTTGTCAGTGGCGATTTGAGTCAGCGACTGGGTAGTGCCGTAAAGCAGGGAGAAGTGTTATATGAAGTGGCGCCACTTGATAAATACCGTGTCATCCTATGGGTAGATGAACATCGTATGTCAGAAATACAGGAAACGTTACAGGGTAGTCTCATTCTAAACTCCCTGCCGGAGTATACCTTTGATTTTGTAATTACTCAGGTTACCCCAGTAACCGAGGCCCGTGACGGGGGCAATTATTTTCGTGTTGAAGCTACGCTGGATGAGTCCATATTACAACTCCGGCCGGGAATGGAGGGCGTGGGAAAGATCGAGGTAGGCGAACGAAAACTAATCTGGATTTGGACCTACCCGCTCAGACAATGGATAAAGTTAAAACTCTGGGAATGGTGGCCATAGATGTCTGTTTCCCTGTTCAGTGAATCCTGGTACCGCGTTGCTGATCTGAAGCCGAAGTTACGTTCACACGTTGAAATAAACCGGCATGTCTATCGTGGTGATGTTTGGTATGTAATACAGGACGATGCAACTGGACGTTTCCATCGTTTCAACAAGGAGGCGTATTGTTTAATCGGGCTGATGAATGGTGGTCGCACGCTTGATGATATATGGCATAGTGCAGGCGAGCAACTGGGTGATGACATGCCCTCACAGGATGAAGTTGTCAAACTTTTATCGCAATTACACCGTGTTAATGTCATCCAGTTTGACAGGATCCCAGATGTAGATGAATTGAATGAACGACGTGACAAGGAAAGAAAAATCAAATTCTGGTCAGTTATAAAGTCACCACTTGCTGTTAAATTACCATTGCTGGATCCTGAAACTTTCCTAAACCGTACAGCCTGGATCAGTAACTGGATATACAACCCGGTAATGGCTATCGTATGGTTGGTTTGTATTGCATGGACGCTTACACAGGTAGCGTACCAATGGCCGGAGTTGACTGAAAATCTTTCAGACAGGGTCCTGGCTACAGAAAACCTGTTTCTTATCTGGCTGATTTATCCAATTGTCAAACTGGTGCATGAATTTGGTCATGCATATGCTGTAAAACGTTGGGGAGGTGAAGTCCACGAAATAGGGCTCATGTTCCTGATATTTATGCCGGTACCATATGTCGATGCATCGGCATCTGCATCATTCCGAAGTAAATACCAGCGCATGATGGTGGCGGCGGCCGGGATAATCGTGGAGGCCTTTATCGCGGCAATCGCTATGTGGGTCTGGGTCAATACAGAGCCGGGTATGACCCGCAGTGTGGCATTCAATACCTTGTTAATCGCAGGCGTTTCCACGTTATTGTTCAACGGGAATCCATTACTGCGTTTTGATGCATACTATGTCTTATCAGACGCCCTGGAGATCCCAAACCTCGGCGCACGCAGTAACAGGCAGGTGTCCTATTTATGTAAACGTTACCTTCTTGGCCTGACTGATGAGCCCTCCTCAGCATACGATCCGGCGGAGTCAAGATGGTTGATTGTTTACTCGGTTTGCAGCTTTATTTACAGAATTTTTATTACCTTCAGCATAATCATGTTCGTGGTGAGCAAGCTCTTCATAATAGGTATTATTCTGGCCATTCTTTCAATCTATAATATGTTTGGAAAACCGATTATAAATATCGCAAGGTATCTGGTTATGGATAGAACACTTCGTCAAAAACGTGCCCGGGTATGGACTGTTTGTTCGACTGTAATGCTGTGCTTCGGTGCAATACTGTTTGTCATACCAATGCCTAAAATGACAGTCGCCCATGGGGTCTTCTGGGCCCCCGAGAAATCACAGGTACATGCGTTGAGCACGGGTTTTCTAAGGCAAATCAATTTTGTATCGGGACAACACGTAACAGAAGGAGTAATTCTGTTTGTCAGCGAGGATGATGAGCTGGATTCTGAGATTAAAAAAGCAACTGCACATGTGGAAGAGATGCTTGCACGGCATGATATTGTTGTTGCTGAAAACCGTCTCAATGAGGCAGCCATGATACTGGAAGAAATCAATCATGCCCGCGCCCGGCTGAACAGGGTACTGGAACAAAAAGAAGGACTTTCCGTTGTAAGTCCCAAGGAGGGAATATTTCAACTTGCATTACCCGTGGATTCAGAAGGCAAATTGATACAGCGTGGAACACTGCTTGGTTATGTGCTGGATCCGGGAGAATACCGGGTCCGGGTCGCAGTTTCACAGGACAATATTGAAGCAATTCGTAATGATTTGTCCTCAGTCAAGGTTCGGATTGCCGAAGATATTTATAATGAACGATCCGCGCTGGTGGTAGATCAGGTTCCCAGTGCCCAGAAGGTACTGCCCAGCCCGGCATTATCTGTAAGAGGGGGCGGGCAGTTTGCACTGGAACCAGGCAACAACGAACAACCTGAGTCTTTCGAAACCGTGTTTATATTTGACCTGGCCCTGGAAAATCTGCCAATCCAGAAAATTGGCGAGCGTGTCTATGCGCGCTTTGAGCACAGTCCCGAGCCGGTCGGATTCCGTTTGTACAGAGATATCAGAAGAGTCCTGTTACGTAAACTGGAGTTTTGAATGTTTACCGCGTGTCAACTCCCTCCTGCTGATTACCGGCATCGGCCTGAACGCAAACTCCTTAAGTCCGGTTGGTTGGACAGGTTACAGGCCAGGCTAGTTGGGCAGATTGAACGGCACCCCATGCGGTTGAGTATACGCCAGAAAAGGTTTATTTCAGACCTTAAACAACTAGTAGGCGGGTATGAAAAAACCCCAGATGAGGAATTGGTCAGTAAGGCAAGAGAGCTGGGCTTACAGGCAAGGCATCTTGGGTTTAGTGACAGGCTGGTGGCACAGCTATTCGGTATCACCCGCGAAATGTCGGGGCGTACCCTGGGGATGAAACATTTTGACTGCCAGTTAATTGGTGGCTGGATACTCTTGCAGGGACGTGTGGCAGAGATGAAAACCGGGGAAGGCAAGACATTGACTGCTGTGTTGCCTGTTATCAGCGCAGCACTGGCCGGTCTACCTGTGCATGTCATTACAGTCAACGACTATCTTACCGCACGGGATGCAGAAATGATGCGGCCTCTCTATCAGCGTTTTGGGTTAAGTGTCGGAATAATTACACACAAATGTACTCCAGGGGAAAGACGACTGGCATATTCCCAGGACATCGTTTATGTGACGGGGAAGGAACTGGTATTTGATTATCTGCGTGACCGGATGAAAATCAATTTCAACCAGCCATTGAACATGCAGGTCGAATTTCTAAAATCTACTAAACTGGAAAAGCAATTACAACTTCGGGGCCTGCATTTCGCACTTGTCGACGAAGCAGATAGTGTACTTATAGATGAGTCCAGGACTCCCCTGATAATCTCCGGTACACACAATAATGAGGAGGAACAGGAGTTTCTGGAGACAGCATACAGACTTTCACATAGACTTGAAGAAAACCTGGATTACCTTGTCGATAAAGATCGCCGTACCGTAGAGTTAACACAGCATGGAGTACAGATAATCAAGGACCTCAGTGCTACACTGGGGCCACTTTGGAAGGGCGCAATACGGCGGGAAGAAGTTGTCCATAAGGCCCTTATGGCACGATATATCTACCGGGCGGACCATGACTATCTGGTTAGAGACGGGAAAATCGAATTAATAGACCCGCTAAGTGGCCGAATTATGGAAGGCCGGTCATGGGAAAAAGGACTGCACCAGATGGTAGAACTGAAGGAAGAGTGTGAGTTGACCAGCCAACGAACCACGCTTGCCCGGATAAGCTACCAGAAGTTTTTTCGCAGATACCTTTTTCTGGCCGGGATGACAGGAACAGCCTGGGAGGTACGGGATGAATTATGGAAGGTCTATAGATTACCGGTGTCCAGGGTCCCCACCAATAAACCGTCACGCCGCATTACACTATCACCGAGGGTTTATAGTAAAGATGAGCAACGTTGGCGGGGGGTGGTCCAATCATGCAAGGCATGTATAGATGAAGGTCGCGCAGTATTGATTGGCACAAAGTCAGTTGCAGACTCAGAGATCGCCAGCGAACATTTATCACGGGCCCGTATTGCCCATAATGTACTCAGTGCCAAGCAGGACAAACAGGAGGCAGACGTTGTTGCACAGGCAGGTCAACCGGGCAGGGTAACGGTGGCCACAAACATGGCAGGTCGCGGTACAGACATCAAACTTCACCCCGCAGTGGAACGGGCGGGCGGTTTACATGTTATACTTACGGAACATTATGAATCTGCAAGGGTAGATCGACAACTGGCCGGAAGGTGCGCAAGACAAGGCGATCCAGGCAGCTTCGAAATGCTGTTAAGCATGGAAGACCAGCCATTAAGAACAATCAGCACAAAAAGTATGCATGCCACCGCATTGTCAATGGGACTGGATAATGCAACAGGTCAGAAGATGGCACTGGGTATGCTGACACGTGAGCAACAATTTGTAGAGCGGCAGAATTTTCTGGCCAGGCAGTCTACTCTTGAATATGATCTACGATTGAATGAAATGCTGGCATTCTCCGGCAAGCTCGAATAATGGCGTCCAGATATCTCACAATCCTGATTTTAATCCTGAAAACCATGCTGGTTGTAGATGTTGCTGCGCAGGGTTTCGAAGGTAATGAAAGTAACATCCAGACCCGGGATCCAGATAGCCAGAAAGAGACTATCAGCGTGGACTGTCTGTTAATTCCGAGTATAGACGCGAGGATCGCAAGTCCCGTCGTTGGTGTTATCGATACAATCGATGTAAGTCGGGGTGACCGCGTATTGACAGGTGATACCCTGTTTAAACTTCAATCTGATGTTGAAGAGGCAACCCTTAACCTTAATCGGGCCAAGACAGAATATGGGGAGAAGACAATTGAACGAAACATTGATCTTTATGAACGCAATCTCATTTCTGAACAGGAAAAAGATGAAATTGTCATCAATAACCGGATCTATAGATTTGAAATGGAACAAACCGAGGCTATGCTTAGTCAAAAAATCATTAAAAGCCCTATTGAAGGTATAGTCGTAGAAACTTTTCTTGACCCCGGTGAATATGTTGGTGAAGAAGCAGTACTGCAGGTAGTTCAATTGAACCCGCTTTACATTGAGGCAGTTTTACCGGGAAGATATTTTGGAAAGATAAGCAGCGGAGACACGGTCGATGTCAGGCTCGAAACCCCGCTTAACAGTCTATACAGGGTGAAGGTCGATATAGTAGATAGTATACTGGATGCGGCCAGCGGTACCTTTGGCGTAAGGCTAATACTGGATAATCCTGAGTATGAAATTCCTGCTGGTTTAAAATGCAGTGCCAGTTTTCAATTAACTGATAATTGATACGATACGTTTATCAGTAAGCCGGAGAAATGGGCAGGTCTCTGCCTCAATGGTGATGCAAGTTTGCCTCGGATTTTGCTCGAAATTCATCCCCGGCAGCCACTCCCCCGGCATCCTCAACCCTGAAAGTCATGGCCATTCCCGCGTGCAAATGTTCAGAGATGTGACAATGTAACATCCATTCACCTGTATTCGACATTTTTACCAGTATGTCCATTGTCTGACCCGGGAAAACCAGCGCAGTATCTTTCCAGACAAGATTATTATTCGGCATCCCATCAACCGCGAGTACGACAAACTGCTGTCCATGAACATGGACGGGATGTTGCATAATATGATCGGCATTTTTATCATTAACTAATCTGATTTTTACAAGTTCATCTTGTTTAAATACCCAGTCATCAATATCTGAACTTGTTTTTCCCGTTTCTTCATCAATCAATTTCCAGTAAATATCTGGGGTAATGTTGGTCCGGTCAGATTGCTCCGGGTCATCCCATTGAACAGTCTGCAATACGCTTTCTGCTGGTACATTAGGTTGGTGCGCCCTGGTCAGTGAATTGGGCGAAGTGTCGTGTTGAGTATGGTCATGTGAATCCATTTGCATGTCCATGTGAGCATGTTCACTATGATCAATTTCCTGATTAGCTAACGAGATAGTCATCTTCAGGATCTTGTCCGGCGGGGAATCCATAAGGTTACGCATTCCTGTAAATTCACTTTTAACATCACTGTTATGCCGCAACCTGTAAAAGGCATTGGTTATCTCCGCTTGCTCATGGCTATTAGCACTGGTTACAAATCTCATCAGGTTGATCTGGTTGTCCGGCTGAGTGTGTGTCAATTGAAAATCACCCGTTTCCCTGAACATGGCTTCAACCACGATTCGCTCGGCCGGTGAGATTAAAAGATTATCGGTAAAATATTCATGTTCAAATTTACCCAAGTCACCACCGACAACTTTGAGTTTGACTCCAGGGATGGTAAGGTTGTAGGCGCGTGAGTTGGAGACATTGGTGACAAAAAATCGTATGACCTCGCCTTTATTAATATTCAGAGAGTAGTCTTTTTCCCCATTCACAAGATGTTCGTTTCCAAACCTCCCAAGCAGGGCAAAATTGGTGAATTCCTGATAGAAATCTGATATCTGGCCATCCTCAATTAGAATATCGTCTATAACCAGGGGGATTTCCCGACTCACAGGGTTCCAGTAATTGTTATCCTCAGGCGATATCAGATAATTTCCATACAATCCCATTTCCTGGCCATAGTCTTCACGGGTATGCGGGTGATACCAGAAGACCCCTGCGTCTTTGAATTTTAATCTGTATTCAAATGTATCACCTGGCGCTACCGCATTCTGGGTTAAACCCGGAACGCCATCATATCGGTTATCCACCCGAACACCATGTGAATGTATGGTTTGCTCAAAATCTGTTTCATTGATGAATTTGATCAATATCTCGCTGTCTTGTTCAATCTTGAGAATGGGACCAGGAATTGATCGGTTATACGCCAGCATTTTTAGAGTGTGATTACCCACCTGTTTTTTTACATACTCTGCAGTGATGGTATAGGTATCACCGTTTTTTAGAGCAACGGTTTCAGGGGAGACAGCATCAGGCAGGCCATCCATGTCTTTTGTAAATACCGTGCCTGACAATGGCATTTGATTTTCCATGCTATGGCCCATAGCGGCATGGTCATGCTGCTCCATAGTCATATTATCCATGGACATGTTATTTGTCTCTGGATGTAAATGTGCTTCATGATTATGTTCGGTATTATCTTGTGCTAATACGGCTACTGCCAAACAGGAAATCAGAAGTGATATGGCAAGCTTGAATAATTTTGAGCTGGATATTTTCATATTAAATAACAAAAGACTCCATGGATTCAGTGGCAAACATCTCTTCGGGTTGTAACTGACGCTGGGACAGGCCCTGTTCATAATGATAGCGTAAAAATGTGGCGATGGTGTCCCGGTTTTTCTCAAAGCCATAGGGCCAGAAATCATCACCCATTGTTCGTTTTGCCTCCTCAATCAGGGAAACGACCCACGGCAACATCACCATGGGTGACCCGGTCAGGGAGATATTGTCATAAGTTACCTTTTGTGCCTGGGAGAAGGCCTTCAGTAATGATTGTGCCACCCAGGGGTTGGATTCATAAATATCACGTCTGATAACCACGCAGTGCATAATTGGAAAGATATTGGTCTTTTTAAAATAGTCTCTCTCAACTTCCGTATAGTTCGGAAACAGGCGCTGAATATTTGAGTCCTCACGATAAAAGGACAGCGGTGCCCTGGCCGTATATAGTGCGTCCAGTTCCCCACTTTCCAGCATTGTTGCCAGGGTCTTATCCTTGCCTATGGGTTCTACCTTGATATTGTCCGGCAGGTTTAAAGGGATCTTTTCCGGGCGGTTAGGTTCCTCTTCTCCACCAGTCATATATTGAACACTATCAACAGGTACGCCATATTCATCAGACATGATCCCCCTGATCCACACCGGTGCTGTCATTTGGTATTCGGGGCAACCCACTCGTTTGCCAACTAAATCTTTGGGTTCTTTAATGCCAGAATTTTTATTTATAAATATTGCTGAATGTCTAAAAATGCGCGATGGAAAGACCGGGATGGCAATAAAGGGACGGTTCTCATCAAACATGGTGACGGTATACGATGACATGGACATCTCCGCGGCATCGAATTCCTTGTGGCGTAACATCCTGAAAAAGGTTTCTTCAACGGACATATCGAGAAAATTCAGATCGATACCATCCGGTGTGACTGAACCATCCTTGAGTGCATTGGTCCTGTCATAGCCCCAGCATCCCAGTGTCATTTTGAGTTTAGACATTTATTTACTCCATCTTGTATATTTTATTTGTTTATATTTATTCTAGGTAGTTCATTTTACAGTATTTAAAGATTCAAAAAAAAACCAGCGAAGCTTGGTCGCTACGCTGGTTTTTTAAGTTTTATATTTGCGTTTTACGCTACTTTTTCTGTGTAATATCCCAATGCCTTGAAGACAGGCCGGTCAGATTGTGATGTCAATACCGCAGGTTCGCCTTCATTATTGGTAATACTGTAGGGTACCCAGGAGGGGATTGCCGTGACATCATGGGGCTGGGTAGTAAACGTCCGGTTGTCCGGCAGGTGGAATGTGACGGAACCTTCCAGGGTAATGTAGATAATATTCTCTAACCGGTGCATGGCCTCAACAGTTGACTTGCTATTAATTAAGCGAACAGCAACCTCCATGGTGGGAAATGCCGTACCACAGTTATATGGATTAACATACTCCATACGCACCCCTTCATATTGATTCCCCAGTCCCTGCTCGGCTAAATCATTCAGGTGTTGTCTTGCCTTGGAATAGGGGTAGTAGATCAATGGGTTGTCCGATTCAGGGATGCGATCAGGATACACGTCACGACGGTGAACTAAACCGGGGCCGAATGTATTGGTAAGTGCCTCCGGTCCATGCTTCACTTCCTGGTATTCGACATTGTCTACGTCTTTCATTTCTTCATAGAACACACCTCCCAGCCAGTAGGCCAACATCACATCCAGGCCGTCATACCAGATGACATGGGAATCGCCTTCATTATGATGGTCATGCCAGGTCCAGTTGGGTGTCAGGATCAGATCGCCTTTATACATGGGCAACTTATTTCCTTCAACAATTGTATAAGCACCGCTTTCAGGTGCCTCTAGTATCAAACGGAAAGCGTTGGCAGAATGACGATGTGAAAAGGCCTTTTCGTCAGGCAATAACATCTGAATACCACCGCGTAATGAAGGTAAAGCGGCTGCCGGCATAAAATCCTTTAATGCAGGATTTACAAAGTTTACATTTCGCCGTTCTGCCTCTTCCTGGGTCAATACATCACTAAGAGCAAATAGTCTTTTACGCGCCTCCTGATAAGACCAGGAGTAGGGGACCGCAATACTGACCGGTTCCGGGGTAAAACGGAATGCAGGGTTACTCTTGGAATATTTCGGATGAGTCGCAACAAAAAACGTTGTAAAGTTATTTTCAACCAGATCCTGGATCAGGATTTCACGTTGTGTTTTGGCTTCTTCATTCATTATCTTTCACCTTCACTCTTGGGTTTATTTATTGACCCGGTTTTCTTACTCCGCTTTGATTGGATTGATCAGTGCACCAATACCAGTAATTTCTGCCCTGAGGACATCGCCATCCTGTAGCCATCTCTCCTTACCAAATGCGACATGGTGAGGTGTGCCAGAGGCAATGACGTCTCCCGGTTCAAGGGTCAGTCCGTTTGAGGCGTGATAAATCAGGTCATCAATACGATGCATCATACCGTCTGTGGTACCCACTTCGACATGATCTGGATCATTATCCAGGGTTAATTTGATTTCCAGCTTGTATGGATCAGGAATCTCGTCCCGGGTGGTCAGCCAGGGACCTATGGGAGCCGCATTATCCAGGTTTTTCAGGGTGAACCAGTGTAGTCTGGCATTATTCGGATCATTGTCCAGGGACCGGCGATCTCGCCAAGTGAAGTCATTAATGACGGTATAACCGGCAATATAATCAAAGGCATCTTCCCGGGAGATATATTTGCCACGTTTGCCGATGACGATCCCCAGTTCTATCTCGCTATCATGCTTTTGAGAGGTCTTTGAATAGCAAATGGGTGCGCCATGTGGTGTCAATCCAGTGGCAAACTTTAAAAAGAAATAAGGTTGAGCAGATGGTTTACTGCCACTGGCCTGGGCATGGCCACTATAATTCATGGTAACACATAATATTTTTGCCCTGTCGCCTGCTGGCGGCAGGAAGTTAATTTTGTCCATATCATGTATGAGACCTTGTTCTGTTTTGCCTTTCGCCTGGTCAAAAACTTCATTGGCCAGTGCCATGGCAGGTTCTCCACCTTGCAAGAGATTACTGACGGAGCGAAACCAGTCAGGTGCAGATGCG
>JAURPG010000115.1 GCA_030835405.1 Gammaproteobacteria bacterium | reverse complement strand
TAATACAAATTATAATTTTTTCCTTACCGTTCACAGTCAGTGCACAACAGCTGATGCTAACGGATCCCAGCAGTTTTTCGCCTGAGGCAGATGACCCCACTCGGACAGAATACATCGAGCCATTAAATATCATTGATAATATTTATTCGGTCAGTGCCGTTAGTCACTATCCATCCTGGCTGATTACCACGGCAGATGGGCATTTCTTGATTGACACTTCAGAAGCAGAATTTGCACCCGGAATAGCGGACAACATTCAAAAACTCGGGTTCAAACTGGAGGATGTGAAATATTTACTCACATTGCATGCCCACCGGGACCACGTGGGCGGCCATGCCTACATCAAAGAGGCCACCGGTGCCACTGTCATGGCCATGGAAGGTGATGCCCATGTCATGGAGTCAGGTGGTGAGACAGATTTCCGCGAGCGAGGAAGATGGCCCACGGTAAAAGTAGACCGGATCATAAAGGACCTGGAAAAGTTGCAACTGGGAGACACTGTCCTCACCGCTCACCTCACCCCGGGCCATAGCAAAGGCTGCACTACCTTTAGCATGAAGGCAGAGGAAAACGGCAGACAATATAACGTGGCCTTCTTTTGCGGCATGCGTATGAACCCGGATGAATTACTGGTGGGCAATCCCGATTATCCCAATATGCCGGAAGACTTCGCTTATGCCTTTGCCAAGCTCAAGGCCCTTCCGGTGGACGTCTTCCTGGCCGGGCATGGTTACTGGTTTAATTTCATCGACAAGATCGCCCTGAAACAGCAGGGGGTATCACCCAATCCCTTCATTGACCCTGAAGGCTACCGCTGGATAGTGGATGGTTTTGAGAGGGCCTATATTGAACGCCTTAGAATTGAACGTGGGTTGGTTGAATAACCAGCCCACGTACCCCTTAGAATAATTATCAAACTGAACCATTGGCCTGGCCCTACCATTAGTAACTTAACTTATTGTTTTATTTATATAAAGTTAACACTTCAACAGTTACTGCATTCTAAAATTTGTATATTTACAACACCTTTGCTGGTTGGTTAACCATTTTTTACTAACTCATTGAAAATTATCCCCTGTTTTAATTCGACATATACTTGATATTTTTTTGATTTCAAAGTACTTTACGGTCAGATTGCTAGTAAATTACTACGTTTTTATAGTATTTATATCCATGTAAGAAATTAGCAACAATAATAATTTAAATAGTTTTCTAACTTATTTTAATTTCATATCTATTTTAAAGGGGGAGCTCATGCTCAAATCTAACTGGTTAAACTCACCAATCAGTAAGGGCTTTTACAGCGCTTTACTTATGACGATTGGGGTAACCTCTGGCCCGGTATACGGTCAATCACTGGAAGAGATTGTGGTCACGGCCCAACGCCGTGAGCAGTCACTCCAGGAGGTGCCCATCTCCATTCACGCCGTCACCGGTCCGGAATTGACCCAACAGGGATTTCGTACCATGGAAGACCTGGGACAGTTTTCACCCTCGGTGGAAATGAACGAGTCCCTGCATGAATGGTCTGTGACCATCCGCGGTATGGGTAATGACGTTGCCGCCTTGGCCGTTGAACAGTCTGCACCTATCTTCGTGGACGGCGTCCATTTCGGCCGGCCTTCCATGATCAAGGGCGCCTTTATGGACGTGGAACGTATCGAGGTCCTGACCGGTCCGCAGCCAGTCTACTTCGGCCAGAACGCCACTGCCGGTGCCTTCAGTATCATCAACCGCCGCCCCACTGAAGAATGGGAAGGTGACCTCACCGCTGAGTTTGGTAACTTCGGTCGTAAGAGCCTGGAAGGTGCCTTTGGTGGCCCCCTGACTGACACACTGGGTATTCGCGTAGCCGGCCAGTGGGACAATTCCACCGGGCATCTCCGTGATGTCTTCAGTGGCCGAAACTTTCCAAATCGTACAGATTATGGCGGTCGTATCACTTTACAGTGGAACCCCACAGATAATTTCCAGGGTGAATTGAAAATTGAACGCATGAGCCGCCGCTCCGACGGTGACACCAATGCCGTGTGTATCACACGTGGGCCTTACGCGCATGATAACTATGCCGTCCTGGTACCGGGTCAAATCCCTGAATTTACCACTGACCTGGCAGTTGAAGCGCCCCAGTGTGCCGACGGTTTTGGCCGCGTGGGTGTACAGGAAGGCACCGGTTCCTTCCCTGCTCCTATACAGGGGATAAACAACGACGATGCCCGATCCGGCCTGCTGGATATTCGCGAAATCGCCGCCACCCTGATTAATGGTGGTGGTGATCCTAAGGATGTTCTGCGTTCCAGGGATCCCATGGACGCCTGGCATATCCGTTCCGGTGGTCGTTATGAATTCGACAACGGCATCGCCATTGAAGGCACCTACGGTTACGTGAATTATGACCGTGAGTCCTTTGAGTCCACGGACGAATCACCCTATCTGATGGAAGCGGCGTTCCGAAACGAGGACTTCATCATGCATAGTGGTGAAATCCGCGTGACTTCCCCTACGGGTGGACAGATTGAATGGTCGGGTGGTGTCTACTACCAGGCAGAAGAACTGGTGATGGATCCGGTAAATACCGTGCGTGCCGAGATTCGTCAACCCATGCGTATCCATGACCCATACCAGTCCTCTGAATGGTTCAGTGCCTTTGCCAATGTCACCTTCAACTTTATGGATGACCAGGCCTCTCTGGACGTGGGTGGACGTGTCTCTGACGTGAACAAGAGTGGTGGTATTACCGCCCATTATCGTACCTGGATCTTCGATATCGATCCTGACCCAAATGCTGATGGCGTAATTGAGGCCACAGAGCATCGCTCTGCCGCCAATGGTGGCGACCGGGTACGGAATGATGTAGCAGAGGCCATTATCAGTTGTGAAACGGGTCTCACAGTCGACGGCGGCACGCCGGATGGTGATATGCTGAACCGTCCTGTATGGAGACAGCAATGCGGCCAGTATGCCGGTATGGCCGGTTTCTGGACCCATGAATATCGTGAAACCGATATTCCAGATACCTGGGATACATTATCTCCTATCGATATCAGTCAGCCCATCTGGGGACTGGACCGTACCTCAGGCACCTCCAATGGTCCATTCAAGGATACTCACAGCAGTAGCAGCTTTGACCCCCAGGTGACCTTTCGCTTCAGGCCGAACCAGGACCATACCCTGTATGCCAAGTGGGCCCGGGCCTTCAAGGCCGGTGGTTTTGACACCTCCGACCGCGGTATCTCCCGTGGCGGGCTATTCTTCCCGGATCCCCGTAACTTCAGGGTAGCCGATAGAGGCGATGACCCTGCAAAATATGGCCCGGACGGTCAACTTGAATTCGAATACAGGAAAGAAAAGGCCGAGGTATTTGAAATCGGCTCCAAGGGTTCATTTATGGATGGGCGAATTCGTTATGCCGCCACCCTGTTCCAACAGACTATCAAGGACCTGCAGGTGGAAACCGAGATCGCCGACTTTGCGGCCCTGGCAGCAGGTGCGCCTCCCACCGGCCGTTACCTAACCAACGCCGCCAAGCAGCGTAACAGAGGCATTGAGTTCGATATCGGCTTTGCCGCCACGGACAGACTGACCTATAACCTGGTGGGTGTTATCCAGGATTCCATAATGGTGGAATTCTTTGGTGGCTGTACCGAGTTTGAGACCATAAACGCAGATACAACGGGTTGTTATACCGCCGCCGAATCCATTGCCGAGATTGGGACAGATGCCCTTGAAGGCAACATTGACCGTTCCGGCTTCAAGGCACCCCGTGCCCCTGACTGGAAGTTCATCCTCAGCATGGATTACGAGATGCCGCTGTTTGACAGTTTTGTCGGTCGCTTTAACAGTAAGCTGGCCGTGTCTGATGAATACACCCAGGACACGCTGGGATTCACCGATCAAATTGCCTGGCCGGTCCACGCCGACTGGAACTCTCTGATAAGCTTTGGCCCACAGGATGAGACCTGGGACATCGGTGTCTATGCCCGTAACCCACTGGGTGCACGCCAGGCCTATTTTGCTGAGAGGGACTTTGAACGTGAAGCCAGGTATACAGACGATATGCCTGCTTCCTCCTTCTTCAGTTACGGCGTACAGTTCAACTATCATTTTAGATAAGCGAACTGATAAAGTGTGAAAACACGAAACGGGTACCGGAAACGGTACCCGTTTTTTTTATCCTGTCCAATAGACATCTATTATAATGCAACGATAAAAAACATCAGAAACAGACTTTGAGATACCGAGAATAAAATAAGCACGTTATTCATAACGAAGGTCTGGAACTCTACCAATCACTTTCCGCCCATAAGGCATACCTTTCTTATCATCGCTGGTTGTAATCACCCACGTACAGATACCAAGTATCTTTTACGCTGGCATTAAATTAACGAATACCAGCGTTCAAATATCTGACTTTTCATCATCATCAAAAAAAGAAATGCCAATTTTATTTAATAGAATTTCTTTTTGATAATTTTTCTTACACTGAAAAAACTCTAATTTCTCCTAGTACTTTTGAAAGAAACTATTTGTTGCTAATTAGAGCTCAAATATTAATTTACTTATAAATTTTTATATGTATCTGTTTTTTAAAATAAATAACGCTATTTATTACTTAGTGTTGTTAATTTATTACTGTTGTTTATTTTCAATTTTTTGTTGTATAGTTTTCCCTCTGCAACACTCGATAAATCTTTCATAGGGGACGAATAATCATGACTTCGAATTTGTTTCATAACATTAGTACGAAAGTACTCTTTTGTTTTCTTACAATCAGTTTTTTAATGCCAGTTAACCTGTATGCACAGGCACTGGAAGAGGTAATCGTCACGGCCCAGCGTCGTGAACAGTCTCTACAGGAGGTACCTATCTCCATCCACGCGGTCACCGGACCCGAACTCACCCAACAGGGTTTTCGTACCATGGAAGACCTGGGGCAGTTTTCACCTTCCGTGGAAATGAACGAATCACTCCATGAACACTCCGTCACCATCCGTGGTATGGGTAATGACGTTGCTGCCATGAGTGTGGAACAGTCCGCTCCCGTTTTTGTTGACGGTGTCCATATGGGACGGCCTTCCATGATCAAGGGTGCGTTTATGGATGTGGAACGGATTGAAGTTTTGACCGGACCACAGCCCGTTTACTTTGGTCAAAATGCAACTGCCGGTGCCTTTAGTATTACCACCAAGGGACCCACAGACACCTGGGAAGGTGATGCCACCGCAGAATTTGGTAACTTTGGCCGCAAGAGTTTTGATGGTGCGTTTGGCGGCCCCATATCCGATACCATTGGCATACGTGTCGCTGGTCAATGGGACCAGACCACTGGCCACTTAAGAGATGCTTTCACAGGCCGTTCATTTCCTAACCGCGAGGATTATGGCGGTCGCGTCACCCTGAGATGGACCCCTACGGAAAACTTCGAGGGAACGGTCAAAGTTGAATATATGGCACGTCGCTCTGATGGGGATACCAATGCAGTATGTATTACCCGGGGCCCATGGTTACATGACAACTTTGCGGTGTTAGTACCAGGTCAGATCCCGGAATTTACGGATGAACTTGCCGTTGAAGTCCCTCAATGCTCAGATGGCTTTGGTAGAGTTGGTGTTCAGGAAGGCGCGGGATCTTTCCCTGCACCGATCCAGGGAATCAACAATGATGATGCCCGTTCAGGCCTGCTGGATATCCGAGATATCGCCCGTACCCTGCTGCCAGATGGCAACCTGACTTCACGAGAACCACTGGACGCATGGACTATTCGCCTCGGTGGTAGATACGAACTGGACAATGGGATTACCATTGAAGGTACCTATGCGAATATCGACTATGAACGAGATACCTTTGAGTCCACAGATGAATCACCCTACCTGATGGAAGCCGCATTTCGTACCGAACAATTTGATATGCAAAGTGGTGAAATCAGGGTGTCTTCGCCATCAGGCGGTGCACTTGAGTGGTCTGCAGGTGTCTATTACCAGGCAGAAAGACTGGACATGGACCCGGTACGCACAGTTCGCGCAGAAATCCGCCAACCCCGACGTATCCATCATCCCTACCAGGATTCTGAGTGGATGAGTGCGTTTGCCAACGTCACCTTTAATTTCCTCGATGACAAGGCGTCATTGGATATTGGTGCCCGTGTCTCCGATGTTAACAAGGATGGTGGCATTACCGCGTTTTACAGCACCTGGATCTTTGATATTGACCCTGATCCCGATGCTAATGGTCTGATTGAAGCAACTGAACACCGCTCAGCAGCCAATGGCGGTGACAGGGTTCGTACAGATTTGGGTGAAGCCATTATCAGTTGTGAAACAGGGCTGGATTTCAATGGCAATGCACCCGATACCGATATGCTGGGCAGACCCGTAGCAGCAAGATTGTGTGGAGACTATTTTGGCCAGGCTGGCTACTGGACCCATGAGTACCGTGAGACAGACATTCCCGATGCCTGGGACACTATGTCACCCATTGATATTAGCGCACCAACATGGGGTCTTGACAGAGCCGGTGGCCTCTCAAACGGTCCCTTCCAGGACCATCATGACAGTAGCAGCGTTGACCCGCAGATTACCCTCCGGTATAGACCAACAGATAGTATGTCCCTCTATGCCAAGTGGGCCAGGGCATTTAAGGCCGGTGGATTTGATACCTCTGACCGCGGTATATCACGAGGTGGTCTGAGATATGTAGAGGCTACAGGTGATGATGTATCCTTTGGTCCAGATGGTCAGAAGGAATTTGAGTTCAGAAAGGAAAAGGCTGAAGTCTTTGAAATCGGTGCAAAAGGTAATCTTCTGGACGGTCGAGTACGTTATGCCGGCACCCTGTTCCAGCAGACCATTAAGGACCTGCAGGTGGAAACCGAGATTGCAGACCTTGCTGCCCTGCTGGCAGGCTCACCTCCAACCGGCCGATTCCTAACCAATGCAGCGAAACAGCGCAACCGTGGGTTTGAATTTGACATTGCCTGGGCCGCCACAGATCGCCTGACCTATCAGCTGGTAGGTGTCATCCAGGACTCCAAGATGGTGGAATTCATCGGTGGTTGCACCGAGTTTGAATCATTGAACTCTGATACCACAGGTTGTTACACAGCCGCTGAATCCATTGCAGAATTTGGGACTGATGCCCTTGAAGGCAACATCGACCGTTCCGGATTCAAGGCACCCCGTGCTCCGGATTGGAAGTTCATACTTAGTGCAGACTATGAACATCCATTGTTTGATAAGTTCGTTGGTCGAATAAACAGTAAGCTTGCCGTCTCTGATGAATACACCCAGGATACTTTGGGATTTACCGAGCATATTGCCTGGCCTGTTCATGCAGACTGGAATACCTTGGTGAGTATTGGTGATGTCGATGGAGTATGGGACGTAGGTGTCTATGCCCGTAATCCACTCGGGGCACGCCAGGCCTATTTTCCAGACAAGGATTTTGACCGTGAAGGTAGATACACCGATGATGCACCGTCATCTTCCTTTTTTAGCTACGGTGTGCAGTTCAACTATCATTTCAGATAGACGAACTTTCAAAGTCTTAAAAGACGAAACGGGTACCGGCAACGGTACCCGTTTTTTTGTTTGGCCACAAAGAGCACAGAGAATATCTGTGCTCTTCATTCCGGCCGAAGAGCCGGAATGACCAGTATATTATTTAACTCTGTGATCTCTGTGTGCTCAGTGGCTGTTATTTGATTGTGACTTTAGCCACCTTCCGCTTACCCACCTGGATGATATTCGAATCACCGAGTTGCAGTTTCAGGTCCTTATCAGACACCTTCTCACCCTCAATCTTTACCGCCCCCTGCTTGACCATACGGATGGCCTCGGATGTACTACTGGTGAGGCCCGCCTGTTTGAGTACATGGACAAGTGCGGCCTCACCCTCGATAGAATCAACAATCATATCAGGGATATCTTCGGGTAACTGGCCATGTCGAAACCGGTTGATGAATTCATCCTTTGCCTGGCCGGCGGCCTTATCATCGTGGAACCGGGCAGTAATCTCTTCGGCTAGCTGGATCTTCACATCACGGGGATTCATTCCCTGATCTACTCCCTTCTTCAACCCTTCAATATCGGTTGTTGGCCGAAAGCTAAGCAACTCAAAATAGCGCCACATCAAGTCATCTGAGATTGACATGACCTTACCGAAGATCTCACCGGCAGGCTCATCAATCCCGATGTAGTTTCCATAGGACTTGGACATCTTCTGTACCCCGTCCAGTCCTTCCAGCAGGGGCATGGTGACCACCACCTGGGGTTCCTGACCGGCGCCCTTTTGCAATTCTCTGCCCATGAGTAAATTGAATTTCTGATCGGTGCCACCCAGTTCCACATCTGCCTTCATGGCAACGGAATCATAGCCCTGCATCAGTGGATACAAAAATTCATGGATAGAGATGGGCTGATTGGATGCGTAACGTTTCTTGAAATCATCCCGTTCCAGCATACGTGCCACGGTGGATTTTGCTGCAAGGTTGATCATGCCGACGGCCCCAAGTTGTTCGCACCAGCTGGAGTTAAAACAGACTTCAGTTTTTTCCCGATCCAGGATCTTGAAGACCTGATCTTCGTAGGTCTTTGCATTTTCTTTTATCTCATCAGGTGTCAACGGTTTACGGGTGACATTTCTTCCGGTAGGGTCGCCCACCAATCCGGTAAAGTCACCAATCAAGAACAGGATATGATGGCCCAGTTCCTGAAAGTGCCTGAGTTTATTGATTAGAACAGTATGGCCCAGGTGCAGATCCGGGGCGGTGGGATCAAATCCGGCCTTCACTCGCAGGGCTTTACCACGTTTTAGCCGTGAGATCAGTTCTTCATCATTGATGATCTCATCTGCCCCCCGCTTTATAAGATTTAATGCATTTTCAAGCTCACTCATGGCCCAGTCCTTAATTTATCCCCTGAAGATTGATTTTATTCATTAAAATGACCGATTTTTAATCATTACTGGATTGACGAATTTATCCGTAGGCGCTATGGTTTGTCAAAAAATATTCTTTATTTTTTCATGACTTACAAAATATACTTAAAATCTGACTATAAGCCTGCAACAAGCTGGGTACCGCGGCGTCCCTGGTATAAAAAATTACGATATTATACCTGGTCCCTGGCGGGTTTCTTTCTCTCCTTCATCATCGCCAATTTTTATTCTGTGATAACCGAGCAACCGCCAGAGCAAATTGTTGAGATTCCTAAACCCGCCCCGGCAGTGCAAGCACCTGTGGCTGTGATATCCGGGATAGAATATACCAGTATCGAACAGGAACACATACCGCTTTCCATCGCTGCTTCATCAGTTGAAACCGTATATGAAGATGGCAAGACATCTGAGTGGAAAACCATTCATGTCGCACCGGGTGATAATCTTTCATTGATCTTTGATCGCGTCGGTCTTTCACCCAGGGTGTTATACCAGGTCATGTCTGCCGATAATGAAAACAATGCATTGAAACATCTGCTGCCTGGCCAGGAGCTCAGATTTTTAATTACCGATGGTGTATTGCAAACCCTGGAATATGACCAGGACATCATAACAACCTTGCAAATTAACAGTACTGATGATGGCTTTATCAGCGTCATTCAAAAGTCTGAGCTACACCGTGTGGTGAGGGAAGCAGAGGCCACCATTGATAGTTCCCTGTTTATAGCCGGTCAACGTGCAGGCCTGTCTGACAACCTTATTATGCAATTGGTTAGTATATATGGCTGGGATATTGATTTTGTCCTGGATATCCGCAAGGGAGATAAATTCAAACTCATATATGAAGAACAATTCAAAGACGATATTAAGGTAAGTGAGGGTCCCATCCTGGCGGCCGAATTTTATAATAAAAAAAGGATTCTCAAGACGGTCCGATATGAACTTCCTGATGGCAATAATGAATATTTTTCCGACTCCGGTGCAAGCATGCGCAAGGCCTTTATCAGGACACCCTTAAACTTTACCCGTATCAGCTCTAAATTTAATCTGAACCGCAGACACCCTGTTCTTAATACCATACGGGCCCATAAGGGTGTGGATTATGCCGCACCATCTGGAACACCGATTAAGGCAGCAGGAGATGGAACCATTACCTCACTGGGGAGAAACGGTGGTTATGGCAGGGTAATTGAGATCAAGCACGGAGGGACTTACTCAACACTTTATGCCCACCTATCAAAATATGCCCGGGGGCTGAAAAAAGGCTCCAGGGTGAAGCAGGGCCAAACCATAGGTTATGTGGGGATGTCAGGGCTG
>JAURPG010000114.1 GCA_030835405.1 Gammaproteobacteria bacterium | reverse complement strand
GTGCCATGGGGATCCTGGTTGCCAGTTTTGCTTCAGTCTCACTAATGTCACCTTTATCAACCAGTTCTGTGAGGATTTTTTCTGGTGGTGGACTAAACCAGTGGGTTGCAATTTCAATCCGTGAAGCCTTGGCAATGATGCGGTTTGGGGTAATAACATTTCCGGATTCATCCTCATGAATCCCGCTGACCCGATACCGGACGACAGCCGGGGTAAGTTTTAAATAGGCAGACGCCTCCACCAGATTGATACCATGTTTTAGAAACATATCCACAACCGCATCTTCGTGGCCTTTTTCGTTTGGTGTGTAGATCAAGTTGAAGGCATAGCTTTGGGCGGGTAAGGCCCGCTTGAGATCATGAATTGCTGTCTCAATCTCACCCAGGCTCAATCCGGCCGCGCCAAACGAGGCCAGCATGCCCGCTTTTGTCATGGCCTTAACCAGTGAGGTGGACGCAATACCGTTTGCCATAGAGCCTGCCATATAAGGGTAGTAAATGGCATAGTCACGGCAGAATTCGGGATCCCCCATCTCCTGTAGCTCCAGTTTGGGCAACACGCCAACTAATGGGTGGCTATCTGTATCTGGGACACTGGTACCGATAGTAGCCCGGCCCTGGTTGGTAAATTGAATGCCATTGGGACTTTTAACAATAAATATCGTCTGGTCCAGCGATCGTAAAACCTGTTCCGGACCGAGGAAGGTGGCAGCACGATTGGACGGATCCGGCGCCCATGATCCCATGGCCGACAATTGATCGGTTGTTAAGGTGTCTGAAATAGCATTTTCAAACGCAGTACTCGCGTCTGTTACCGTGTTCAAAATTTATGTCCTTGATTTTATTATAATAATAATTCCAATCTGGGAAATGATACCCGTCAGCGGAACCGGACAGTATAAATTGAAAACAGTGGATTTTATAGGCTTGATTTAGCAGCTAAGCTGCAGTTTTATGGATATTTTCACGGTTTTTAAATAAAAATTATTTACCCGCCCGGGTCAGGCCGCCAAGACCACGGTCTTCCAGTTCCCGGGTTAATAACAGACGGGTTGGTTCTGAGTTGTCAAATTTCTGCACTTTTTTCCAAAGTTTTACCGCATCTTCGTAGTTAAATGAACGGATGACACTTTTAATCCTTAGCAGGTCACCGGCACTTAGACTCAGGCTATCAACACTCAGTGCGATGAGCAAAATAGCCAGCAAGGGATCACCCGCTGCCTCACCACAAATGGACAGGTGCTTGTCATATTTTTTGGCGGCTTTGGCGATATCAGATAATGCCTTCAAGACCGCAGGATGTAATGGGTCGAATAATTTTGCCACCAGTTCATTATTTCTGTCGATGGCCAGCAGATACTGGATGAGGTCATTGGTCCCCACGGAGACAAAATCTACCCGTTTTGCAATCTGGTTAATCTGGTAGACCGCAGAAGGTACTTCAATCATGGCACCGATCTGGGGAAATTTAATCTCCAACCCTTCATCTCTCACTTGCTCATGGGCCCGGTGGATGAACCGTATTGATCTATCCAGTTCGCTGGTACTACTGATCATCGGTAATAAAATTTTAAGATTTTCAAAACCCTCGCTGGCACGTAGCATGGCACGAAGTTGACCAAGCATAATTTCCGGGTGGTCCAGGGTCACACGGATTCCGCGCCAACCCAGGAAAGGATTAGGTTCTTTAATTTTAAAATAGGGGAGTACCTTGTCTCCCCCGGCATCCAGGGTGCGCAAGGTAACCGGACGGGGCGCGTAGGCCTCGATTACCTGTCGGTAAATTGTGCACTGTTCCTCTTCACTTGGAAAATTATCCTTTACCATAAATGGAAGCTCTGTCCTGTACAGACCGATACCTTCAGTAGCAACGTCTATCAGGTGTCTCACCCGTGTTAAAAGACCCATATTGGTATATAGCTTGATACGGTAACCATCCGGGGTTTCTGCGGGTTTATCATTGAGATCTGCCAGGTCTTTCAACAACTCTGTTTCTGAATCAATCGTCTCACCGTATGCTTCAAGTTCAGTTTCACTTGGGGCAACGATTAACTGGCCTGAATAGCCATCGATAATCAGTTTATTTCCATCCAGTTTTGACATTGGAATCTGACCGAAGAAACCAAGAACTGCGGGAATATTCAGGGCATGGGCAAGAATAGCGAGGTGTGAATATCCGGAACCATGCCCAGAAACAATACCGGCCAGTTTATTCCCGGGGACCTTGGAAAGGTCCAGGGGACTGAGGTTTTCTCCCACCAGGATGACCTTGTCTGGATAATCTCTATCGCTCTCTGCTTCAGCCTGTAGGTAGCCGAGGATGCGGTTGCCGATATCTCGCATATCATTGGCACGCTCACGCATATATTCATTGTCCATATTTTCAAATTGCCCGGCATATTCTTCTATGGTTTCCTTTAATGCGCCTGGGGCCCAGTTTCCTTCATGGATGCGTTCTATGGTTGCCTTTAGGAGTTCTTTGTCACTGGCAATGAGGGCATAGGCATCAAATAGTAACCTGTCGGCCTCCGGCAGTTTGTTTTCATATAACTGGCTGATGTTCTGGAGTTCTGTCACGGCCTTTTGAATTGCAGAGCGAAACCGGGTCTCTTCCTTTTCCGGGTTAGCGGTATACCGGTTAGGGACGGACGACAGATCTACCGGGTTATAAAGGACGACACCTTCACCGATTGTGATACCCGGGGCACCAGGTATGCCTTTGAATTGCCCTGAAGTTTTAGTGCCAGACAGGAGGTCTTCCAGGAGTCCGCGGGCCTTGGCAAAGGCAATATTGCCTGAAATCATGGTGGCCAGGGTGGTCATAAAAGCGATTTCCTGATCACCGAAACGTCGGGTAGATTCCTCTTGTATGACCAGTACTGCAAGGTGTTCACCGTGGTGATTTATGGGCACGCCCAGGAAAGAGAAAAAGGGGTCTTCCCCAGCTTCCGGGATATATTTAAACCGTGGATGGGTAGGGGCGTTTTCAATATTTACAGTCTCACCTGTTTGGGTCACAAGTCCCACCAGGCCTTCAGAATAGGGGATCTCAACAGTTCCAACAGCGTCCTGATTCAGACCATAGGTTGCCATCAGGATATTCATGTCAGTGGTATTGTCACTGAGGTATAAAGAACACACGTCAACGTTCAGGGCATCGTGAATCCCCTGAACAAGATTGTTTAAAGCTGAAGACAGATCGGTAGACCGGTCTATGGATTTAACAATCTTGTGTATGGTGTTTAAGGTATAGGACGTCATTCTGGTTATTATATTTTTATTACCGTTACCTTAATTATAAGAAGATTCTTGAAATTGCAACCAGTTATTATGGGCAATTCACAAATCTGCCGGGTTTTAACAGGTATATTAAAAATGTAAAAGGTGAGAAGTAAGACGTTAGATGTTAAAACCGGAAACTAAGAAGCAAGGAGTGAAAAGTTAGAATGTTGAGGAAATGGCAAAGTATGGAGACATTATCATTCTTACTTTTGACTTTTTACTTTTTTCTTTAACTCTTCCAGTTCTTTATCAATCTTATGCATATGATCCAGCATGCTGTCGATAGCATTCTGGATCGGATCAGGCATGTCCCGTGTGGGTCCATAGGCATCAAAGCCAATCTTTTTGGCCATGGCATGTCGTTGGGCTTCGAGTTTCTGGTTGGCATCATCACTCACAGACACCACATGACCGGGGATACCAACCACCGTTGCACCGGCAGGGATATCTTTTACCACCACGGCATTGGAACCTACCTTTGCGCCGGCGCCAATCACAATGGGGCCGAGCACTTTCGCGCCGGCGCCGATAATGACGTTGTTCTCCAGGCTAGGGTGGCGTTTTCCCTTGTCTGTGGTGGTGGTGCCACCCAGGGTGACACCATGATAGATAGAGCAATCATCTCCAATGATGGCAGTTTCTCCAATAACTACCCCCATACCATGGTCAATAAAAAACCGTTTACCAATGGTTGCCCCTGGATGAATTTCAACCCCGGTTAAAAACCGGGCAATATAAGATCCGAAACGACCCAGCAGATACAGTTTATGGGTCCATAACCAGTGATTGAACCTGTGTAACAGGATGGCGTGTAAGCCTGGGCTGGTAATCAGTGATTCCAGTGCAGAGCGGGCGGCGGGGTCCCGTTCGAAAATGGTTTCAATGTCTTCTCTTATATTGTCAAACATAGTCCAGACTATAGCAGTTTTAATATTTTTTGATGCTGTACTTCCAGTTTGGCAATGGATGCCAGGGTTTCTTCGAGTTTATGTTTTTCCTTGTTAACAACATCTTCTGGTGCCCGGTCGGTGAAGTTACTGTTAGTTAATTTTGCTTCAATCCGTGTTTTGTCATTATTCAGCCTGGCAAGTTCCTTTTCCAGTCTGGCAGATTCGACCTTTGGATCGATAATATCTGCCAATGGTACGAGTATGGTCATGTCCCCCGCCAGGGCAATAATGGCATCATCCGGCGAATCATTTACTGATACGATGGAACTGATCTTACCCAGCGTCTTTATATAGTTGGTATTGTTTTCCAGAAATGATTGCTCATCTTTTGTCCCACCCAGCACCTGTACTGCGAGGGGCTTGCCAGGTGCAATATCTCGTTCTGAGCGGATACGCCTGACTCCCAGGATAAAAAGTTTAACCCAGGACATCTCGGTGAGTACGGAGCTATTGGAAGCTGTCTCAGAGGTCGGTGCCGGAAAGGGTTGTTGCATGATTGTTTTGCCGGTCTTTTTCAGCCGGGGGCTGGTGCGATACCAGATTTCTTCGGTAATAAAAGGCATAAACGGATGCATCAGCCGTAATAGTTGTTCCAGTATGTTTACCAGGGTAAACAAGGTACCGCGTTTTCGACTTTCTGGGGCGGTGTCATCCGTTAAGGTCGTCTTGGAAAATTCCAGATACCAGTCACAATACTCGTCCCAGGTAAATTCATAGATGGCCTGTGCGGCCAGGTCAAAACGGTAGGTGGCAATTCCAGTATTGACCTGTTCTATGGCCTGGGAAAACCGGGCCTTAATCCAGTGTTCTGCAAGCCCCAGTTCTCTGTCGAGATCATTCACGTCCAGGTCACTGGCATCAAGGTTCATCATGACATAACGGCTGGCATTCCAGATCTTGTTGCAGAAGTTTCGGTAACCTGCGATGCGTCCTACATCAAAGTTTATTCCCCGACCCTGGGTGGCAAGTGAAGCAAACGTGAATCGTAAGGCGTCCGTCCCGTAAGATTCAATGCCATCGGAAAAGTGTTTGCGGGTCTGTATAGTGATCTTTTCTGCATCCTTGGGACGCATCATTCCCGTGGTGCGTTTTTTAACCAGATGTTCCAATTCGATACCATCGATTAGATCCAATGGGTCGAGAATATTGCCCTTGGACTTGGACATCTTTTGACCCTCGGCGTCTCGTACCAGGCCATGGATATAGACCTCACGGAAGGGTACGTCCCCCATAAATTTGATACCCATCATGATCATTCTGGCCACCCAGAAAAAGATAATATCAAAGCCTGTGACCAGCACGCTGGTTGGATAAAAGGTCTCCAGCTCAGGAGTCTTGTCAGGCCAACCCAGGGTAGAGAACGGCCATAGTGCGGATGAGAACCAGGTATCCAAGACGTCTTCGTCCTGACTTAGGACAATGGACTCTTCAAGCTTATGTTTATTACGGACTTCCTGTTCATCACGGCCGACATAGACATTGCCGTCCGGGTCATACCAGGCAGGGATCTGATGCCCCCACCAGAGTTGCCGGCTGATGCACCAGTCCTCAATGTTACGCATCCATTCGTAATAGGTCTTGTCCCAGTTTTCCGGGACAAAGCGGATCTCGCCTTTTTCCACTGCGGCGATTGCCGGTTCAGCCAACGGTTGAATCTTAACGTACCATTGATCAGTAAGATAAGGCTCGATCACGGCACCGGAACGATCACCACGGGGGACCATTAATTTATGCGGTTCGGTCTTTTCCAACAGGCCTGCGTCTTCAAGATCCTGGACAATTAATTTCCTGGCCTCAAAGCGGTCTTTGTCGCGGTAGGCCTGAGGTATGCCTATGGTATCGGCATCCTCCAGGACATATCTCGAATCGGTATTATTATGATGTCCCAGTTCCACTCCTGTCCTTGAGGTAATCCGGGCATCATGGGTAAATATATTAATTAATGGCAAGGTATGCCGTTCACCTACCTCGTAGTCATTAAAATCATGGGCGGGCGTGATCTTGACGCAGCCGGTACCAAATTCC
>JAURPG010000113.1 GCA_030835405.1 Gammaproteobacteria bacterium | reverse complement strand
TGAGCTTGCCTCCCTCATGTGCATCAGAGGGCTTCTGGATGCCTGAATACCGGCCCCTATCAATCCCACATTAATATCGCCCTGTTTTTCTAAACAGAATGCTGAATATTTTTTCATCTTTCTATGTTATGTTTGTACAAAATTAATAACAATAATTATCATGTCATCTAGCATTCTACAGGAACAAACCAAACGCACACGTGCCCGTTATGTCATCCTGGCATTGATCTCCATTGGCACCATGATCAACTACCTGGACAGAACAATACTTGGAATTGCTGCCCCAGCATTGACAGAGGAACTGGGGATCAGCGTAGCAGTAATGGGGATCCTCTTCTCGGCATTTTCCTGGTCATACACGGCAATGCAGATCCCCGGTGGTATTTTACTGGACCGGTTTGGTTCAAGAATCATCTATTTCCTGTCATTGACACTCTGGTCTCTGTTTACCGCACTGCATGGTTTGGTGAACAGTGTTTGGACCTTGTTCGCCATGCGATTGGGACTGGGTGTCGCAGAGGCTCCTTGCTTTCCTACTAACAGTAGAATCGTGGCAACCTGGTTTCCCCAGCAGGAAAGGGCCATGGCAACCGGTGTTTATACTGTTGGAGAATATATTGGCCTGGCATTTTTAAGCCCGTTATTGTTTTGGATACTAGCCGCATTTGGTTGGCGCGCCTTGTTTATCATTGTGGGTGTGGTGGGAATTTTGTTCGGGTTGGTATGGATAAGGTTTTACCAGGAACCACAGGATTATAAATCTGTTAGTAAGTCAGAGCTGGATTACATTGCTCATGGAGGCGGTCTGATTTCCACATCTGGTAACAAAGCCAGTTTTGAATGGAGTATGATCATTCGACTGCTCAAGTATCGACAACTGTCTGGCATATGTCTTGGTCAATTTGCCAGTAATTCCACATTGGTGTTTTTCCTTACCTGGTTTCCCACCTACCTGGCGACAGAAAGACAGATGGAATGGATCAAGATAGGGTTCTTTGCCGTGATGCCGTTTATTGCTGCATCCGTGGGCGTGTTATCCGGCGGCTGGTTGTCCGATTACCTGCTAAAAAAAGGTAAATCTGTCAATATTGCCAGGAAGTTGCCCATCATTATGGGGTTGCTATTGGCATCCACCATCATTGGTGCAAATTATGTTGAATCCAATACCGCGGTGATTGCCATTCTTTCAGTCGCTTTCTTTGCCCAGGGCATGGCCGCACTGGGTTGGACGTTAGTGTCTGATATTGCCCCCATGGACCAACTGGGATTGACCGGAGGTATTTTTAATTTCGCTGCAAATCTGGCAGGGATCATCACACCGATGGTTATCGGATTTATTGTCGCTGCTACCGGTTCATTTATCGGGGCAATATTTTATGTGGGAATACTTGCCCTGGTGGGCGCGTTCTCCTACATCTTTATTGTCGGAGATGTTCAACGGATAGACCTTCAAGATTAATTTTCAAGCGTAATCACTTCATGATATATCAATCTGTGTTTATTGGTGCAATCAGGATCGTTGCGGCAAGTAAACTCCAATAACTGATTCATAAATTGGTTAAATATTCTTAAATATCAAGTCAATTGTGTAAAAACTTTGTTATCTAAGTAAGTTGCTAAATGGCAACGCGGTTTTTAGTCTATTATTATCTAGTTAAGAAAGGGCAATATTAGAATAGACAGGTATTTTTTTGGATACGAGTTATGTCAAACATCGTTGTGTCACAAGTCATGAAGCATATTCTGGTAGTTAAAATAGATACCCCATTGTCCTCGCTAATAAAGGAGCTAAATTGGAATTATTATATATGCGTTGCGGTTATTGATGATGATAATAATTTGTTCGGCATTATAACCAGGCAACTTATTGGTTATGCCACCAAGAAAAAACTTAATTTCCATACAGTTAAAGTGTGGGAGATATGCACACCCGAAATGGAGATTGTTCAGTCGAACCTTTCGCTAAAAGCAGCCGTTGATATCATGATAAATCATAATGTGAGGCATTTGATTGTTTAACGCGGCGCGGATTATGTTGGTGTGCTAAGGCCTTTGGATATCCTCTCGCTCATCGATTGGGACAGCCCGGAAAAACTCGTTGTTAACTGTTAAATGTAATTCATGTTCATGAAACCTAATCAATGCTCTCCTCAGTTTTGCTTTATTATGTTTTTATTGTTTCTGTCCTGGGAAGGACCGCTGATTATGTACTTTGGTGCTAGGGAGGGAGAATTTATAATCATATTAACCGGATTATTTTTGACGTTATTTCTTTGGCTGTTTTTAGGAATGAACAGCTTTTGTGAGATGCTCAATTCAAAAAAGAAAGTGGATTAGATAATTAACTATATTATCAGGTTGGCATGTTTTCAGGTTGGTAGTTTTCTAAATATAAACTCATAGAGATCATGCTCAAGCTTTTGTCCAGATTCTTCAAACAGCTTGCGCACATAATCAATATTGGCTTTTGAGCTCTTAACCAGGACAGGAGATGCCTTCGCCCTGGCAGGGTCGTCTGAACCACTGTCTACCTAGTGGCTGGATAGCCCGATATTATCATTCCAGGTTAAAACCAGATCATCGTCATTTAGTTGATAGCTAATTTGAAATTGAGTTATGGCATGACTGGCATCTTGCCATATATACAGGTTCAGGTTTTCATCTGCAAACCAGCGTCTGTGAAGATCATCACTGGTTTGAGTGAGATCAGTAATTACCTTTAGCATTTACTCTGCAAACATCTCTTTGAGTTTTTTGCCGGGATCATCCGCTGACATGAATGCTTCTCCTATCAGGAATGCATTCACATTATGTTGTCTTAACATGGCTACCTGTTGGGTGGTATGTATGCCGCTTTCTGTTACCACGGTCCGGTCCGGGAAAACATCAGTCAAAAGATTAATCGTTGTTTCAAGATCCGTTTTGAAGGTATGCAAATCACGGTTATTGATGCCTATCAGAGGTGTGCGCAGGATCAAGGCCCGTTCCAGTTCTTCACGGTCATGAACTTCTACCAGGACATCCATCCCTAGTTCAAGGGTAATGTCTGCCAGTTCTCTTAACTGAAGATCCGACAAGGCGGCAACAATCAGGAGTATACAGTCAGCGCCAATCGCACGTGCTTCGTACACCTGATAAGGGTCAATGGTGAAATCTTTTCTTAATACAGGAAGATTGCATGCTGCTTTGGCGGCCTTGAGATATTCATCATCACCCTGAAAAAAGTCCATATCAGTCAGGACTGAAAGGCAGGTTGCGCCACCTTCCGTATAGGATTTTGCTAAAAAAGCTGGATCAAAGTCTTCTCGGATAATCCCCTTACTCGGTGAGGCCTTTTTGATTTCTGCAATAACAGCCGCTTTACCCTGCTCTATTTTAGAATCAATGGCTTGATAAAAACCTCTGGCAGGCGACGCGTCTGCTGCAAGTTTTTGAATAGTATCAAGATTCAAATTAGTTTGCCGCTCGGTAATTTCCTGACGCTTTCTTTCAAGGATCTTGTTAAGGATGTCGGGCCGATCAGTACTAGTCATAGCAGTCTATACCCATCATGTCATATGATCCGCGAGTTCATTGCTGAGTATGATTAATTCTTCCAGTTTCTTTTTTGCCTCACCATTGGCAATGGCTTCCTGGGCCAGTTTTACTCCCTGATCCAGGCTGTCACACAGGTTTGCCGTATAGATGGCTGCACCGGCATTCAGTAATACAATATCGCGGGCAGTACCTGGTTCATTATTCAGTACAGATTGCATTATTGCGTAACTGTCATCGATACTATGAACAACGATATCAAGCATATTGCCTTTGTTGATGCCAAATTGTTCTGGCGTAATTTCATACTCAAGGATATTTCCGTCCTTAAGTTCTGCAACCTGGGTAGCTGTTCCGATACTGATTTCATCCATACCGTCATCAGAATGTACCACCATGACATGGTTGTTACCCAGGACCTTCATCACGGCTGCTATGGGTGAGACAAGCTCCTTATCATAAACACCGATTAGCAGATTGGGGACATGGGCCGGATTGGTTAATGGTCCCAGCATATTAAAGATTGTTCTCGCTGCCAGTTCTTTGCGTGGACCAACAGCATATTTCGTGGCACTGTGGTGGGCCGGGGCAAACATGAAACCAACACCCACCTTGTTTATACACTCGGCTACCTGTTCTGGTGGCAGTCCCAGTTTGACGCCAGCCATGTCCAGTACATCTGCACTGCCGCTGCGACTGGAGACTGAACGGTTATTATGTTTTGCAACTTTTCCTCCTGCAGCGGCAATCACAAACGCGGCGGTAGTGGAAATATTAAATGTATGTAATCCATCACCTCCGGTACCCACTATGTCGATTAGGTGGTCACCCTGTACATCTACCTTGAGGGCAAATTCACGCATAATGGTGGCGGCGGCCGCAATTTCATCAATGGTTTCACCCTTCATTCGCAGGGCAATCAGGAAGCCACCTATTTGAGCCGGAGTGGCTTCTCCTTTCATGATGCTTCTCATCACCTCCTGCATCTCTGGACCTGCGATGTCTTCCTGTTCAATAAGTTTTGCAATTGCCTGTTGTATATTCATTGTTTGTTTTTACTGGTTATGGTTAAGAAATTTTTTAATAACTGGTGACCTGTCTCGGTGAGAATAGATTCCGGATGAAACTGAACACCATATATAGGCAGGTCTTTATGTCTCAAACCCATGATCTCATCTCTTTCTCCGGCCGCATTTAAAGTCCATGCGGTGGTATGTAAGCATTCCGGTAATGTCGACTCATCCACGACCAGGGAATGGTAGCGGGTAGCGGTAAAGGGATCTTCAATATCCTTAAAGATATCGGTATTTTCATGGTAAACAGGTGAGGTTTTTCCGTGCATAATTTGCCGGGCATGGATTACCTTGCCCCCAAATACCTGGCCGATACACTGGTGACCAAGACAGACACCAAGAATGGGTTTGGTATCTTTGAATTCTTCCAGTATCTGCAGGGATATGCCCGCCTCATTGGGTGTACAGGGGCCCGGCGATATAACAATTCGTTCTGGATTGAGGTCTCTAATATCACTGAGGCTGATTTTATCATTTCTATGGACCTGCACGTTTTCACCCAGTTCACCCAGGTATTGCACCAGATTGAAGGTAAAAGAGTCATAATTGTCGATCATCAGTAACATTTGTATGGTTCCAGGCAAGTGTCAGGTAGCATTTATATTATCCAGATTTTTAATTATGGCTACAACAAATCCAGCCGTTCGTTTTTACATTACAGTATAGTGAGCTGGAAGGAAGGGTTAATAGCAAATTACAGAAGCAGAAAAACCAGTAACGCCAGTGTGGTAGTTAAAAGAAAACCACCACTGATGTCTCTGCGTTGCTGTTCGGTAAATGGAGTATTTTCAAGTGCCGGTTTCAAGGTATTTTCTCGCAGGAAGGTAATCAGTTCATTTATGGTACCTTCACCAAAATAATCGCCACCTGTCTCGGTGGCAATAAACTTTAACAGGTCATCCTGAAGTGGAATTCGCAATGGTCTGCCGCCTGACTGCAGGTAATCATCGACACACTCGCCATTAACCTGTCTGGGTATCGGCGTCTCTCCAGGGTTTCCAATACCAACAGTGATTACTTTTATCCCTGCCTGCCTGATGTCCGCCAGTGATTGTGTTAAATCATTACGCCAGTCACCTTCCATGAATCCATCGCTAAACAGAATGATATATTCAACATTGCCATATATTTCGGGAAAATTGGTTTTTTTCTGGGCCACCACCGACAGGCCGTTGGTGATCCCGGTTGCCGTAGCCTCAAATATCATGCCAACGCCCAGACCTTTATCAATGACATCATGAAGGTAGTGATGATTGAAGGTCATTTGAGAGATGGGGAAGGCCAGTCTTGCAAACGCGAACATGCCAAATCGGCCTTCAGGGACATTTTCCAGAATTTCACGCATGACTTCCTTGCTCCTGTCCAGGAAGCTTGGTTCACTACAGTAATTTCGTGCCGTCATGCTGCGAGATATGTCGGTTAAAAAGATATAGTCAGCTGTTGTCCGGGGTTCGAGGTAAGGTCTGGCACCTACCAGAACCAGGCATAAAAATATAATGACAACAGCAGTAGTTTTTATGGTTTTGTAATAACCTGTTGGCGAGTCAGATTTATAAAGAGACGAGATCAGGCCGGTATAATTAATACCTTTCCAGAGAATCCACAGGACAAGCGGTAAAATGACAATACTATAGAAAGCGGCTGGATATTCGAACCCCATATCATCAAGTCCCGCCTATCCATAAGGATGTAAAAGCATTGGTAGACTGGTGGAAATAAAACTGGTCTAGCCATAACAGGCCGGTCATGACCAATAAGGCCATCAGTGATAACACCCACCTGAGATCGTATTCATAAATATTGGACTCCAGGCTGAATAGTGGTGATTCTTCTACTTCGCTCACCACCTTGTAGGCTTCGCGCATATCTTCCTCAGAGTCCACCTGAAAAATACGGAAGCCAGGATCATCAGCAAATTGCTGGTCAAGACTCTGGATGATAAAATCAGACACACCCACACCAATGGTATACAGGCGTATATTGTTTTCACGAAGTATTCTGACGGCGCCCCCAAGGTTTTCCATATCATCCTCGGTATCTGAGATCATAATGATGGCACCTTCTTCACCACCCAGGACTTCCCTAGCCAGGGTCAATGCCTTGTCGATATTGGTCAGGGATGAAAATGCCTCAAGCTGGGTTCCTGAACCTCTACGGATATTGTCCCCCAGGATTTCAAGGAACTGATTTGAGGTTTCCGTTGTAGGCCAACGGGCAAGAAATGGTTCAGTACTGAACAGGATGAGGCCAAACCGCTCACCGTCAAATCGTTGTAGAAAATCGAATAGTGCCTCCCTGGCAGTCTCATACCGGGTTGTTCCTTCCTGGCCTGCGGTAAGGTCCTCGCCTCCATAACCCTTGTGCTCTACAGGCAGGTTCATTGAGGGAGACATGTCGAAGGCAACGATAAAATTTTTATGCAGTGTCTCGTTCTCGGAACTTAATAATGGTGTATTGGTATACAGCACCGGATCGATCCAGATGACTGCCACCAGGGCAACAAAAAAAAACCACAGTACAGACCGGTAAATCTTTCTTGAACTACCTTTCAGGCAATGATGGGCGCGTAGATACTCAAGGCCGTTCAGTTTGTAATTGCCGCGTTTTTTATTAAACAGAACCTGCCATAACAGGACAAGTAACAGCGGGACAATAATGAATCCATATTCAGGCGAATTGATGATTAACTCCTGAATAATGCTGTTACTGCTTTCCATTAAAACCGCTCCAGAATCATATAACCGCGGTCATCTTTACCCGATGCCTGCTCATCATCATCTTCCGGAAGTTCTGCTTCCAGTAGGTTGATTATCCCCTGGTCAGACAGGGCCTCTTGTTCTTCCCCATCCTTTTGGGAGCGGTAGAACTGTCTGATTTCTCCCAGCCTTTGCAGAATCAGTGCACGGCGCTTGAGGATCAGTTCATGGTTTCTAAGTGCATCATTATCATATGGATTGATACGTATGGCAGCCTGTAAATCCAGTTGTGCGCGCCTGAGTTGTTCAACACCATTCAGCAGTACGGTGACAATTTGCGACTCTTCATCAAATGGACCATCTTCTAGCAAAATCATAAACAGGGTTTCGACACTATCTGCCCTGATTGCAGTATTGAGAATGAGTTTTTCATCTTCGGGGTTGAACATGGAAAAACTATTTTCTGTCCGTAGCGTTCCTGCATTATAAAGAGCGGCAAACTTTACAACATTGTTGGTAGACCGGTCGCCCATGGCCGATAGATCTAGGTAGTGATTTTCACTTATATCACCTGACTGTACGTCAGTAATTATATGGTTATAGTTTTTCAGTTCACCGGACAGCCAGAGATTCGGTGCTGCTGACATTGCCAGTAATACGATAGCAAATAGTGCGGTAATTCCTGCATGCGTTATCACAGTTGGCTGTTGCGATATCCGTTGTCCGAAAGTGGGTTGCTGTTCTATCTTTAATCTTGATTCTTCTACCAGTGCAGCAAGCTGCTTTTCCAAAATTGATTTAATTGTATCAATACCAGCTGCATCGGGCTCGTCGGCCTGGTAATTTTCAATCAGAATTTTTCGGGCCTCAATTGCCAGTGGCCGCCATTCTTCATTATCAGGGTTAAGCCCGGACCAGAATGACTCGGGAGTAATATCTGTTTGTATATATAACAAACGCGTGAAGACCTGCTCATAATTTAACAGGCGTAACCGGTTGTTCAGATCGGTAGACTTGATTGATATGAAAACCCGCCAAAGTTGTTCTTCCTCAGATAATTCCTGGATGTTTCTTCTTCTCCCAAAGTGCCACAATAAAATACCGGCAACGGCCAATAAGAGAATGCCACTACCTGCGGGTATGGTTTGGCGGAGATGGTTCGCGGTACCAAGGGCCCCTTTAATATCATGTAAGACAATGCGATCTATGTTATCAGGATAGAATGAACCAATATGTACAACTGGTGTTTGAACTGTATATGAAAAGACATTGTCATCTGCCTGGTCTACATTTGTATAGTACAGAATGAATGGATCGATACGGTAAGTTTGTTGGGGTTCTACCCGTACTGCCTGTAATTCATAATCAAGAATATATTCAACTATCTGCTCCGGATGATTGATGACAGTTTCTGTCAAGTTACGGTTTTCAAGCGGAAAGAAACTCATCCTTCTACGCAAGTTGTCGATATCTGGGACCACTTTATCGCTTCGATATAGAATCCGAAGTTGTTGATGTATTACTTCGCCAACATGATAACTGGGTCGGTCAAGCTTGACCCAACCTGCAATAATTTGTTCATTGCTCAAGCTTTGCTGTGGGGCGTCAACCGGTTGAAAATACTGCTCCGGTTTTGCTAAAAGAGATGCAATGACAAGCAGACAACAAATAACCAGAACTAAAGCGGTAACTAGACCAGCAATCAGCCGAGGTCGATTCTGTAAAACATTAATAAAATTCATATTGGCAGGGCTTTGGACTTATTATTATTTTTATAATGTTATCTTGATATCGCTTACCTGTAAAAACCTCAATTCGTGCTCAACTGTGGTTGCCATACCGGGTCCTGGTAAACGACTTTGTCACCTACAACAGTCAGAATAACCTTGTTATCCAGTAATTCCGCCTGGGGCATAGTGAAATAGTCCCTGTCCAGTACTACAAAATCAGCCCATTTCCCCGGTTCCAGTGACCCTCCCAGGTCTTCGGCGAATAACCATTCGGCCGCCCGACTGGTATACAGGCGAAGTGCCGTGGCCCGGCTAACGGCCTCTTCAGGCATGACGACTATGCCGCCATCTACCGGGTCCTCCGATTCACGTATCCGGCGATTAACAAACAGGTTTAAGGCATTGAAATACAGTTGTGGTTGCATCCTGCCGCCATGTTCACCCACGACCTTCACGCCGGCCTCCAGCAGGGTCTTGGCAGGTGCCAGGAACTGCAGACCTTCCGGGCCATAACGTTTTACCTGGTCAACGGATGCTGCCACGTCGTCCGGTGCAATGGGTACGTAGAAGTTGAAGTCTTTCATGATCTCAATGACATCGGGGACCTTGCCGATGGCGCCGCCATGGGCAAACCCGATTCGTAAATCCCGGAGATCATCCATGGACATATTGGCTTCCTGACGGGCCTCATCTATCCACTGCGCATGTAAGCGAAAGGCATTACTGCCAAAGGAGTGCATGCTGAACAAGCGCCAACCGGCCTTAATAGCAGGTTTGAGGATGCGGTCTATACGATAAGCTTCTCCTGCCATACACATTTCACGTTGTTTCAGCATGTCCGGGCCAGGCAGGTCTTCTTCAAAACATGCCACCCGCCGCGAATCGCCTGCACCGCCATCGGTAATACCCATGGGCCAGAACCAGGGATTAACCTTGGGTGTACTGACATGGGCACCCAGCAGGTTGACCATTTGTGGTCCGGAAGGATAGAGCAGTGGGCTACGGAACATCTCGTAGCCATAACCAAAACGAACTGGCAGACGGCCTTCCTTCCTGAGCAGATAATAAAATCCGCCCAATGTCCTTCCCTGTTCGATACTGGAGGCAATCATGGTAACACCGGCACTGGCATAACTGTTCATGGCCTCCAATAATAATTCGTTATACATGTTCTGGGGGATGCGGGGTGGAAACATGGTGAGTTCCCAGGCATCGCGGAATGTTTCGGTGATGATTCCACGGTCTCCTGAATCATCTGCCAGCGACACATAATTATTTGAGGCATCAACAAACGTTGGCCAGGCATCAAGGGTGGCCTCGTAGGCCAGGTTGTTCATTATCGCCGCGCGATGACTACAATGATGACCATGGTGAGGACCGTCTTCTGCCCATACACATCCCTGGTGGGCATGCATCTCTTCAGCCAGGTCCATGGCCACGTTCTTCTTAAATACCGAATATTCAAATGGATTGCCGGCGGTTAATGGACTGGTGGCAGGCCTGGTATTGTTTGCCTGGGGGACCTTGAGTACCTGGCTCAGGCTTTTACCATCCGGTGCCAGTGTTACCCTCACCACCACGTCTTGCTGGCGGACAATACTCAGGCCGGTGCCGCTACCCAGTACTGCAGGGTTTTCAGAAATGGCTGTAGAGACCATGTCCTTGGTAAGAAATTCGTCATAAAGGCCAACCGTTAGTGAGCCGATATCGGGGTAATCAGTCTCTTCACTGGGGATCAGGTAGACATGAATCCATTCATCTGCAAGAGGCGGAAATTCATCAAGGATGGCGTTAATCTTTGCCAGCGTTTTCGGGCCGTCCTCTTCGATTAATACCGCAAAGTGTAATCCAGGTGCCCAGGAATATGCATCGCGTTCATCGGCATAAAGCTCAACATTATTCATGGTACTTTCAGGGTGTACATGGGTCTCAATAAAACCGGGTATGACTGTCTTGCCCTGTACATCCATGATCCGGGTGCCTGGCCTTGCCAGTTGCATTACTTCGTTTCTTGTCCCAAGGGCCAGTATATGACCCTGGCGGATTGCCATGGCATCAACAATAGTCCCGGGATCGCTAGAAAGGATGTCGTGATTGTCCATGGTGAAAATCTTGCCATTGACTACAATGGTATCCGCTTTAAGCACCTCCTGGGCAGAAACGGTAAATGATGATAATAGTATGGGTAAACACAGCAGATAAATTGTTATACGGAATAGATGTAAACTGTTGTTCATAATGTTTCCCCCCGGAAAGGCCTTAGTATCGTAACTCTAATGTCACAACAAGAATCAATTTCGGTCAAGGCTACCACCGAGCATATACCAATACAAATGTGCATGATTTTTACTAATTTATTGATGTTATTGAATTTTATTGAAAATTCACGGATTTTGATATGCTCGGTTAGCGAATATGATGGTTGTAAGGTATCGCGGATAGTTAATACTTGAAAATCCCGCCAATACCGTTAATCTGAATCCGGAAATTAACCAGAAATACATAAGGGTTACTATGAAATATTTCATTACCAGTCTAGTTATAATGTTGGTATCAGGATTGAGTCTACCGCTTTGGGCAACCGATGGTGACGTGGTCTATTCCGCCCCCTATATTTGGGTCAACCCGGAGACCGGACAGATTGAAACCGTCAATCCCGGCCCAAGGTTAAAGTCCCATGAGGCCATGGCTTCATCAGAGGCCGCCGAGCCAGCGGCCGATGGCACCATGGCCGCTGAGGCTACCGGATCTCAGATGGCGACAGAAACAACAGCAGGTCATGCAGAGGCCCATACCCCAATAATGCACCCCATTATTGTCTTGATTGGAATAGCAGCAACAATAGGTGTAATGGTTGGTATGGGGAAGAAAACCACATAGCGCTTAACGACCAAACCTTTTAAAGATATGAGATTAGAAGTTTAGGCGATAAAGTCAAAATCAATTCTTGTTCTACTGAATACCCTTCATTGCCATGGATACGGCACGAAAAATAGCCCTGCCTTTATTTAGGGATTCCTGCCATTCATTTTCCGGCGTGGAGTCATGCACGATTCCGCCACCGGCCTGTATATATAACGTATCGTCCTTGATTACAGCAGTCCGTATAGCAATTGCCGTATCCATGTTGTTGTCCCACGAGAGGTAACCAACGGCACCACCATACACACCCCGTTTGATAGGTTCCAGTTCGGCAATGATCTCCATGGCCCGGATCTTGGGTGCACCTGATAATGTTCCAGCAGGAAAGGTGGCCTTGAGTACATCCAGCGCCGTACGGTCTTTATTTAATTTGCCAATGACATTGGAGACGATGTGCATGACATGTGAGTAGCGTTCAATCACCATCTTTTCTGTGACCATAACCGAACCGGTCTCGGCAATTCTACCCACATCGTTCCTGCCAAGGTCTATCAGCATCAAGTGTTCCGCCAGCTCCTTGGGGTCTGCCAGCAGGTCTTTTTCCAGGGCAAGGTCTTCCTCCTGGTCTTTGCCTCTTGGACGGGTCCCGGCGATAGGCCGAACTGTGACTTCATCCTCTTCCAGCCTGACCAACACTTCCGGTGATGCTCCCACCACATGGAAATCCTTGAGGTTTAAATAATACATATAGGGTGAAGGGTTACTAGTACGAAGTGCCCGGTACAGGTTAAAGGGATCAGCAGAAAACGGAATAGACATGCGTTGTGACAACACCACCTGCATGACATCGCCCTCTATAATATAATTTTTTATTTTTTCTACCGCTTTGAAATAGTCCTGCTTGTTAAAATGGAAGCTGAAGTCTAATTCATTAACCATAACAGCCTCCTGGGGAGATTTGCGTACCGGCAAGGGGGAAAGCAGTTTGGCCGCAATGGCTTCAGTTCGTTCAATCGCATCCACATAGGCTTTTTTACCATCCGGGTTGGCATGGACGATGATTTGAATTTTCCTGGATACGTTATCAAACACCACAACCTCTTCTGCAACCATCAGCAGGATTTCGGGTGTCTCCAAGGGATCAGATTTATTATCGCACTCTAATCTAGGCTCAATATATTCAATACAGTCATAGGCAAAATAACCTACCAGGCCTCCACTAAACCTGGGTAAACCTTCGATCTTTGGTGACTTGAATTGTTGTTTGAAACTTTCAAGTTCAGCGAAAGGGTCTTCGACATTGGATTCAGAGATCGTCTCACCATTTTTTTCGATGGTGACCCGGTTTTTGGCAACTGAAATAATAGTATTCGATGGCAGGCCTATGATTGAATATCGACCCCAGCGTTCGCCCCCCACAACGGACTCTAACAGACAGGAATATGGTCCATCGGCAAGTTTAAGGTATGCGCTTAAAGGCGTTTCCATGTCTGCCAGCACTTCCTTGACGACAGGGATATGGTTGTAACCTTCAGCCGCGTAGGAATTAAATTGTGCCTCGGTAACTGTCGTCATGGTTCTAGCTCAACCGGAAATATTCTTAAAGCCCGCTTAGCTGGTCACGCATGGCCTGGATAGTGGTCTGGTAGTCATCACTACCGAAAATGGCAGACCCGGCAACAAATGTATCGGCACCGGCCTCGGCGATTTCACGGATATTCTCCACCTTAACACCGCCGTCAATTTCAAGCCGGATGTCCCGGCCGGAACTGTCAATGATCTCTCTGGCGTCTGCCAGTTTTGATAACGCCGAAGCAATAAAGCTCTGTCCACCAAAACCCGGATTCACCGACATCAATAAAACCATATCAACCTTGTCTATGACGTGGTTAAGATAGTCCAGAGGTGTTGCCGGATTGAATACCAGTCCGGATTTGCATCCACAGTCATGGACAAGTTGTAAGGTTCGGTCTATATGTTCGCTGGCTTCCGGGTGAAAGGTAATATAATCAGCGCCGGCGTCTGCAAAATCCGGGATAATCCTGTCTACCGGCTTGACCATGAGGTGTACGTCGATCGGGGCCTGGATACCATAGTTTCTCAGGGCCTTGACCACCACCGGTCCAAAGGTCAGATTGGGCACGTAATGATTGTCCATAACATCAAAATGGATTAAATCCGCCCCGGCATCGATGACGGCCTGGACTTCCTCTCCCAGGCGGGACAGATCAGCAGATAATATGGACGGTGCAATGGTAAAATTCTTCATAACGCTGGTAAAAACCCACTGTATTCAGATGTGCGCACTTTACCTGATTGGAGATTCCATAGCCAATCTCAATATGAATTATGTGCCCGACGGTGGAAAGACCTCCGTGTTTCACCGATAATATGAGCCAATATTCCAACCCCCTGGAACTTGATGTTATGAAATCGATCATGCTTGGTGTCGTAATTTTAACATCTGTCATTCCATGTGCCTGGGCCAATTCCCCGGCGGACTATGAGAAACAACTGATGTTGCGATTGGTCGCAGACCGTTCCCCCGGTGGGGCGGTATGGTTGGGGTCAGGTCGAAATACCTTCTTGTCCCTTTATCGTGAAGCCACAGACCTAAATAGCAAGAATGCGGCCATTATTCTACACAGTATGGGAATGCATGCTGATTGGCCTGACCTGATATCACCGTTAAGAAAACATTTGCCGGAAACTGGGTGGACAAGCTTGTCAGTACAACTACCGGTATTGTCACCGGAAATTGGCATTGCCGAATATGGTGGAACATTCATTCAGGCCAATCGCAGGATCCGCATGGCGGTTAGATACCTGCTCGATAAGGACTACTCAAATATCGTGTTTATCGGTGTAGGTTTTGGTGCCACTACAGCCGTTCAATACCTTACCACTTCAGGTTCTGCTGTTAAGGCCCTGGTGGGTATTAGTATGCATAACCATGATTTTTTAAAGCCAAAATATAATTTGGTTGAAAACCTGTCTGATATTAAGCAACCTGTATTGGACATATATGCCGGACAGGACGGTTCGGCAGTCATGGATTCCATCTATGATCGGCGCCTGGCCGGCTCCAACAAGGAAAATAAATCCTATGATCAAAAGGTTATTCAATATGCATCACAATATTTTCCAGGTAAAGAAACTGAATTAGTCAATGAGATTGTTAGATGGTTGGATAACTGGTTCAGTGAAAATGAGATTTGACCAAATTTATAGCGGACAACTGAAATGGAACAAGACACTGCAAATATAAACGAGATAGTAGAAAAACCAGATAAGGATGCGCGCAACTGGGCGATGATCTGCCATTTGTCTGGTCTTGCCGGGTTCGTTATGCCATTTGGCAACGTACTTGGGCCATTGATTGTCTGGGCGATTAAAAAGGATGATCATCCATTTATTAACGACCAGGGGAAGGAAGCATTAAATTTTCATCTGACCATGACCCTGTGTCTGATTATCTCTGCAATTTTGATCCTTGTGGTTATTGGGATCCTGCTGATCTCGGTATTATGTATATATATCCTATTTATGATCATCATTGCCTCCATTAATGCCAACGATGGGGTCTACTATCGATATCCAATGACCATACGGTTTTTTAAATAATTCCATCATTTCAAATGGCTGATATCAGGCAACTCCTTAAAGAGTATGGTGAAAGCCATCAACATCCGGTAAACAAATTAATCCATTGGGTGTGTGTGCCGCTCATTGTCTGGAGCTTGCTTGCGATAATATCCACAATCAAGGTTCCTGATTTTTTCAATCGTCTACCGGTAAGCTTTAGCTGGGCGGAGGTCACAATTATTATTGCCATGATTTATTATTTCCTTGTCTCCTTCGCACTCGCAGTGGGAATTCTCCTGGTATTTTCACTGATGTTACTTTTAACATTTTTGCTGGCATCTACTGGAGTTGCAATATGGCAGGTTGCCCTGACCATTTTTATACTCGCATGGATAGGTCAATTTATTGGTCACAAAATCGAAGGCAAGAAACCTTCTTTCTTTAAGGATCTGCAATTTTTACTTGTCGGGCCGTTATGGCTGTTGGCACATATTTATGATGGCCTCGGAATAAAATATTAGCTCTTGGCTTTTTAGTGACGCGCCGTTTGTTCAAGTATCAGGAGTATTCTGAATCGATAGGCGCCAAGTGTTTGTCTCTTCTCAGGTTACCGACATTTTGTGTGGGGTAACCCGGTATATTATGATATCCATATGGGGTAGCCCGGGGGTCTTTGGGGACTGGGTCGAATATATCTTCAAGGTAATCCGCGAAACCTCCATATTCAGCAAGAAATAACTTTTATTTCAAACGACATTCCTGTCAAGACCTCTTCAGTATCTTTCACCTTTAATTGCCCTGTCATCTTGAAATAAACCGGTGCTACTGTACTGTGGACTAATGAAAAATCAGCAGAACCAGGGCAAATTCAATTATGAAATATACTTTTGAATGCTATCCAAATTGCTGTTTTAATTTAGATCAAAGTGGGACTGTTAAGAAAATCATTGTCGTGGCGATATTTTATGATTACAGTTAACCGATGGTTTTTACCTATTTTAAGGTGACCATATTCGCAGGATTACCATGACCCTTCAAAACAAAACACTTCTGATAGTTTCTATATGTATTATTGCCACAATCTGGGCCATCTATCTGATATCACAGACAATTGTCATGGAGAGTTTTCAGGAGCTAGAGAATAATTATGTCCGTGACAGTTCCCAGCGGGTGGAAGAAATCATTGAAAATGAATTTGAGTATTTATCGACCTTAGCAAATATTTTTGCATATTCTGCGGGAGGCATGGAGCAAGGTGTCAACAACTTGCATCAATCCATGATAGAAAAGATATCTCGTATTGCTGGTAATACGGATCTAAATCTTGTGGCGATATTCCCGGTTAATAATTCCACCCCTGTGGGATATTACTCAGTATCTGGCAATCCCAGTGACAATATTTTACCTTCATCCTGGCAACAGGTAATGTCGCCGGAACACCCGCTGTATATCCCACGTAGTCCTGATGGTCGGTCCAATGGCTTGGTCGTCACGGCTGAAGGGCAGGCCTTGATGGTCGCATCCAGTCGGATTGTAAATGAGAACAAACAAGACCAGGTTCAGGGGACCATCATCATCGGCAGGTTAATTGATACAGCAGAGATACAAAAACTGTCCAGAATGGCAAAATTGTCCCTACGTATTATTAATGTCAATAATATCGCTCAGGATAACCAGCTGTTTGGTATTTATCGATCATTGACTGTAAATGCCCCATACCGTGTCCAGGTTCAGGATGATTTGATGATTAATGGATTGACCTTGTTGAGAGATGTCAAAGACCGTCCCGCGTTTGTGGTGGAGATCTCATTGCCAAGAGATATTTATCAACAAGGCCAGGCGGCACAGCAATATTTTACCAAGTTACTGGTTATTGTTGGGATCACAACGATGACGATCGTTCTCATCATGATTAACTATCTCGTACTTTCCAGACTGAATCGTTTTCGCAAAGGTATAGTAGAAATTCAAGCAACGGGTGATCTGACGTCACAGGTGAACCTGGGTGGGAATGATGAGCTTACCGTCATTACTAATATTTTTAATCGTTTATTAAATGGTCTGCACCATTCACAACAGGAACTTGAAAACCAGATAAACGAACGTATAGAGGCTGAGAATGCGATTCAGGAAAGTCAGAAACGATACCAACGTGCTGAATTGATCGGCAAGATAGGTAATTGGGAATGGAATGAAATCGACAATTGTATTGATTATTGTTCAGAGCAGTTTGCCTTGATTTATGGCACATCTGTTGATGTCATCCTCAAGGAATTTATTAATCGAGACGCAGAACTCAAGACAGTTCACTCGGATGATCGTGACAGAGTGGCTGGCAGTCTGGCAGATGCAAGAAATAATAAGACTAAACTGGATATTGAATATCGTATATATACCAAACAGGAGAATATCAGGCATGTTCACCGAATAAGTGAACCGTTCATTAATAATCATGGTGTCCTGGTAAGCACACAAGGCACCCTACAGGATATTACAAGGCAAAAACTGGTACAGGAAAAGCTGGAGATGTATCAGAATAAAATGCGCGTGTTGATGTCTGAATTGGCGCTTGCTGAAGAAAAGCAAAGGCGAAGCATCGCCGATGGTCTCCATGACAGCACCATTCAAAACCTGGGATTGTCTAAATTCAAACTTTCTATCTTTTTAAATTCATTACCCGAAGGAATATCGCCCACATTATTGAATGAAGTGATTGAAACCCTTGATAATGCAATTAGGGAAACCCGAACCCTGGTATTTGAATTATCACCCCCTATCCTGTATGAACTGGGGTTTGTTCCGGCGATTGAGTGGTTGGCAGAACAGGTTCATCTGCAACGTGGTCTGATATGTGAAGTACATGATGATAATAAAGAAAAACCAATTGAGACTTCTATGATGATCAGTCTGTTTCAGATTATCAGGGAATTGTTGATAAATATCAGCAAACATGCCCAGGCCACCAAGGCCTCTGTGGAAATTCGACGTATTGGTAAGAAAATCAATATCAAGGTTGAAGACGATGGTGTTGGGCTTGATATTGAACAGATAGACGGTCCGGTTGATGAACTGAAAGGATATGGATTATTTAGTATACGGGAACGGTTAAATAATCTTGGCGAAGAAATGCAAATTATTTCTTCTCCCGGGGAAGGAGCACAGATAATATTTTCTGTACTATTAAATATTCAAGAGGAGAGTGACGGCTAAAGTGCGGGTAATCATTGCAGATGACCACAAGATTTTTCGTGAGGGCCTCAGGGTCCTGCTGGAAAGCCTGGGAGACATTGAGATATTAGGCGAGGCCGAAAACGGGCGCTTATTATTAAAGTTGATCAGAAAAGATGAGCCTGACCTGGTGATTGTTGATGTCGCCATGCCGGATATGAATGGTATCGAAGCTGCCCGGCAGATTAAGTCATTCAATCCGGATATCAAGGTCCTCGCCCTGTCGATGCATTCCGATAGCCGGTTTGTCACCCAGATGCTAAAAGCAGGTGCCAATGGGTATTTACTCAAAGATTGTGCATTTGATGAGCTGACAGTCGCAATGAATACAGTTTCAAAAAACCAGGTGTATCTCAGCCCGGGCATTACGGATCTTGTGGTCAAGGCCTATCTGACAAAGAATGCAGAGCCCGGTGAGACTACCGATACAGGTGTTTTGACCTCACGTGAACGTGAAATATTACAATTATTGGCCGAGGGCAAGAGTACCCAGGAGATCGCCACGGCACTCAGTATCAGTAGTAAAACTGTGGATACCCACCGTCGCCAGGTTATGACCAAACTGGACCTGCATAGCGTTGCGGAGTTAACCCAATACGCAATCCGCAAGGGCATCATCGTCCTGGATGATATGTAAATTAAATTAAAAACAAATACTTACATATTTTTCCTCACTAAGCATTTCAGACCTGATAAATAAGGAATTTCCTTACCCTAGACTAGCCGTTTGCTGATTACCAACTGTCATTTTCTCCTCTAATGTTGTCATTCACGAATCTTGGGAAGACTACGTATGAAAATAGCTAATAATCGAGGGTTTACCCTGATCGAGTTGATGATCGTTATTACGGTGATCGCCATACTCGCAGGGATCGCCTATCCCTCCTACCAGAACTCGGTCCGCAAGGCCAGGCGCTCCGATGCCCAGTCATTAATGCTGGATACTGCTAACAGGCAGGAACAGTATTTGTTAGATGCCAGGCAATATACCACCAGCTTTACAAATCTAGGTATCACCAAAGACGGCTGGTCCTGTTCTGCCTCTGCCTGTACCAACACTTTTTACTCCGTGGCAATCACGGTAGACAACAGTGCCACACCGCCCACTTTTCAGGTTGATGCGACGGCAACTGGCGACCAGGTTGCAGATGGCAATCTACGTCTTACAAGTGTGGGAACGAAAACACCGAGTGACAAATGGTAACTAAAAAGCAAATCGGATTTACCTTAATTGAGTTAATGGTCACCGTGAGCGTGGTGGGTGTCTTGATTGCCGTTGGTTTGCCTGCGATGCGTGAAATGAGGTTGAACCAGCAAGTGCGGGCTGCTGCATCAGATTTTCATCTCGGGTTGTTACTCGCCCGCAGTGAAGCCATCAAGCGTAATACGAATGTTGATATGGCATATAACACTAACTGGGAAGGTGGATGGGATGTTGAAGTAGCAGGGGGCACCCCTGTGATCAGGACCCAGGATGCCTTTGCAAACATCGATATTGATTGTGATGTGGATAATGATGGCTCCGCCGATACCTGTCCTTCTGAAGTTACATTTAATCGAACCGGTAGGCCGACCTCCTTTGTGGATTTCTGGCTCTATGTAAATGGAAATGCCCAGGTCTCACCACGATGCGTCAGAATCTCATTAAGCGGTGTTCCCAAAGTCATACTGGATAACGATTTTAATCCCACCAATGGATGTGATTAATGAATAAATCATCTGGTTTTTCAATGATAGAAGTGCTGGTGGCATTGTTAATCACCATGGTTGGGTTATTGGGTATTGCAGCATTGCAGGTCAAGGCCCAGCAGGCAGAGATGGAATCTTATCAACGGGCCCAGGCCTTAATTATTATGTCTGATATCGTTGACCGTATTAATGTCAACCGTTCAACCGTTTCCTGTTTTTTTATCACCACAAATACTACCGCGGGCACGCCATTCATGGGCGTAGCAGGTTCCGGGCATATGGCAACCCCCCCAAGCTGTTCAGCCAGTACCCCAACATACAACAGCCAGGCTGAAGCCGCCATCATTGAACTGGACAATCTGCTGGAAGGTGCGGCTGAGACCTTGGCGGGGGCTGATGTGGTCAATGTCGGTGCCATGATAGGGGCCAGGGCTTGTATCAGTTATGACGCCAGCTCTGAGATCGGCGGTTCTGCTGGTACGGGCCTCATTACAGTTGTGGTTTCCTGGCAGGCCATGGGGGACCTAGCCCCACCAACGGCGAATTGCGCAAATGGGCTATACGGTGCGGAGACAAAACGTCGCGCAGTATCCACCAGTTTCCGTATCGCGAATCTGTTTGGGTGAAGTTATGAATAGGATAGAAAATAAAATTTGTTATCCAGCCGCGGGACTTTCCCTGATAGAACTGATGATTGCGATTGCGATCAGTTCCTTTTTGATGTTGGGGCTTACTGCCACTTTTAAAAATTCCAGTGATGCCCAACGTGCATTGGAACGTTCCAGCCAATTAATAGAAAACGGTCGTTATGCCGTCAACCTTTTATACGAAGACCTGCGACATGCGGGATATTTTGGACATTTTTTTAAAACAGGTACTGCACCGGCGGCGTTCCCGAATCCATGTGAGACAGGTAGCCTGGCCAATCTCGAAGATGCCATGGCCATGCCCTTACAGGGGTATGCCGCCCCAAGCCTGGCAGGTTACCCGACGATCACCAGTACACCTTCTACCTGTACGAGCACATTGCTGGCCAATTCAAACTTGTCTCTAGGCTCGGATGTCCTGGTGATGCGCAGGGCAGATACCGATGTCTTTACCGGCTCGCCTAACACCAATGAAGTCTATATTCAGAGTAACAGTCGTACCGCCAATCTGATGTATGGTAACAGTTCGGCAAATGTACCTGCTAATTCGGCAGACAACGATTCAACTGCCAACCTGATGAAATTTCCAAGCAAGACCGGTAACACCACCGTGGCAGACACTAGGAAATTTCGCGTGCATGTTTATTTTGTTGCGCCTTGCAGTATGGGTAGTGGGTTAAATGATGTCTGTCAGGGAGCGGATGATGACATTCCCACTTTAAAACGTCTGGAACTGACCTCCAACGGCACCAGTACCATTATGGACGTTGTACCCCTGGTGGAAGGTATCGAGTACATGAAGTTCGAATACGGTATTGATACTACCCCGACAACCGTCAACGACGTCACCGGGCAACAAGGAGATGGAATACCGGACACCTATGTGACGACACCTACAGTTGCCCAATGGCCCATGGTGGTATCGGTAAAGGTTCACTTGCTTGCCAGGTCGCCTGAAGCCACCACAGGGTATTCAGATGCAAAACAATACACCCTGGCCGGAACCACTATTGCCGCTGCCAACGACGAATTTAAACGCCATGTGTTTTCATCAGAAATCCGATTAATGAACATGGGAGGAAGAAGGGAGATACCCGAATGATCAATTATCGTAAGCAGCAAGGTGTGGTGCTTTTTACCTCTCTTGTGGTGCTCGTGATGATGACCTTGTTTGCTGTGTCATCCATTAATTTAAGTACGGTCAATTTAAGGATTGTCGGTAATATGCAGGCCATGCGGGCAATGGATGCCGATGCCCAGGCCGCCATTGAGCAAACCATCAGTACCATGAATAACTTCAATCTCACCCCTGCAGCCACCACGGTCACCGGCGCATTGGCAACAGTCAATGTAAGTGCCCCTGAATGTATTGATAGCCAGATCGCTACTGGCTATAGCGCGGTGTCTGCTGCCATTATCCCTGAAGATAACGTCTGGGAAGTCATCGCCACAGTGACCGATAACGTCACCGGCGCGACCTCCACCATACATCAAGGGGTAGAAATCCGAATGCTTGCAGGTAATTGCCCTTAAGCTAATGGGAAAGGAATTAATATGAAATTAATACAACAACTTATGAATAAAATATCTAATCGCTTTAAAACCGGACTGGTTGTGTTTATGCTGTGTTTTTTTTCCGGGTTATCCGGTGTGCAGGCAGACTTTGACCCGGTCAATGATGACACGGATATCTTTCTGGCCAATCCCAATATTACGTCGCAACGTCCTAATATTCTCATTTATGTAGATAATACCGCCAACTGGTCTTCGGCATTTGCCAACGAAAAGGCCGCACTTAAGGCTGTGGTCGATAACCTCAGTGATCTTTTCAATGTGGGTCTAATGTTCTTCCCGGAAACCGGTAACCCCAATGACCAGGTTGACGGTGCCTATGTGCGTTACGGTATTCGCCAGATGACCGATGACAACAAAACGGTATTGTCATCCATCGTTGATGGTCTGGATACCAATGCCGACCGGGGCAACAACGCCACCACCTCCGCCGGTATGGTAGAGGTATATCGGTATTTTTCCGGTGGGAATACACGCTCAGGTTTTGGTAAGGTAAAGTCAGACTATGCAAGTAATACCGATGAGCCTGGTGGTCATCCGGCAGTGAATGCCGGGATTGGTGAACATCCGCTGCCGGCAAACCCAACTGCCAGTTCGGAATATACCTCCCCCATTGCCGATGCCTGTCAAAGTAATTTTCTTATCTATTTAAGTAACGGGCCAGCGAGCGAAAATACAAATTCATTAAGGGATGCTGAAAATGAACTGGCGGCCCTGGGGTATGATACCAGTACCACTATTAACCTGGACCCCAGTGGTCAGGAAGGTAACTGGATGGACGAGTGGGCCCGGTATATGGCCAACGCCGACATTAACACCGATGTAGACGGGGTGCAGAACCTCACAACCTATGTTGTTGAGGTGGACCCGGTGGCCACCGGCCAGGGTGATGATATGACGGCCTTGATGCAGAGTGTGGCCCTGAACGGTAATGGAGAATATTTTGAAGTCTCCAGCGGTAATGGTGGCCAGGCCATCGTTAATGCCCTCAATACCATCTTCTCTGAAATCCAGGCGGTGAACAGCGTGTTTGCCTCCACCACGTTACCGGTCAGTGTCAACGTCCGCGGTACCAACCTCAACCAGGTCTATATCGGGGTATTCCGACCAGACAAAAACAAGGAACCCCGCTGGTTTGGGAACCTGAAGATGTACAAGCTGGGTTTTAATGATGCCACCAGCACCCTGTTCCTGGCAGACGTCTCCGGTGGTGAGGCGGAAAATCCCGAGACCGGGTTTATTAATGCCAACTCATCCAGCTTCTGGACCGATGGTACCGGTGAGTTCTGGTCTTATCGTTCACCGGAGGAGAATGGCGAAGGCGGACCGCGAGACCTCCCGGATGGTGACCTGGTGGAAAAGGGCGGGACCGCACAGCAACAGCGCATTGCCTATGCCGCTGATCAGTCCGGGCGAAACCTCTATACCTGTACCACCAGTTGCACATCGGGTGACTTGTTGTCGGCCACCCCGTTTAGTACATTGAACGGAGAAATTACCGGGACCAATCTACAACTGGAGACTAGGGCGGTATCCACCCTGACGGGGTTTGATACCCAAAGTATCACGTCTTTGTCCGATACCAAGGAGATTGCGGGTATTGCCATAGTGGACAGGGAGTATTTTCTGACTTCACTGGCCAATGTCTCCATCTCTCAAAATCTCACCAGTGTGACCTCTAATGTCACTCACCCGGCAGGTTCGGTCTCACTATCCAATAACCAGGTGGACCAGCCTATTGACTCATTGACCCATCCGACAAGTGGTGGTGGACCTGGTAGGGGCAGGCGGGTGGTGACTGCGGTGATCAATGCCGGTCATGGGCTGACCACCGGTGGTACCACCACCATATCCGGTGCTACGGAACCGGGCTATAACGGCACATTTGTCATCACCAAAGTAGACGATTATACCTTTACTTATAATGCGGGAGCAGCCGTCCAGAATGAAACATCGCCTGCAACAGGGTCTCCGGTGGCCATCACCACCAGTACCATTGTCAATGCCAATGTCGTTGGGCACGGATTCTCTTCCGGTGCCACGGTCACTATCAGCGGTATGGACCCCTCGTCCTATGATGACGATTACAGTATCAGCAGGATTGATGATGATAACTTCAGCTTCCTTACCGCCGGCTCCCTGCAACCCATTAATGACGATTCCTCTACCACTGCTACCGGGCCCACCATGGTTGCCACTGCAAAACTGACGGCGCACGGATATGCAGATGGTCAGAGTGTCACCATCTCAGGGGCAAACGAGACAGAGTTTAACGGCACGGTGACCATCAGTGTGGTAGATGCCAATACCTTTACCTATCCCATCTCCGATGATATCGGTGATGCCACGGGGACCATCGTCGCTACCGTTGGGACCACAGATATCACCGCAACCACGGCATCGAGTCATACTCTGACAGTGGGAGATACCGTTACCATCGCCGGGGCAGTGATCAACGACTATAACGGTGAATTTACCGTCACCGCTGTTCCTACCACTACAACATTTAGATATAATTCCCCGGAACCATTGCCCCCCACGACCTTGGATGCTGATGCTGTAGTATTTTATTGCGACACCGCCCCTTGCAATCTAGCCCTGGCGGTGGTCAATAACCATGAGATTGACCTGGTGAATTCAACCGCCAATGTCAGCGTGGTGACCGGTAATATTGAAATTGAGGGTGTGGAAGACGACCTGAACGTACCATCTACTACTTATAACGGTAGTGGTATTACCACGGCATCTCGTGTGACTGACGATTCAGTTGTTTATAGCTCCCAGGATACAAACCAGCCTGGACCAGGTTTCGGTGACATGGTCTACCGCTATTCCGATCCCCTGGCCTTTGTCAACCTGCCTGGTCATGGTTATGCCGATGCTGACCTGGTGACCATTGCCGGTGCCGACCAGGCCGATTATAACGGTGAGTTTGCCATTGAGGTTATCGATGCTGACAATTTCTTCTACCGCCACAACGGTTCGGGTGCAACGGCCATAGGTCCGGCAACCGGAACCATTACAGCCTCTACAAAGACCACGACCGCCACCACAAGGGCAGTGAGCCATGGTTTTGTGACGGGTAACGTGGTGACCATCACCGGGGCAAACCAATCAGATTTTAATGGAAACTTTACCATTACCAAGATAGATGATAATTCCTTTACCTATGACCTGACAGAAAACGGTGGCGCTGTACAGGGAGATGCCACAGGCACCATTACTGCAAGTATCGGATCAGCCACCAGTACTGAGGTCACCAATCTGATCAACTGGGTCCGTGGCCAGGACAATTTTGAAGATGAAAATGGCGATGGTTTCAGTACTGATGTACGTGCCTCTATCCATGGCGATGTGCTGCATTCACGTCCTGCCGTGGTGAATTACAACCGCCATGGAAATGATGATGACGTGTTTGTCTTTTACGGCGCAAACGATGGGGTATTCCGGGCCATTAAAGGTGGTTTTAACCAGAGTGAAGTGGGCCAACCGGAGCCAGGCCAGGAAGTATGGGGCTTTATCCCGGAGGAGCATTTTCCGTTCCTGCAGCGCCTGCGCAATAACGAGCCCACTATCAGTAGCGCTAACAAGAAGGCGTATTTTGCCGATGGCACCATTGCCGTGCTGGCGGAAGATAATAGCGGACCCGATGGGGCCAATGTCCCTGACGGGAAATTGGATACCACGGTGGATGATGATTCCAATCCTGACAGGGTCATCCTGTTTATATCCATGCGTCGTGGCGGACGCTTTATCTATGCAATTGATGTGAGTGTGCCGGACGCCCCGAGGTATCTGTGGAAGGTCTCGGCCAATGACCTTGGGTTCGATGAATTGGGGTTTTCCTGGTCTGCACCACGCCTGGTGAACACCAATGCGAATAGTGGTGATCCGGTATTGTTCTTTGCTGCCGGGTATGACCCCACAGTGGAAGATGTAGACCCTGCCGCAATCACGGCTATTTCAACTACAAGTATTACTGCTGGTGCAACTTACCCACGTAACATGGGCCGGGGTATCTTTGCCCTGGATGCCGCCACCGGGAACATCTTATGGCAGGCAGGCCCATCCGCCTCGGATCCCACCAGTGACCCATCAGTGAATCATCATTTTGAAGATGTGACTGGGATGGATTTTGCCCTTCCATCTGATATCACTGTCATTTCTGATCGCAGCGGCTCTGTTATTAACAGGGGGTATGTGGGTGATACCGGGGGTAATCTATGGCGGATAGACTTTGATGATGTCAGTGTTGCAAACTGGGATGTTACAAAATTAGCTTCCATTGCCGATCATTCAGATCTGCCGGATGAAAACCGTAAATTCATGTTCCCACCTGATGTGGTCTATTCCGACGATGGTTACGATGCGGTACTCATAGGTAGTGGAGACCGTGAGCACCCATTTGATACCTCCGTGGTGAACCGGTTTTACATGTTCAAGGACACCAATATCGGCACTTCTGTAGACGGTAGTTTTTCTACCCTGGGTGAATCTGATTTGTTTGATGCCACTTCCAACTGTATTCAGGATGCCGATGCCTGTTCCGGTCTGGTGGGTCAGGCCGACGAGAATCCTGATACAGCCACAGCCGCGCTAACCTCGGCAGATGGTTGGTATGTCACGCTTGGTTCGGGCGAAAAGGTGGTAGGTAACGCAGTGACCCTTAACGGCGTGACTTTCTTCAATACCAACCAGCCCGGCTCTGCCGCTGCTTCATCCGACTGTTCCAGTGATCTTGGTATTGCCCGCCAATACAAGGTTTCATTTGAGGACGCCACTGCCATCCTGGACCAGAACATCGATGGTGAAACCGATGCGGCTGACCGTTCCAGCGTCCATCCCGGCGGCGGTTACCTGCCATCGCCGGTACCGGTCATGGTTGAGATCGACGGCGAGGTCCATGAAGGGGTGATATCCGGTATTGCGGTAAGTCAGCCGCCAGGATCATTATTAAACGCCAGGTTAAGACGCTTCTGGTTCAAGGAAATGGAGTAGTTATTTAAATTTTAAACGGGATACGATATGAAACTATCGCATGAAGAAAAAATGAAAAAGAAGCAGGTTACAGATTTAATGTTTCTATGTTACTCATTTACCTTCTTTATACTGGTTGTTTTTTCTACCGTTATGGTCACGGACGTCTCGGCGGAAATTTATAAATGGGTTGATGAAAATGGCACCGTGCAATATACCCAGACTCCACCTCCGGGCAGTAAAGCTTATACTACTATCACACCACCTCCAGCGGTAGATGGTAGTGAGTTGAAAAAGCGTTTTGATACACAGAAAAAGATCGTGGATAAAAGCCTGGAGCAGCGTAAGTTAAAGGAAGAAGAAGAGTACTATGCTCGCCTGGAAAAGGAACAAAAGGCAAGTAATTGTGAATTGGCGAAAAAGCGTCTTGCCAGTTATCAATTGCCCAGAGTCCAGTTCCTGCAGGAAGATGGTAGCCGGGTAAGAGGGACGGAAGCACAACGCCAGGCAGAGATAAAAAAATCCCAGGACATGGTGAAAGAGTTCTGCAATTAGATTTTCCGTCTGGTTTTATCCAAATTGAATGGACAGGATTCACAGGATTAACAAGAAAAGTTGTGATGAATAAGCCCGTAAATCCTGTCTATATTTTTTCATAGTCTTACGTTTTACGTTTCTCATGATATTTTTTTATTATTGATTATCCTGTCAATCCTGTAGAAATCCTGTTAATCCTATCTATTATTTTTTTTAAATTGATCCAATGCCCATTGCACATGCTCTCTGACCAGTTCTGATGGGTAGTCCATTCTGGACTGCAAGGCCGATAGCACATCAGGGGTCTTGGGTGCATTACCCAGTGCGACGGCGATATTTCTTAACCAGCATTCATACCCAATACGTCGTATAGCACTGCCTGCTGTGCGTTCCAGAAATTCTGATTCCGTCCATCGGAATAAATCAATTAACATTGGTGCGTCCAGACCGTGTCTCGCCCTGAAGTCCTGCTCCAGGGTATTTTGTGCGAAGCGGTTCCAGGGACAAACCAGCTGACAATCATCACAGCCGTATATTCGATTACCCATCAAGGGTCTCAGTTCCAGGGGGATGCTGCCGCGAAGTTCAATGGTGAGGTAGGAGATGCAGCGACGGGCGTCAACCTGGTAAGGGCCAATAATGGCCTGGGTAGGGCAGACCGTGATACAGGCATCACAACTGCCACAGTGTTCTTTATCGAACTTGTTATCCATGGGAAGCGGAAGGTCTGTATAGAGTTCTCCCAGGAAAAACCAGGATCCGGCCTGTGGGTTAATGAGATTACTGTGTTTACCGATCCAGCCAAGGCCGGCATTTCTGGCCAGGGCCTTTTCCAGGACCGGGGCGCTGTCGACAAAGGCACGATATCCAAACTGTCCCGTCACGGACTCTATTCGGGTGGCGAGTTTCTGAAGCTTTGAGCGCATGACCTTGTGGTAGTCCCTGCCCAGGGCATAACGGGAAACAAAACCGATTTCAGGATTTTTCAGAGCAATTTTAGGATGGGTGCTATCCGGTGGATCATAGTCCATGCGTAGTGAAATGATCCGGCAGGTCCCGGGTACAAGTTCTGGTGGCCTGCTACGGACAGTGCCGTGTCTTTCCATGTATGCCATCTCGCCATGCCATCCCTTGTCCAGCCAGTTCAGCAGGTAAGATTCATCTTCTGACAGGTCTGTGGAGGTAATACCGGCCTGTTGAAAACCCAGTTCAGTGGCCCAGGTGCGGATATTGCCAGCTAGCTCGTGATAGTCGATTTTTTTTTGCATCAGATTGGACAGGATTAACAGGATTTTAAAGGATTAAAAGGATATCAAAAGAATTGATAACGGGCATAGCTATGGGTTCCGGGTTATAATTAGGTACAGAATTTCTGCAATATTATTTTATGCACAGGATTCACAAGATTTACAGGATTAAAAAAAGATAATATTTGTTTGAACATTCTTTAAATCTTGTCTATATCTTTTTATATTTCACATCTTACATTTTACAAGCCTCATTTCAGTTTTTTTATTATTAGTTATCCTGTGTATCGTGAAAAATCCTGTTAATCCTGTCTATTTAATACATCTACTTCTCACATCTTACTTCTTACTCTCATCTATTCATATGCAACATAAAGCGTTATCATTGAAATATCTAAATATGGAACACATACATGTTCGAATATTTTCAATCCTGGTATAGACGTTACTTTACCGATCCACAGGCCGCATTGCTGGTCGTATTGCTAATAGCAAGTTTTTTTATAATCTATTTTATGGGAGGCATGCTCGCACCGTTCTTTGCCGCCGTCATCATTGCCTATATGCTGGAAGGTTCCATATCCAGTCTGGAAAAAAGACAGATCCGCAGGATCTATGCTGTCAGTATTATCTTTTGCCTGTTCCTGACGGTGCTCGCCTTTCTGGTAATCGTACTGTTGCCAGCAATTTCACAACAGGCCAGTCAGTTTTTTCAGGACCTGCCGGGAATGATCACCGATGGGCAGGAACTATTGATGAAGCTACCACAGCAGTACCCGGACTTCATATCGGTGGATGCCGTCAATCAGGTTATTGTTGCATCCCGCACGGCAATCACTGCTATGGGACAAAGCATATTGTCATTCTCTCTTTCTTCTATTCCAGTGATAATTACTGTGCTTGTATATCTTGTACTGGTGCCGTTAATGATCTTTTTTCTGTTAAAGGACAAGACCGATATCATCAACTGGAGTTTACGTTTTTTACCTTCAGACAGGCATCTGATAGAAAAACTGTGGCAGGAAATGGACGCGCAGATTGGAAATTATATCCGCGGCAAGGTATATGAGATTTTCATTATCTACCTTTCGTCATTTCTACTATTTAGTGCCCTGAGTCTGAATTACGCATCGCTACTGGCCATCATCGTCGGGCTCTCGGTATTGATACCCTATATTGGGGCTGCAGTGGTGACTGTTCCTGTTGCCCTGGTGGGGTATTTTCAGTGGGGATTCGACAGCACTTTTATCTGGCTGATGGCTGGCTATTTTGTATTACAGTTCCTGGATGGTAATGTCCTGGTGCCGGTATTATTTTCAGACGTGGTAAATCTTCACCCTCTGGCAATTATCGTTGCTATCCTGGTGTTTGGTGGATTATGGGGATTCTGGGGTGTGTTTTTTGCTATCCCCTTGGCAACCCTGGTGAAGGCCTTGATCTATGCCTGGCCAACACACTCCGCTATTGATGATGTGTCATTAGATTCAGATGTATAACTGAACTGAAATTACTTTCTCAGTTCCTTTACCGCCTCTAACACTTCAAGGACATGACCATCGACTTTTACCTTACGCCATTGTTTTTGCAAAACGCCTTTGTCATCAATTAAAAAGGTACTTCTTTCAATTCCCATGACTTTTTTGCCATACATGTTTTTTTCCTTAATTACATCAAATAGCTTGCAGAGTTTTTCATCTTCATCTGATAATAGATCAAAAGGGAAACACTGGTTGGATTTGAATTTTTCATGCGACTTGATGGAGTCCCTTGAAACACCCAGGATCTCGGTCTTGTGAGAGCTGAATTTTCTGATGTTGTCCCTGAAGTCCTGACCTTCTGTTGTACAACCCGGGGTTGAATCTTTTGGATAAAAATACAGTACGACGTTGTAACCCTTCAGAGACGATAATTTGATTTGTTTGTCCCCGGTTGCAGGCAGGTTGAAATCTGGTACTTTTTTGCCAATAGCTATCTTACTCATGTTTGCTCCTTGCTCTGTAAAATCTAATTATGCTGGGTGTCAATTCGACAGGTCAAGGGTAGAGTATGTGGGGAGTGAGGAATTAGGAGTGAGATTTGACGGCCTTTTCCCTCACCCCTTACTCCTTACCCTTCACACCTTACCCCTAACTCCTTACATTTATTTAACTTTTTTCCTCTACCGGAGAGCGATATCACGATAGAATTATGGCATAATACATGCGGTAAAATAGCTGGCCTTGTAACAATATTGCCAGACACAGGTAGACAGATTAATCATTAGATCGAATATTTCCAATAGACGAAAAATAATTAACCATGTTTAAAGGCAGTATTGTTGCAATTATAACTCCTATGAAAGAAGGGTTTGCCCCGGATACTGAGTTGGACCTGGATGGTCTTGCCCGGTTGGTTGAGTTTCATATAGAAAATGGGACTGACGCCATTGTATCCATGGGAACCACAGGTGAGTCGGCAACTCTAATGGAAAAGGAACATTGTTTCGTCATTCAAAAGACGGTTGAATTGGTTAACGGCAGGGTGCCGGTCATTGCCGGAACCGGGGCGAATTCTACCCTGGAGGCAATAAGTTTAACGCGTTGTGCAAAAGAAGCTGGAGCAGATGCCTGTTTACTGGTAACACCGTATTACAATAAACCCACACAGGAAGGGTTGTATCAACACTTTAAAGTCATAGCTGAGGAGGTTTCTATTCCTCAAATACTTTATAATGTCCCTTCCCGGACGGCATGTGATATGGTCCCTGAGACCGTGGCCAGACTGTCAGAGCAACCCGGTATCATTGGTATTAAAGAAGCCACCGGTGAAGTAGACCGGGTAAAACAGCTCCAGGATCTATGTGATGAAGACTTTTTGATATATAGCGGTGACGATGCAACTGCCTGTGAGTTTATGATTGCCGGTGGCGACGGCGTCATCTCGGTGACCGCTAATGTTGCTCCCAGGGCCATGCACGACATGAGCTTAAAGGCAATTTCTGGCGATGCCGATAAAGCAAGAGATTTAGATGCCAGGCTGGCAGGCCTACATAAATGGTTGTTCGTCGAGGCCAACCCAATACCTGCCAAGTGGGCAATGAGTAGGCTGGGATTGATTGAAAATGGTATCAGGTTACCGTTAACCTGGTTATCAGACGAATATCATAATGACGTTGAATCAGCCATGAAACAGGCTGGGGTAATTTAATGATGGAAGGAAAAATGAAAGTATTTTTAATAACCGTATTGGCTGTAACACTGACAGCTTGCTCAACAATAAATAATGTCTTTCCGGACAGAAGTCGTGAATATGAGCGTGCCGAGACCATGCCAGACCTGGAAATACCACCTGATCTGGTCTCAGGCGGAATCAATGAGAGTATGTCTATTCCGGGAGAAGATCAGGTCGCAGCACCGGCACAAACTCAGGCGGTTACAACAGCTACGGCAACACCAATGACGGCCACTCAGGCAACTATTGAGACCATCAATAACAATAACAATTTGTTAGCCATCCCCGAAGAATTTACCGTGGCCTGGGTGGAAGTAGACAGGATCCTGCAAGACGCAGAAATACAAATTAATGAACAGGACCGTAATACCGGTATTTTCAAGGTGACCTATTCCCTTGATGGAGATTCCAGGCAGCGGGGACTATTCACCATGATCAGGACCCTGGATTTTAGTACCTCTGGAGACAGTCAGGATTACCAGGTTAGTCTGACGGGTGTGGGTAACAAGACAGAATTGGTTATATTGGATATGGAAGGCGAGTGGGTAAGCGATGAGAACTCGCAAAGTTTACTGACGACAATTCGCGACCATTATAACCTCAGCCGCTCACAGTAGTTCTAATCTATTACTCTACTTTTTAGAAAAGCGGATCACCCGCTGGCGTCTCTTAAGCTGTCGTTCAGTTAGCACATTACGCTTGTGACGGTATGGATTATCGCCATATTTATACTGAATAAATACCGGGGTCCCGGTTAACCTGAGCCTGCGACGGAAAAAATTAGATAGATAACGTGAATAGAAATCAGGGACATGACTGGTCTGATTACCATGGACAATGATTCTCAGGGGATTATGTCCGCCAATATGGGCATACCTTAACTTAATTCGCCGACCCTGTCTTAAAGGTGGTGCATGGGCCTCAACGGCTTGTGACAGTAAATCTGTAAGCTCAGATGACTGAATCTTTTTATTTATACACTTTTCTATTTTGTTAACGGTTTTGAATATATCCCCTACACCGGTTCCGTGTAGTGCTGAGATAAAATGGAAACAGGCATAATCAACGAATGCCAGCTTACGGTCCATTTGGTTTTTAATCATTTCCCGTTGGTGTTGTTCAAGGTTGTCCCATTTATTTGCTGCGATGATCAGCGGCTTTCCGCTTTGTACAGTCAAGCCAAGTAGATGCAAGTCCTGGTCCGTCAGTGCCTCACTTGCATCAATGACAGTTATAATGATGTTGGCTGATTCAATTGCCTGAAGTGTTTTGATGACACTGATCTTTTCAATGTTCTCAGATAGTTTTGAACGCCTTCTAACACCTGCAGTATCCACCAGTTCATATTGTCGATTATGATGACTAAATGGAATGAGTATGCTGTCCCGGGTGGTTCCAGGTTTATCAAACGTCAACACCCTGTTTTCCCCGGTCATGCGATTTATCAATGTTGATTTGCCAACATTAGGCCTGCCTATTACTGCAATCCTGGTGTTATCCGAGGTTTCTTCCTCAACCGGTTCAACTGGAAAATCCGCCAGTGCAAGATCCAGGACAGATTCTATGCCATAGCCTTTTTGTGCTGAGATTGCATAAGGTGTACCCATCCCCAGGTGGTAGAATTCAGCACAGGTCATATCTTCATCCATGCCTTCGGTCTTGTTGATCAATAAATAGAGTTTTTTACCAAACGGTCTTAACAGCTCGGTAAGGTTTTCATCATCCGGGGTTAGTCCGGCCGGCCCATCCAGGACCCAAAATATGATGTCTGCCTCTTTGATGGCCTGTAATGACTGTTGGGAGACCAGTTCAGAGATGGCCTGATCGCTGGAAGAATAATCATTAAGCCCCCCTGTATCAACAATGATTATCTGGTGCCCATCATGCCTGGCCAGGCCATAGTTACGATCACGGGTTACCCCGGGCATGTCCGCGATTAAGGCATTACGGGTACCGGTTATTCTATTAAATAAAGTAGATTTACCGGTGTTGGGTCGGCCAACGATTGCAATAACGGGGTGCATAATAAGTTCAGTGACAAAATGATT
>JAURPG010000009.1 GCA_030835405.1 Gammaproteobacteria bacterium | reverse complement strand
TGATTAGATTTTTGAGGCTGGGTGGCAGAGTGGTTATGCAGCGGCCTGCAAAGCCGTGGACGCCGGTTCGATTCCGACCCCAGCCTCCATTTATTTATATGGATATCATTCATCATGGCCCGGGTGGTGGAATTGGTAGACACAAGGGACTTAAAATCCCTCGGTAGCGATACCGTGCCGGTTCGATTCCGGCTCCGGGCACCATTAAAAAACAAATAGTTACAATATATATCTAATGTATAATATAGTTTTTTGTTAGTTATTTTAAAAATAAAGAATTTAACTGATCCCATCCGTATTGGGTTACATCTTGCTTTTCTAGCAATATTTAAACGATAACTTTGTTATGTATACCCGAGAATTACGAGAAATCTTTCAGGCATTGATTTTTCTGGTCTTTTTCTATTCATCACCTGCCTTTGCAGTAGAGCAGGAAATAACCCAAAACCTAATATCGTCAGGCACAAATGAAGATTATGTTATCTATCAGGCTGAGTTTTTTGCCCGTTTTCAACCAATAACGGCCCTGGACATGGTCTCTGAAATACCTGGATTTCAGCTGGAAGAAGAGACAGAGGAGATTAGAGGTTTCAGTGAAACCGCGGGTAATGTATTAATTAATGATCGTAGACCAAGCGCAAAACAGGACAGCCTTTCATCTATTTTAAGCAGAATTTCAGCTGATTCTGTAGAACGGGTGGAATTGATTCGACAACAAGTGAGATCTATTGACATGCGCGGAGAGCCACTAATGGTCAATATTGTCCTGATAGAGGATAATCCCGCAATTGTGCAATGGAAGGCTGAACTGGAAAGGCGATTTAATTACGGCAAAGTTGCACCATCCGGCCTTATCTCCTTATCAGATAAATGGAAAGATATTGAGTTTAATGCAGGTCTTGAGGGTAGACACGAACCCGCTGGCAGGACGGGTGTTGACAGGATATTTGATAACGAAAGCAACATTATTGAAAACCGATTTGACCATCGTGAGATAAGAAATCATTATCTTAAAGGAAATTTCAATACAGCAACCATATTCGGCGAAACGCTCATCCAGTTTAATTCAAGCCTGCAATATGACTTTGATTATGTCACCTTGGATTCAAGACGTGTCCCCAAAGGCTTTCCATTTGCCAACAGAAATGATTTCGTCAGGGATGATGAAGATACCCTGACCCTTGAGGCGGGACTTGATATCGAACGGGATTTGACTCTGGATATTACGGGCAAATTTATCCTGCTCTATAGTAATGCCCGTGCCGATTTATTATCCATCCAAAAAATTAATAATGAATTCGGCATTGAAACTCTGGAGAAGGTTGCAGATAGCACAGTTAAGTCAACTGAAACAATAACCCGGTTGGAATTCGATTGGGACGCATTGTCAGGACACTTATTGCAATTAAACATGGAAAGGGCCCTGAATACTTTGGGTAGTCAGTTGCAACGAACTGATAATATGGGCTTAGGGCCTGTAATTGTTGACGTCCCGGGAGCAAATTCCAGGGTGAAGGAAGAACGTTGGGATTTTGAGCTTAAAGATACCTGGCGACTTGGCCTGATAGAGCTGGATTATGGCTTGGGTGCTGAGGCCTCAACTATATCCCAAACTGGTGATGTGTTCGATAAAAGAGATTTTTTCTTCCTTAAACCTCAATTTAATGTGACCTATTCAAATGATAACGGATACCTTTCCAGACTAAGCCTGAATAGAGAGGTCGCCCAACTGAACTTGAGTGATTTTGTCAGTGCGACTGTTTTTGACGAAGATGACCTGGCGCTGGGAAATCCGGATCTCAGGCCAGACCGAAGCTGGATACTGGAACTTGTACAGGAGAAACGTTTTGGTAGTAATGGCGTGGTAAAAATCACTGCATTTCACCATTGGATTACCGACGTTCTTGATTTGTTGCCCCTCACGACTGCTTTTGAAGCTCCTGGAAATATAGGTGATGGTCGTAGGTGGGGTATCATTTTTGACTCCACTTTGCCCCTGGACTGGTTAAAACTAAGCAATGCAAAACTAAATTTCAGGTTCCGAGTGCAAGATTCTACTGTGGTCGACCCGGTGACTGGAAAAGCCAGAACACTTTCATTACAAGGAGGTCCTGGTGGTGGCATCAGATTTCTGGATGAAAATCAGTATGCCTGGTTTATAGAATATCGACAGGATTTTCAGATCTCCCAGGTTTCCTGGGGATGGAATGCCATTGAACGAGGCGAAAGATATTTATTTAAAGTAAATGAACTGGAAGTATTTAATGAAGGAATGGATATAAATTTGTTTATAGAGACAACCAGATGGTTTGGAATAAAAACACGTATAACTGCAGAAAATATTCTCAATTTTCAGGAGCAACGAGATCGGAGTGTATTTGCCGGAGAACGTGATATTACAAATCTGGATTCCATTGAACGCAGGCGCAGAACCCGGGGCGCCCAGTTGTTCTTAACTGTCAGCGGAAGTTTTTGATATCTGTCAAATATGAACGGACTGAATTCAAATAAAATCCAACATAAAATAATCACCCATATTTTCAAATAGTTTGCACAAAGCCACGTAATCATTCCTGTACATTAGAAAATAGATAACATATGGATATTAAATGAAAAACAAAAGGGAAAAATTAACCGGAGCGCATCTCCCGGCAAAAATATGCTTAGTTTTTTCTCTGCTCCTCTGCAGTAGTAATGGGATTGCTCAACCAACGGCTGAAGATGTAGTAGAGGAAATCAATACTGAGATAATAGAACGTGATTTGGTGACATATCCCCCGGGTTTTTTCGACAGGTACCAGCCAATTACCGCGCTGGATATGGTCAACCAGGTCCCGGGATTTCAGGTTGATAGTAGTAATAATAATTTTATAGAAGTTCGTGGGTTCAGTGAATCAGCTGGTAACGTATTGATCGATGATAGGCGGCCCAGTACTAAATCAGATTCATTGGATAATATCCTGTCACGAATACCGGCATCATCAGTAGACAAGATTGAATTGATCCGTGGCCAGGTCCGCAACATAGATATGCGTGGCCAGTCTGTCGTGGTTAACCTGGTGCTACGTGAAGGGATCCCGGCATCTATCCAGTGGGAAACCACCATGCGACAAACC
>JAURPG010000112.1 GCA_030835405.1 Gammaproteobacteria bacterium | reverse complement strand
ACAGGTAGAAGTATTTTACAGTTCCTTACACCTAAGTTTATATCTGCTTTGTTTATACGGGAATGACGTTGTTTTACTTTTTTAACATCCTGTCTAATCATTTATTTTTTTCCTTATAATGCCCAGGCAGTCTGTCCATTTTGCTCAGTTGCGGAAAGAACTTCATCCACAAAACTGTCACCATCAAAGTAGCCGCACCACCAATGACGACGGCAGGTACCAGGCCAAACCAGGCGGCCGTGACGCCTGATTCAAACTCACCTAATTCATTCGAAGCACCAATGAATACCCCATTTACTGCGCTGACCCGGCCACGGATCTCATCCGGTGTTTCCAGCTGTACCAGCATGTGACGGATATACACACTGACCATGTCTCCCGCACCCATAACAATCAGCGCAGAGAGTGACAACAGGAAAGTTTCAGATATACCAAAGACAATTATTGCCATGCCAAATACCGCTACGCCCCCAAATAACCAGTTGCCGACATTTCGAATAACGGGACGAAAGGCAAGAATAGCAGCAGTGATGGCCGCACCTATGGCCGGTGCAGTACGTAATATTCCCAGTCCTTCTGGCCCGGTATGGAGTATGTCACTGGCATATGCCGGCAATAATGCCACCGCACCACCAAATAAAACCGCAAATAAATCCAGAGAGATTGCCCCCAGGATCATGGGACGGGATTTTACGAAACGTAAACCTTCAAATACGGTATGCCAGCTGGCTGGCTCTTTTGCACGGATGATTTCAGGTAGCTTGACACGCGTCATCAGCAAGACAGAGCAGCAGAGCATGAATGCAACACTGGAATAGACGACATTAGGTCCTAGGATATATAACATTCCACCTGCCGCAGGTCCGGCTATTCTTGCGACGTGACCGGAAGAGGAGTTCAGTGCAATAGCATTTGGAAACGCTGATGCGGGAACCAAGTTTGGAGTAATGGCTTGTGAGGCAGGCTGGGAAAATGCACGGGCCGAACCAAATAATACCAGTACCGCAAGCACCGGCCAGACAGTAGTAATACCAATAAAGGTCAAGGCAAGTAATAACGCGGCACAAATGGCCTCAGTCGCATAGCAAAAACCCAGTATTAAACGCCGGTTTAATCTATCAGCCACCTGTCCCGCAGGTAGTATTAAAATTACAAAAGGTAGAAACTGGGCGAGACCGATTAAACCAAGATCCAGGGGGTCCCCGGTAATTTCATAGACTTGCCAGCCAATGGCAACACTTTGCATCTGTACTGCGAAAATCGTACAGAATTTTGCAACCACAAAATTTCTAAAATTTGGATATTTAAATGCGCGATCAGTGCGCTCATCAGGTCCGTTAGTCAATGGGTTGTCCTTGGGTTAACTTCATCTAGTGCGCATATTGTACATGAGTAGGTGATAACTTAGGAGTCAGGTGTGAGGAGTGAAGAGTAAGAGGTGAAATGCCTATTATGATATTTTGGCAAGTCTCTTTCACACTTCATCTCAGTAAAAGCAAAACCCATCACCCTGTTACCAAAACGACGGGCATGCATATCAAATCAGGGCTCAATAATTAATGTGCGCCTACGGCGCACATTAATCATTGCTTGTTGGCCTCCCCTGAGTAGAGGATGGCCCGGTTACCTGGAAAGACTAATCATCTACCATATCCAGTAGCAACTCATGGACACTGATCATCTGTTTCATCATTTTTACCATCATATTGTGATGTTGCATCATGCCACCCATGCCACCTCCCATGCCGCCACTGCCGTGGTCCATGCCACCGCTCATAGTAACTGAAGCCTGACCCCGGCCATCACTATGGCAATTTGAGCATTCGCCCCTGTCTCCATGGGGAGGGGTGACCGTTGTATCGCTACCCTGACCCATGTCAGCCATACCACCTCCGCTATGATCCATACCTCCCATGCCGCCACTTGATTCATCACCTTGCATATTCATATCATCCATACCACCGCTACACATGCTACATCCACCCATACCACCTTCACCGTGGTCCATGCCGCCCATGCCACCGCCCATTCCGCCATGTCCCATTGAAGCCATGGATTCCATCTGTTCCTTCATCATCTGTATATGCATACGTAACATCCTTTTACGTTCTTTAGGGTCTTTGATTTGTTGAACATGGGCTAGATGGGCATCGAGACTGGCGTGGTGTGTCTCATGTCCTTGATGTTCCTGTGTTTGTGCACATGACATGGTTAGACTAAAGAGCATGAGAATAATTGAATTGATAAGTAGTTTCATGGGTTACTCCAAATTATTAACAACCTTTAGGTAATAGTATAGAACATAACATTGTACCTTACTGAAGAACGCCCTCAGACCGGTTTCAGGTTTAATGTCAGCACCAGCAATGCAGCCATCGCAATCCAGGAACCAACAACGCGGATTCCCACCTGCTGCCAGGGCTTTCTTAAATGATCTCCCCATCCCATAGCAATTAGCAGGGCAATCCCGAGTCCAGTCGTTGAACTGAAAATAGAAATCGCTGTTGACCACCATTCCGGATCCGGAGTGAGGGAGTCCATACCGAGTAAGCAGCCGGTTACACCGCTTATGCAGAGACTGACCTCAAGTGATAACGAGAACCTGCATGCCACGAGGACACCGAGGACAATTGCACTGATTAACAGGGCCAAAGAGATATCCATTGCCGGGAACATGACGCTCAATATAAGCCCGACAAGCGCAGCCAGGGCAAAACTCATCCATCCGAGGGGATGGATCCTGCTAGCTTGCTGGGTGAGCAGGAAGCCAAGCGCGATAATGTTGATTATATGTACCGACTCGGTAAATGGATGTATGAGTCCTCCGTAACTGTCTACGATACCGCCTTCACCGACATGTGCCAGGACTGGACTATTGAAACACAGGAGCAGGGCACCCTGCCAGAACAGCGATAGCCTCATAAAGCGCGTGTGAGGAAAAAAACACCAAGCAAGGATATTATCATCCCGCCTACCCTGACTGCGATACGGCCGGCAGGCCAACGCACCAGTAACCCAAATGCAATGCCGGCAAGGTGTAACAGGCCTGTGGACAGGACAAACCCTATACTGTAGGCAAGCGGGTTGGCAGCAGAGGGTAACTCCATGCCATGCGCATGGCCATGGAAAATCGCAAATATTCCAACGATGATGGCTGCCACCCAGACAGGCGGTTTAACAGCAAATGCTACCACCGCCCCCAGGACAATTGCTGAGGTTGCAATGCCGATCTCAACCGCAGGCACGGGAATACCCAGGATACCCAGTATTCCCCCAAATGCCATCACCATTGGGAATACCACCGGTAGCATCCACATTGCCGGCATACCCAGAAATGCTCCCCATAATCCAACGGCAACCATTGCGATAACATGATCCGGACCAAAGACAGGGTGCAGGAATCCACTGATAAAGCCGCCAACCGCACCTTCACCCACATGCGCGTAGACATCCAGTGTGGCCATAAAGCAGATCGTGAGTAGTAATATTTTTGCGAATACTATTCTATTCATAATATTTAGTCTCCGGCACTATTCTTGACAGTAACACTATAAATTAAATTAATTCACAGACCGCAGCAACACCGCCGGTTTTACCTGCAGGCGTCTCAGTAAATATTTCGATCCCAGGCTGAGGGATATCCCGCTGACGGAAACGGCGATGAGTATCCCCATCCAGATCAGGTCTTCAGAAGGTAACTTCAGTCGAATATGCAATAATGGCAGCGCGATGGCTGAGCCCAGCAAGACCGCAAACAACGAGGTCACAAAGGCCAGCAGGATATACTCCATATGCAGGCTCTTTTTGATTGCCGACATCCTGGTCCCCAGTGAGTGTAAAACTGTGGCATCATAGATCTGCCGGGTTCGGCCTGCCGCCATGACACTGATCAATACCAGCAGGCTTGCACTCAGGCTCACGGCGGCAACCACGGTTAAACCCGCCGTGGCCTTGCCAAGGATGTCCCTGGCAGATGCCAGCAGGGAGGCGGTTCGCACGCTAATAACATTGGGTGCTACCCTGGCTATTCGTTGTTGGGCGGCAATGGCCTCCATATCATCCATGTAGGCAGCACCCACATGGCGGTTGATGAAACTGTCCAGGGCGCCATCTGAAAGGATCCCTTCAAACCAGAACTTGGTCTGTACTCCTTTTTGGCTGAAGATGGCGGCAATCTCAGCCTCCAGGCTTCGGCCTTCAATGGCAAAGGTAATGATATCACCTACTTTAAGATCCAGTTGGCCTGCCTCGCGGTCTTCCATTGCCATCTTCGATAGGCCTGTGACTTCACCTTCCCACCAGGCACCGTCCACCAGGGTGACATTATCTATATTATTGGATGAATAGCTTAGTTTATATTCATCCTGGGAGGCATCCCGAAATTGTTCTGCACTGAGGTCATAACGCTCCGCCAACCCCATCCCATTTACCGCCGAGATTCGTGACCGCACCAGTGGCGTGGTGTCTACCCGGCGGGTACTGGGAGATTCTTGAATAGCTGCCACCACGGCCTCCACCTGGTCATTGGAGGCATCGTACAAGACCAGGGCGGGGGATTCTGCCGGGATGGTTTGATTTATCGTCCGTACGAGGGACGTAACCACCAGGGTACAGGCCACCAGCAGGGTCAAAGCAGAGCCGAGTGATATTAATGATATTCTTAACGGGGCACCGGGCCGGTGAAGATTGGCCATGGCCAATCTTAAAATAAATTTATTGGTTAGCATTGGATGTTGATCCAGCTTCCTGGCGGTATTACGGATAAACTTGACGACTAAATCCAGTAATAACAGCAACAACCCCACTACTGCAACAAATCCCAACCCAAACAGGGGATCGGGAAGGGCGATAATGACGAGCAATACGATAGAAATTCCACAGGTCATGGTTGCGATTCGCCATATATAGGGTGTCTGTTTGTCGGTCTCTTCACTGCCACGAAACAGAGCGGCCGGTTTAACAGAAAGCGCACGACCTATCGCTGGTAAGGCAAAGGTATAGGCGGTAAATAATCCAAAGAACAGCGCAATAAGGTTAGGCAGGATCAAACTGGAGACCGTCATAGCCACCGGGATCTGGGTAGCCACCACTTTGGCCCCGATTAAGGACAATCCGCCACCAAGCAGAACCCCGAACAAACTGGCACCACCGCTTAAGATCCCCACCTGTAATAAGTACACGATGGCCAGACGCCGGTTACGAAGTCCCAATGCCCTTAAGGTGGCAATGGTCTTTAACTTGCCCTGCAGGTAAGTCTGAATACTATTGAAGACACCAAGCCCACCGATAAACAGGGTACTAAAGCCTATGATCAATAGGCCGGATGCAATTTGTCCCAATCGCTCGGAGATCCTACGGCTACGATCATAAAATGTCCTGACTTCCCAGGTTTCATTAGGGTACTGGTCATAAAACATGGCCTGCCACGTATAGGCATTGATATCTGTCCTGACATGATAGTCGTAATCAATGCGGCTACCCGGCTGAATGAGTTCTGATGCCTGTAGTGCCTCTTCACTCAGGAGTACCGGTGTACCCCGCCAGTCGGCGCTGAGGTTACGGTCCGGCTGGTTCAGTACCAGGGCCCGCACCTTCATCTCCAGCGCACCCACATAGACACTGTCCCCAATACCTATCTCCAGCCTGTTCGCCAACACCGGGTCTATGGCTACACCCCAGTAGCCGTCTGCAAAGGCGGTAATCTCCTGAAGTGGGCGTGCAGGTTCCAGCACCAGCTCGCCATAGAGTGGATACAAATCGTCCATACTCTGTAGTTCAACCCGCAGGAAACCGTTGTCTGTACCCAGCATGGTATCCACTTCGGTGACCATGGAGACATCACCCGATTGTTTCATCCACTCTATTACATCATTAGGTAATAGTTCCTTGGAATCCACTTCCACATCACCGCCCATATAGGCCCGGGTATCAGCAAGCAGGCCAATATTAATGAGTTGATACAGACCACTGGAAGCCGATACCAGGGTTACCCCCAGTACCAGGCAGGCACAGAAGATCCACAGAGACCGGCCGCTTGATTTCAGGTCGCGCCAGGCGAGATTAATTAGAAAGGGCATGGGATTCGTCCTCAATCAATTGACCTTCGTGGAGCCGAAGTACCCGCTGGCAGCGCCGGGCAATGGCCTCATCATGGGTCACCAGCACCAGGGTGGAGCCTGCATCGGCATTAAGGTTAAAAAGGAGTTCTATAATTTTTGCCCCGGTTTTAATGTCCAGGTTACCAGTGGGTTCATCGGCCAGCACCATCTTCGGTGCATGCACCAGTGCGCGGGCAATGGCCACCCTTTGTTGTTCGCCACCGGACAACTGCGAGGGATAATGGTCCATGCGTTCACCTAGACCGACCTTCTCCAGCAGCTCAGTCGCGCGCGCTTTCGCGTTCTCTTTACCGGCTATTTCCAATGGCAATGTCACATTACCCAAAGCAGTGAGACTCGGGACCAGGTGGAAAGACTGAAAGATTATTCCCAGATTGTCCCTGCGAACGTCGGCCAGTTCATCAGAAGACAATTCACTCAAACTGATCCCATCCAGTTTGATGTCACCTAGCTGTGGCAACTCCAGCCCAGCCAGTAATAGTAACAACGTGGTCTTTCCAGATCCCGAAGGGCCAACAATGGCAACGGTCTCGCCATCACCAATAAAAACATCCACACCCTTGAGGACATCTAACGTTCCTGATTCAAGGGTATAGGACATGCCCAGGTCTTTTAATTCAATCATCTAACACCACTTTGTTATTTATTTTCAGTATCTCGATATTTTACCTGTTTTTTTAGTATTTTTTCCCAGATTCATGATATTTACAATATTGATTGTGGAAACCTGATTTCAGGTTTGTCATTATCGAGCTGTGATTAAAGAACGATTTTTTATTCATTAATTTATCAGGAGTAACGTATGACAATTCCGGGCCTTAATAGACGTCATTTCCTTCAGTTTTCAGCTGCGAGTGCGTTGTCCATTACCTCAGCCAATAGTCTGATGGCACAGCAGACTATGATGCGTCGGGAAATTCCCTCAAGTGGCGAAACCATTCCGGTAATAGGCCTGGGTACCTCCGATGAGTTCGAACGAAATACTTCTGATAATCTGGATGATCTCAAAGCGGTATTAAACACCCTGCTCGATAATGGGGCTAATATGGTGGATACCGCTCCGACTTACGGCAATTCAGAATCGGTACTCGGCAAACTGTTTTCTGAAATGAATATCCAGCAACAATTATTCATTGCCACCAAGATCAGTCTGCGGCGTGTGTTGTTCAATACCAAACAGGCGGGTATTGATCAGATGGTGGAATCCGCCAGGGTCATGGGTAAGGCATCGCTGGACCTGATCTATGTGCACAATCTGAATGATCTCGATACCCAGTGGCAGAACCTGCAGGAATGGAAGGCCGCGGGGAAGGTGAGGTATATCGGTGTTACCATTTCCAACTATCGCGATTTCGATGACATGGAGGCATTCATGCGCAGTGCCAGTGGCGTTGATTTTATGCAAATAAACTATTCCATTCTCGAACCCAGGGCGGATGAATTACTCATTCCACTGGCCAGGGAGAAGGGTGCCGCTATCGTCACCAACCGTCCCTTTGGAAATGGGGGATATTTCAGGCGTGTACGTGGGAAGACATTACCGGAATGGGCACAGGATTTTGATTGTGAAAGCTGGGCACAATTTACTCTGAAATGGATCCTGGGTAATCCAGATATTACCTGTGCCATACCCGCTACCAGTAATGCAGGACACATGCTGGACAATGCCAGGGCAGGCTATGGCAGACTACCAGACCAATCAGAACGTCGGAGAATGTTGGAGGTTATCCAGTCAATTTGACCTTGCCGTAAGCACACAATTAATGGAATATGACCTAGTGAATCAATCTCATAACAATGCTAAAATCCCCGCTCTGCTTTACCAAATACGCGCCCGTAGCTCAGTTGGATAGAGTACCTGGCTACGAACTAGGGGGTCGGAGGTTCGAATCCTTCCGGGCGCGCCATTTAAATTGAAATTTTTCAATCACTTGGCGAGCTATCCATTT
>JAURPG010000111.1 GCA_030835405.1 Gammaproteobacteria bacterium | reverse complement strand
TATACCGGTTGGTTGATCGATGTACTGTTATTCATTTAATAAACTATCCATAGGGCCTGTCACGATATACATAGAATAATAAGATAAGATACGATGTTGTGAAATAATTTTCAGGACCCAACATGAATATTCAAACATTGCTGGACAGGATAGAACGAGTAGGAAACAGGTTGCCAAACCCCACGGTATTATTCGTTGTCCTTTGTATTGTCATATTGGTTTTATCGTGGATTTCATCGTTGCTTTCGTTGCAGGCCTTGCACCCGATAAACGGTACCACAATTACCGCCATTAATCTTATCAGCGTGACTGGCTTGCATCGCATTCTGTCTGAATCTGTCACCAATTTTACCTCCTTTGCACCGGTGGGAACGGTTCTGGTGGCAATCATGGGTATTGGTGTGGCTGAACATTCAGGTCTACTGGGTGCAGTGTTACGAGTCACAATTTTAAAAACTCCTAAACAGCTAATCACGTTCATGGTGATTTTTCTCGCGGTGATGTCAAGCCTGGCCGCTGATACGGGTTATGTAGTACTCATTCCCCTTGCGGGATTAATTTTTGTCAGTGTAGGCAGGAACCCCATAGTCGGAATAGCTGCGGCATTTGCAGGAGTATCTGGCGGGTTCAGTGCCAACCTGCTCATTGGTCCTGTGGATGCACTGCTTGCAGGGATATCGACAGAAGCTGCCGCATTGATACAGCCGGGTTATGAGGTCAATGCCGCAAGCAATTACTATTTTATTATGGCCTCTACGTTATTGATTTCACTTATTGGGACCTGGGTAACGGAAAAAATTATTACATCACGATTGCCTGAAGCAAATATATCCGAAACCAATCTGGAACAGGTTGGAGCCAAAGAGATTCGTGCTCTGAAGGTGGTGGGGCTGTATACATTAATCTTTATAGGTTTTTTGTTAATAGGACTGGTCCCAGCAGATGGCATCCTGCGTGAACAGGAAACCGGTAGTATCTTAAGGTCACCGTTTATCTCTGGTATTGTCACCATCATCGCTTTCTACGCTGCGCTTGCCGGTATAATTTTTGGAAGAGTAAGTGGGAATTACAGAAAAATGTCAGAATTTATTGATGGCATGGAACAGCATATGCAAACCATGGCTGCTTATCTGGTATTGATGTTTTTTGCTGCCCAGTTTGTCAGTTATTTCGGTTGGAGTAATCTTGGCAGTATTGTGGCCATTCGTGGCGCGGAGGTTCTGCAGTCTCTGGATATGAATACTGCCGTACTTTTAGTGGCCTTTATTATTCTCTCTGCATTCATCAATTTGTTTATTGGCAGTGCCAGTGCAAAATGGGCACTAATAGCACCTATATTTGTGCCCATGATGTTATTGTCCGGCATATCACCAGAGGCTACCCAGGTGGCCTACCGTATCGGTGACAGCACCACGAATATCATTACACCACTCATGCCATACTTCGGAGTCGTTGTTGCGTTTGCCCAAAAGTATGAACGGAATATCGGCATTGGGACAATTATTTCACTGATGTTGCCTTATTCGCTGGCCTTTATGGTTGCCTGGTCATTATTACTGATCATCTGGAGTATGCTTGGTTTGCCATTGGGGCCGGATGCAAGAATATTTTTAACCTAGATATTAAATATAGTTATTCGTCAGGATCATATCCCAGGGCAGGGGATAATAATCTTTCTACCTTGTGGAATTCCTGTCCTTTTCGTTTTGCATAGTCTTTGACCTGGTCCTGGTTGATTTTGCCGATGCCAAAGTATCTGGAATCCGGATGGGAGAAATACCAGCCGCTGACGGCCGCGGTTGGGACCATGGCCCAGGAATCAGTCAGTGTGATCCCCGTGTTTTCCGTGACATCAAGTAAATTCCATAGTGTCTCTTTTTCACTATGTTCAGGGCATGCAGGATAACCAGGTGCCGGTCGTATGCCTTTGTACTTCTCACCAATCAGGGCATTATTATCAAGATTTTCATCTTTCGCATACCCCCAAAAATCCTGTCTGACCCGTTGATGAAGTCTTTCCGCAAAGGCCTCGGCGAGACGATCGGCAATGGCTTTTAAAAGGATTGCATTATAATCATCATGCTGAGACTCGAACTCCTCAAGTTTTGCTTCCATGCCAAATCCACAGGCAACGGCGAAAGCACCCATATAATCTTTAATGCCGGATTCTTCTGGGGCGATATAATCAGCCAGGCAATAATTAGGGACACCCGGAGGTGTTCGTGTTTGCTGCCTTAAGAAATGCAGGGTGCATAACAGACCTTTGCGATCATCATTAGTATAAATTTCAATATCATCTCCAATAGAATTGGCGGGGAAAATCCCAAATACAGCATTGGCAGTAAACCATTTTTCAACAATAATCTTTTCCAGCATTTCTCTGGCATCCTCGTACAGCCGCATAGCTTCCTCGCCAACTATCTTGTCCTGTAAAATTCGAGGAAATTTTCCCGCGAGTTCCCAGGCTACAAAGAAAGGTGTCCAGTCAATGTAATCCACCAGTTCGGATAAAGGATAATCATTCAACACCTTTATTCCTGTTACGGCGGGGGGATGTGTGATATGTTTTTTCCAGTCAGATTGAAATCGATTTCGACGGGCATCTTCTATATTCAGCCAGTTGATTTTTTTCTGCCTGCCCTTGTGTTGTTCGCGTACGGAATCATATTCATCCTTTATATCGCCTATAAATTTACCGCGATGCTCGTTACTGATGAGTTTTTGTGCCACACCCACTGCACGTGAAGCATCTTTGACATGAATGACCGGTTGCTCGTACTCAAGATCTATCTTGACCGCTGTATGTGCCCGTGACGTGGTTGCTCCTCCAATTAACAGGGGAACGGTAAATCCCTGGCGTTGCATCTCCTTTGCAACGTGGACCATTTCATCAAGTGACGGTGTGATGAGTCCACTTAATCCAATAATGTCTGCTTGTTCTGCCTTGGCCGTTTGCAGGATTTTTTCTGCAGGCACCATGACTCCCATGTCAATGACTTCAAAATTATTACATTGTAAAACGACACCGACGATATTTTTGCCGATATCGTGGACATCACCTTTTACGGTGGCCATGATTATTTTGCCATTATTGGTACGAGTGCCCGATTTTTCATTGGCGGCTTCGATAAAAGGTATCAGGTAGGCAACGGCCTTTTTCATTACTCGTGCACTTTTAACGACCTGAGGCAGGAACATCTTTCCGGATCCGAATAGATCACCCACCACATTCATGCCATCCATTAATGGTCCTTCAATAACCTGAAGGGGAGTAGGGTACTTGGCCATTGCCTCTTTAGTGTCATCCACAACAAAATCATCTATGCCTTTGACCAGGGCATGACTGAGTCTTTCTTCCACGCTGGTATCGGTTCGCCAGGTTTGCTCAATGGATTTGGCTTGCGAATCAGTGGGTTTTACCGATTCGGCAAAACTGACCAGTCTGTCAGTGGCATCATCACGGCGGTTTAGTAACACATCCTCAACATGCTCAAGCAAATCCTGGGGGATTTGTGCGTAAATACCAAGCTGCCCGGCATTAACGATGGCCATGTCAAGTCCGGCCTGTATGGCGTGGTATAAGAACGCCGCATGCATGGCTTCGCGCACGGGATTGTTACCGCGAAAAGAAAATGAAATATTACTCAGTCCACCACTGACCAGTGCATATGGTAATTTCTGTTTGATTAATTTGGTAGCTTCAAAGAAAGATACTGCATAGTCATTGTGTTCTGACATGCCTGTAGCAACTGTCAACACGTTGGGATCGAAAATGATATCCTCAGGTGGGAAGTCAAGTTTATTGACCAGTAATTCATATGATCGTTTTGCCACATCAAATCGTCGCTGAGTACTATCTGCCTGGCCTGTTTCATCAAACCCCATAACTACAATGGCAGCGCCATAGCGACGAATCTGTCTGGCATGATCCAGAAATTCCTGTTCTCCTTCTTTCAGGCTAATGGAATTGACGATGCCTTTACCTTGTATACAGCGCAACCCTATTTCAATGACTGACCAGCGCGAGGAATCAATCATTATAGGGACTCTAGAGATGTCAGGTTCGGATGCTACCAGGCATAAGAAGTCACGCATGAGTTGTTCTGAGTCCAGCATACCTTCATCCATACAGATATCGATAATCTGGGCGCCGTTATCAACTTGTTGGCGGGCGATTTCCAGTGCTGCTTCAAGATTATTTTCACGAATCAGTCTTAAAAATTTCGGTGATCCGGCAACATTGGTCCGTTCTCCCACATTAATAAAATTAGTCTCGGCGATCACGTGTAACGGCTCCAGACCGCTGAGTTTTAATTCCTGTGGGAAAACTGGCAGCGGCCTGGGAGGTATACCATTAACAGCATTAGCAATGGCCTGGATATGTTCCGGCGTGGTACCACAGCAACCACCAACAATATTCAATAATCCTGACTGGGCCCATTCTTGAATTTCATTGGCCATATTATTGGCATCTAGATCATACTCACCAAATTCATTGGGCAGGCCAGCATTGGGATGGGCGCTGACATGGGCATCACTTATTCGGGACAATTCTTCTACATATTGACGTAGTTCATAAGGACCAAGTGCGCAGTTCAACCCAATACTTAATGGTTGTGCATGACGTAGTGAGTACCAGAAGGCTTCAGTGGTCTGGCCGGTGAGGGTACGACCCGATGCATCAGTGATAGTACCGGAGATCATCAGTGGTAGACGAATGTCATTATTTTCAAAATATGTTTCGATGGCGTAAATAGCTGCCTTGGCATTTAAGGTATCGAAAATGGTTTCCAGCATAATGATGTCCACTTGTCCATGAATCAGGCCATCTAAAGCTATGGTGTAAGTCTCTACCAGAGAGGCAAAGTCTACGTTTCGATAACCAGGATTATTGACATCGGGTGAAATAGACGCAGTGCGGTTGGTGGGGCCCAGCACGCCAGCAACAAATCGTGGTTTATCTGGTGTTGCAAGAGAATATT
>JAURPG010000110.1 GCA_030835405.1 Gammaproteobacteria bacterium | reverse complement strand
GGTATCGTTAAGACAGAAAAGGTCAGGATTGCGATAAAAGACCCAAATAGCAGCTGTTTATTACTACCAGAAGATGAGGACAACTGTAAATACGTAGTCATGCCTATGCGACTATAGGATAAATATGTATATCGAAAGCGTACAGATTCAGGGGGTAAGGAATCTTGAGCAAGCCGTTATACACCCAAACCAGAAAACCAATATATTTACCGGTAGAAACGCGAGTGGAAAAACCTCTTTTTTAGAAGCGCTACATATCCTTGCCAGGTCTAAATCCTTCAGGACACACAGAATACGAGATGTAATAAATCACTCTGAAGATATCTTGACGATCACAGCAGATATTAAACATGAATTCTATAAACCACTAAAATTAAAAATAAAAAAAGGTGGAAAAACAAACTCACTAACACTAAATAACGAAAACATAAAAAGTGTATCAGAGCTCGCAAAAATCCTTCCTATTATCACCATCACACAAGACTCGCAGCAAATCATTACAGGATCACCAAAACAACGTAGACACTGGTTGGATTGGGCAATGTTTCACGTGGAACCAAAATACCTGCTCTCCTGGAAGCAATATTTCAAAGCACTAAGACACCGGAATATTCTTCTAAAACATGGCGAAAGAAAAGTAGAAATATATCGTCCATGGGAAGAGGAGATGATAAAATTAGCAAAGAATATAACTGACCAAAGAAGGAGCTTTTTAAAACAGTTAGCGACTGAACTAAAGCAAGGGGTTGAGAAAAAAACCATCAACCCAGTAGAGGTAATATTTAAACAAGGCTGGCCAGAAGAAAACGATTTAGATGTATATCTTTGTTCTCAAAGAGAGCAAGACCAAAAGAAAGGTTTTACAAGAAATGGGCCCCATCAGGCAGATATCACATTTCAAACAGAAACAGCGGACATAAATAAGGTGTTTTCAAGGGGTCAAATAAAGATATTTGTAAATCAGTTGCTTATAACGCAAGCAAGAGTAATACAAGAAATTAGAAAAATAACCCCCATAGTATTAATAGACGATTACACGGCGGAGTTAGATCGGGAAAATAGTAAGCACTTACTAGAAGTAATAAAAAAACAAGAAAATCAGGTGTTTATAACAACAACAGAGTGGGAAGAGCGAGAGAATGATGTTACTTTGTTCCACGTGGAAAAGGGTGTTTTAAGTTAAAACCAGGAAAGGAATATGAGCGATCAGGAAAAAGTATACGATTCGAAAAACATTAAGGTGTTAAAAGGGTTGGATGCAGTAAGAAAACGCCCGGGAATGTACATCGGAGATACAGACGATGGCACAGGATTGCATCATATGGTGTTTGAGGTGGTTGATAATAGTATAGATGAATCGTTAGCGGGTCATTGCTCTGAGATATCTGTAATTTTACATACCGATAATGGGGTGACTGTAATAGATAATGGTCGTGGAATACCTGTGGATATGCATGAGGAAGAGGGGAAAACAGCGGCCGAGGTGATAATGACAACACTTCACGCTGGCGGAAAGTTTGATGATAACTCCTATAAGGTTTCTGGCGGTCTTCATGGTGTTGGGGTCTCGGTGGTTAACGCGCTTTCCAGGCAGCTAATTCTTAAGATTCACCGAGACGGTAATTGTTATAAACAGGAGTACACAAACGGCAATCCTCAAGGGGATCTTGAAAATCTTGGGGAATCCAGCTTGATGGGAACGGAAATACGCTTTCTTCCCAGTGAAGAAGTCTTCACAGACATCCAGTTTCACTACGATATCCTTGCTAAGCGTTTGAGAGAGTTATCTTTTTTAAATTCAGGCGTAAAAATTACCCTCACAGACGAACGCGATGGTAAGTCCGATGCATTTGAGTATAAAGGCGGGATTAGTGCCTTTGTTCAACATTTAAATCGAAATAAGACGCCGTTACACGAATCGGTTATAGATATTAATTCAGAGAAGGACGGTGTGGTATTGCAGCTAGCAATGCAGTGGAACGATTCGTATCAGGAGAACATATTTTGTTTCACAAACAACATCCCCCAGCGAGACGGCGGAACACACCTGGCGGGGTTTCGGGGAGGGTTGACCAGGACCTTAAATACTTATATTGATAAGCAAGGCTTTTCCGCCAAGGCAAAAGTCTCTGTTACCGGGGATGATGTCAGGGAAGGGTTAACAGCGGTGCTGTCGATTAAGGTTCCCGATCCGAAGTTTTCATCTCAAACAAAGGACAAACTGGTCTCCAGTGAGGTTAAGCCCGCAGTTGAGTCTGCTGTTGCCGAGAAGCTTCAGGAGTTTTTGGTTGAACACCCCGCAGAGGCGAAAATCATCAGTGAAAAAATTATTGATGCCGCCAGGGCCAGGGAGGCAGCAAGAAAGGCCAGGGAACTTACCAGGAGGAAAACAGCATTGGACGTGGCAGGATTGCCAGGAAAGCTTGCTGATTGTCAGGAGAAAGACCCGGCAAAATCCGAATTATTTTTAGTAGAGGGAGATTCAGCCGGGGGATCCGCCAAGCAGGGAAGAGCCAGAAAAAACCAGGCAATACTGCCACTGAAAGGCAAGATTCTGAACGTTGAAAAAGCAAGATTTGATAAGATGCTGTCATCAGTGGAGGTAGGCACACTAATAACGGCACTGGGCTGTGGAATTGGTAGAGATGAATTTGATATCAATAAACTCAGGTATCACAAAATCATAATTATGACTGATGCAGATGTCGATGGTGCGCATATAAGGACCTTGTTGCTAACATTTTTTTATCGTCAAATGCCGGAATTGATCGAGGCGGGTTATATCTATATCGCCCAACCACCATTATATAAAATTAAAAAAGGCAAACAGGAGAAGTATTTAAAAGACGACAGCGAAAAAGAGGCATACCTGATGGAAATGGCCTTGAGTAAAGTATCGTTAAGTTTGTTACCTGGAGACACAGAGCTTACCCAGGAACAGATCTCTCAGGCGGCTCATCACTACCTTGCAATGAACAGGGAGCGGGAAAGGCTGGAAAAACGCTATAATTATCAGATAGTTAACTCCATTAGATCGGTGCCGGTTATCAGTCCAGATGAGTTGAGTGATAAGGCGCTTATGCTGGATTGGTCTGAGAAATTACAACAGCAATTAACCGATATTAAAGGTGAAGGCGCCAGGTATCACACTGAAATTTTTGACGCAGGAAGTAATGAACACGGCATCAAGATCATAGTAAATACCCATGGTTCAGAGGGTATTAATATCATTCCTCCGGATTTTTTTCGGTCCCGTGAATATGTGAGATTTGTCGCGCTAGAAAACCTGTTTGAATTTGACGGCATATCGTTAATAAAAGGTGATAAGCAAGAACAGTTTACTAACCTGAAACAAGCCTTTGATTGGTTGCTGGCAGACGCAGGACAGGGGTTACATCTACAAAGATATAAAGGCCTGGGGGAGATGAATCCGGATCAACTGTGGGAAACTACTATGGATGGAAAGACTCGAAGGATGTGTCAGGTAATGATAGAAGATGCTGTCGCTGCAGATGAAATTTTCACCACATTGATGGGGGATCAAGTGGATCCTCGGCGGGAGTTTATAGAAAAAAATGCCCGCAATGTGGAAAACCTGGATACATAAGCCTTAACAGGCACGGGCTAATGCCCAATGCCTCTACATGCCTGGCCCCATTAGCCTTTAGGGTGGATTAAATTTCCGAGCAGGTTGCGCCGGTAGTGATGATATCATCCACTATTACTACCGATTCAGGCAAATCCCCAGACCAGGTAAATGCACCAGAAACATTTATCTGTCGTAGTGTAGTATCCAGCGTGTGCATGGCTTGTGTATATCTTATGCGTTTAAGCCCATAACAATTAACGGGTATATTTAATTCTTGACCTATCTGTTTGGCAATCTCTAGTGCCTGGTTCATTCCACGAAGGATCATTCTCGACTTTGGCATGGGTACAGGGATAATTAGGTCAACTTTAACAGCGCTGTGTATTGTGATATTCATAACGAGTTGGGAAACCAGGGTGGGTAAAGAGCTAAGCCTTTGTTTATACTTAATATTTTTAATTAACTTATCCATGGGGTAGGTATATTTGTAGGCACAAACCGTCCTGTTTAGTGATGGTTTATGGTGTAGACAGTTCCCGCAGATGCCGGTTTGTGGTAATTCAACCCCACAAAAGTCACAAATATTTACCAGGATCGGCAGATCTTGCAGACACGCAATACAAATACCCGATCCTCCAGCAGGGCCGCGGCATAATTCACAACAGAAGGGTGAGTTATAAATTTTAGAATAAAGATTTAAAGCCGTTAACTTTTTCATCATCGTCAAGGTTGACAGCAATCCATGCCTCTCTATTATGTCCCATTAAATAAAACTACGAGACGACATCTCATGTCAATCATAGAAGAAGAGTTAAAAAACCATTCAAAAGAGCGACAGGCCGCAGAACGATTGTGGACTTATGAGCAGGTAAAAATAATTTATTCGCAACCGTTTAATGATCTTGTTTATTCTGCGCATTCAGTGTTTCGAAACAATTTTAATCACAACGAAGTTCAGTTAAGTACATTGTTGAATATAAAATCTGGCGGCTGTCCAGAGGATTGTGCTTATTGCCCTCAAAGCGCCCATCACGAAGCACACGCAGAGATTACTCCTTTAATGGAGATAAAAGATATTGTCATCGCTGCAAGGGACGCAAAGCGTCAAGGAGCTCAACGGTTTTGTATGGGCGCTGCATGGCGTAGCCCCAAGGACAGGGATGTTAAAAAATTACAGTCAATAATTAGATCGGTTAAGAAGGAGGGTTTGGAAACCTGTGCAACGCTTGGGATGTTAACGGCCGAACACGCCGAGGCATTAAAAGAATCCGGCCTGGATTATTACAATCACAATTTAGACACCTCTCCTGAATATTATAAAGAAATTATTAAAACCAGAAAGTTTGAAGATCGTCTCGATACATTAAGACATGTTAGAGACGCTGGTATCAATGTGTGTTGTGGCGGTATAGTTGGCATGGGAGAGTCCAGCGAGGACAGGGTTAAGTTTTTATTGGAACTTGCAAACATGTCTCCACCACCAGAGAGTGTTCCGATCAATATGTTAGTAAGGGCAGAGGGGACCCCTTTGGAAAATCTTGAGCGTATGGACTGGATTGAATTAGTCAGGACAGTTGCAACCGCCAGAATATTAATGCCTTCATCTTATGTAAGATTGTCAGCAGGACGGAAAGAGATGAATGAGGAGCTGCAGTCGCTGTGCTATTTTGTTGGCGCAAATTCCATTTTTTACGGGGACAAATTATTAACCACTGATAATCCACGGGCGCAGGAAGATCTTCAGCTTTTAGATCGACTGGGCATTTCTCCTCAACGGTAACCAGACGTTTCTGTGTCAAACAATGTCGATAATAAGTTATTAGGCAATGTAAAAAACTATCTTTGCCAGGTAGATAAAAAACAGCTTTACAGGCAGGCGGTTGAATTACAGGCCCGCGATCAAAACAAAATCATTATAAACGGTCGCCGTTTAATTAACTTTTCCAGCAATGATTACCTGGGGCTGTCTTCTCATCCAAAAATAATAGAGACGATAAGCCGAAGTGCAAAGAAGTATGGGTTTGGCAGTTCTGCCTCTCCTCTAGTTTGCGGCAAGACAGAACTACACGGCAGGCTGGAGCAAGAATTGGCAAATAAAACAGGGCGCGACCGGGCGCTTGTATTTCCAAGCGGGTATCAGGCAAATTTGGGCATGATCACCGCATTGTCAAAACTGCCGGATATGGTGTTTGTGCTTGATCGATTGTGTCACGCGTCAATCATTGATGGGATTAAATTGTCCAGGGCAAAATTTACGCGCTATAACCATGTCGATATGATAGATATGCAGGCACAACTTGGACGTTATCCCGACAGTGTGAAGTTAGTACTTACTGAGTCTATATTTAGCATGGATGGTGATGTTTGCCCCCTGCCTCGTGTTGCAGAAGCGGCGTTGGAACATGCTGCAAAATTGATTGTGGACGATGCCCATGGGTTTGGCATTATGGGTAAAAATGGTTCGGGAACGCTCACACATTTTAATCTAGGCCAGGATGTGGCGCCCTTGATGGTGGGTACATTTGGCAAGGCACTGGGTTTGCAGGGGGCATTTGTTGCTGGTGAAGATAAATTAATTGAGTTACTGGTACAGCTCGCGAGGCCTTATATATATTCAACCGCCATGTCTATTCCCCTTGCTGCGGGCGTAATTGAGTCATTAAATATTATCGAAAAAGAGCCGCAGCGCGCCAAATTACTTTTTGAGCGCATAGAGTATTTTCAACAGCAATGCACAGACAAGGGTATACCGTGCGAGTTTACTAATAGTCCCATTCAGCCGGTTCTACTGGGGGAGTCAGGTGCCGTAATGAGGGCGTGTGAACAATTGAGAGACAAAGGTGTTTTTGTGGTGGGGATACGGCCACCAACCGTTCCCGAGGGTACAGCAAGGATCAGGATCTCAATTAACTCAAACCATCAGTTCAATGAGTTGGACATGTTGGTTGAGTCATTAGCAGTCGTTCTCAAAGGAAAGCCATCATGATTAACCCTGATGAAGAAAAATTTTATAAAAACCAGTTGGTACATAATTTCAATCTGGCCGCACCCGAATATGATCAGTATGCGGTATTACAAAAACATACTGCTGAAGAGTTGATCGATCGTGTTGATATAATGAACATTCAACCCAAGACCGTTTTGGACCTGGGGTCTGGTACGGGGAGGGTTTCAAGGCAACTGTCAGAAAAATTTGCCAAGACAAAAATTGTTCAGGTTGATATATCGCCTTGTATGTTAAAGAAGGCGCGCGACCTCCAGAAAAATAAAAATCAAACATGGTCTTATTTGTGCGCTGATGCAGAGTGTCTGCCCTTTGCAAAAAACTCTTTTGATATGGTTGTATCAAACTTAATGCTGCAATGGGCGGAAGATTTGCAAAAGATTTTTATTGATGTCTTTGCCGTGTTAAAACCTGGGGGCGTGTTTGTCTTTACCACATTAGGGCCGTCAACTCTGATGGAGCTTCGCGACGCCTGGGCAAGTGTAGATAACTTAAAACACGTTAATGATTTTGTGGACATGCATATCCTGGGTGATGCCTTGATCGCCGCTGGCCTGTCAGATCCGGTAATGGAAACTGACAGTGTGATTATGAAATTTGAATCTGCGCGCGAGATTATGAAGCACCTTAAAAACCTCGGTGTTCACAATATCAATCGAAATCGTCGTCATACTCTCACAGGCAAAGGCAGAATGGTTGCCTTAATAGAGGCCTATGAGACTTGGCGAGAGCATAATGGTCTGCCTTGCAGTTATGAGGTGGTCTATGGCCATGCCTGGAAGACCGGACTGCACGAACCAACGCCCGCCAAACAGGAGCACACTTTCTCTCTAGATGCCCTGAAACAAAGCCTTGCTCGGTTTTCGAGAAAATGATGAGTAAATCCTATTTTATCACCGGAACAGATACCGGAATCGGCAAGACCGTCATTTCGATTGCCTTGCTGGAATCTATAAAGCATGCTGGAAAGCTGGTGTGTGGAATGAAACCAGTGGCGTCAGGATGCTACGATCTTGCTGATGAAATGGTGTCAGAGGACGCTTTGCTTATCAAGAAACATGCGTCCATAGACTTGCCTTATAATCTGGTTAATCCTTTGCCTCTTAAAAATCCTTGTGCACCGAATATTGCTGCAGAATTAGAGCTACAGGGGCTTGAAATTGCGCCCGTCCTAAAAGCTTTTAATTGGGTATCTGGGCAATGTGAAGTTTTAATTATAGAGGGAATTGGCGGCTGGCGTTGTCCCGTTTTTAGTGATTTAGGCATGGCTGATATGGTTAAAGCCATGAATATCCCGGTGATTCTGGTGGTGGGTATAAAAATTGGCTGTTTAAATCATGCGGTGCTTTCTGTTGAATCAATATTACGCGACAATGTGACCCTGGCTGGTTGGATCGCTAATATTGTGGATCCGGATTTTCAATATCCTCAACAAACCATCAATCATCTAATGGACCAGATCAAGGCCCCACACATGGGCACGGTGCCATATCAGGACCAGCTGGACTATCAGGGGCTGTATCAGTACATTTCCTTGCCTGGCTTATAGGGCAAATGGTCCACGGCAGCGGTAAAGATACCGACAGAGAAAAAACAAAGGCGCAAGACAGTTTTGTTGAAAAATCTACCAATTAAAGCAATTAGTTGTTGTGCTGGCTTGGCTCCATTGTCAGTGATGGCAGAGAATGGCCTGAATTTGGCGCGGGGCGTGATCGCTGTAAACAGTGATATTTATGATTTACATCTATTGGCCTTTGTCCTGGTCAGTTGCATCGGTTTAATCGTGTTCGGCTTGATGATCTGGTCCATCGTTTATCATCGCAAATCCAGGGGGGTGAGTGCATCCCAGTTTCACCATAGCGGCAAGTGGGAGGCGGTTTGGACCATTATCCCCATCATTATCCTCTTGTCATTTGTGGCCCCGGCCACAAGAGACTTGATCGTTAAGGAAGTCGGCCATCAAGAGGCTGAAATGACCATCAGCGTAACCGGGTATCAATGGCGTTGGCATTACCAGTATGAGGATGAGGGTTTTGGCTTTTTCAGTTCTCTGGCGCCTGAGCATAACGAGGCGCGACAGAGGGGTGCAGACATAGATGTCTCAACGATTGAAAACTACCTGTTGGAAGTGGACAACCCCCTGGTGGTTCCGGTTAAAACCAGAATACGTTTTTTATATACATCCAATGATGTAATACACGCATGGTGGGTACCGGATCTTGGCCTGAAGCATGATGCGGTACCTGGGTTTGTAAATTCAAGCTGGTTGGAGTTAGTGGAACCAGGAATATACCGGGGACAATGTGCGGAGTTATGTGGCAGAGATCATGCTTTTATGCCGGTAGTTTTGAAGGCCGTATCAAAACAGGAATATCACCAGTGGTTAGAAAATATGAAGCAGGTGAAGGCTGAACAGGGTTCAAAGCCAGAAAAATATACAGGAATCGAAAGCAATGTGGTTGAGGAAAATAACCATGAGTGATATCACAATAAAAACCGCCGCCCATCATCGTCCGATTCGTGAATATGGATTAAAGCGCCGGTTGATGAACATTAATCACAAAGATATTGGCGCTTTTTATTTATGTTTTGCATTACTTATGTTTTTTGTTGGCGGCGCCATGGCAATGGTTATTCGGGCTGAACTATTTTCACCGGGGGTTCAATATATAGAGCCGCAAATATTTAATTCCCTTAGCACCCTGCATGCATTGATCATGGTGTTTGGTGTGGTGATGCCCGGGACAGTGGGATTTGCTAACTGGCTTTTGCCAATGATGATCGGTGCCCCGAACATGGCGCTGCCAAGAATCAACGCCCTAAGCTTCTGGATCCTGCCCGCATCCTTTTTGCTGCTTTTTATGGCGACTCTTTTGCCCGACGGGCAGGCGACAGGCGAAAGGCTTTTATATCCCCCGGTCATATTGCAATCTCAATATATATATCCTTATTTATTTATCGCGGTTTACATGATGGGTATGTCTTATTTTATGACCGCGATTAATGTAATCACAACAATAATTAATAAGCGGGCGCCAGGGATGAAGTTGCTGGATATGCCTATGTTCGTCTGGACCTGGTTTATAACGGCATTTTTACTCGTTGGCTCTATACCGGTATTGGTGGGGGCAGTGACCCTGTTGTTAACGGATACGTTGTTTGGCACCGATTTTTTAAGTGCGAACGGTAACATGCCGACACAGTTCCAGAATGTTTTCTGGTTCTTTGGCCACCCTGAGGTCTATATCTTGATCCTCCCAACATTCGGCATCATTTCACAGGTTATTCCCACCTTCGCAAGAAAGCCGTTATTCGGGTATGTTTCTATGGTGGTTGCTGCCTGTGCTATCGCCATCCTTGCCTATCTGGTCTGGCTTGTGCATATGTTCTCACTGGGCAGCCCACAAACAGGCAATATTTTCGTTATGTATGCCACAATGTTTATAGCGGTGCCTATTGGCATAAAGGTTTTTAACTGGCTGGCCACCTTGTGGCAAGGCGAGATGACATTTGAAACGCCCATGTTATTCGCAATGGCATTTTTAATGCTATTCACTATTGGAGGCTGTTCAGGGCTGATGCTTGGAATGGTCCCCGCAGATTTTCAGTACCACCATACGTATTTTGTTGTCGCACACTTTCACTATGTGCTTGTCTCCGGCGCTATCTTTGCGATGATGGCCGGGGCATATTACTGGCTGCCCAGGTGGACTGGCTATATGTACGATGAAAGGCTGGGCAAGCTGCATTTTTGGTTGTCGGCCGTCTCTGTGAACCTGCTGTTTTTTCCGCAACACTTTCTTGGGCTTGCCGGTATGCCAAGAAGGGTGCCGGACTATTCCACCCAGTTTTCAGAGTGGAATGCCGTTTCCAGTGTCGGTGGGTTTGTATTCGGGCTAAGCCAGCTTATCTTGATCTGGGTGGTGATTAAATGTATTCGAGGCAAGGGACAAAGGGTGTCGGATCAAGTCTGGGATGGTGCAAAAGGCCTGGAATGGGCGCTGTCTTCACCTACGTCATATGAGGGTTTTAAAACCGGCATAGTTTCTCAAAAGCCCTAGAGAATCATGCGGAAAAACAAAAGCTGGTTACCTCTGTGCCCCGCATAAAAAAAGCAGGCCTTTTGGCCTGCTCTGAATTTAAAGCCTGGATTTCTCTGTAAGCTTAATGTCCGTCTAGTTGTCCTGTTGGTGCCGGGGGTTCATCAAAGAATGTGCCTCGTGTAAGGAGTGTATAGTCCCCTTCCAGTGCCATGGCGGCGATAAGCACAATGATCGCTGTTGGGGGGGCAAAAATCGCATAAATCAGCGCCAGTCTCTCCCATGCCATATGCATAAAGATTGCGATGATAAAACCCGCCTTTAAAAACATGAAAAGCAGGATCAGCCCCCACCTGAGATATCCATGGGGCAGGAAATCTGTGGCGTAAGAGAGGCCGCTGAGGAGAAATAATAGGCCCCAGATCCAGAAATATACGTTTAATGGGTGTTGTTGTCCTTCTGCGTGTTCTGCCATGTCTCCTCCTACCACAGATAGAAAAATGCAAAGATGAAGACCCAGACCAGGTCCACAAAGTGCCAGTATAGCCCGGCGATCTCAACGATCTCATAGCCGCGTTCCTCGTAATCGCCCCGCCAGACCTTAAAGGCGACTATGCCAAGATAAATCACGCCTATGGTAACGTGCAGGCCGTGAAATCCGGTGATCATAAAAAAGGTGGAGCCAAATTGCGGGGCACCCAAAGGATTGCTCCACGGTCGGACACCGAGGTCTACAATAAGATGCGTCCATTCAAATGCCTGCATGCCTACAAAGGACGCCCCTAAGATTGCCGTCACTACCATCAGGATGGTTGTCTTTTTCTTATCGCCTCGATAACCATAATTCACCGCCAGGGCCATGGTGCCGCTGCTGGTGATGAGGATAAACGTCATTATGGCGATAAGTATCAGCGGCATGTTGTAGCCAAAGATGGTCAGGGCGAAGACCTCGCTGGCTATGGGCCAATCGACCGGGTTAGACATTCTTACAGTCATATAGCCAGTCAAGAATATGCTGAAGATAAAGATATCACTAAGCAGGAATATCCACATCATCGCCTTGCCCCAGGGCACCGGGAAGGTCTGCTTATCGGCGGACCAATCGTCTATGATGCCGGGATGACCCGGCTTGTCATATGCAGAATCGATTAATGCTGATTGTTGCATGAATTATTTCCTCGTTAAGTTAAAAGCAAAATTCCAAAAAGTACTAGCCATACTAATAGCAGGTAATGCCAGTAAGTGGTGCAGAGTTCAATGCTGAGCGCGACCGATTCAGGGCGGGCATTGTTGAATACCCGGCTTGTAACCCGTCCCCACACGTACAGTCCACCCAAAAGATGGATGGCATGTACCCCTGTTAACAGGTAAAAAAATGCTAGCGCTGGGTTAGACAGGTGAAAATGTACCGATCCGTGCAGTGTTTCCCAGGCCCATAACTGCCCTGCAATAAACAGGAAAGCAAACAGGCCGCCGATGAGCAGACCACGCTTCAGGTTTACCTGCCCAGGCTGGGCGGCTACCGATTTGGCATGTTGCATGGATATGCTGCTATACACCAGCAATAATGTGTTGATCCACAATATTCCGGGTTTAGGGATGCTAAACCAGTCCGCGCCATGTTTTGGATCCATGCGCATCAGGTAGGCGGTAATAAAAAGGATGAACATGCTGGATATGGCGCCGAGGAAGGAATATAGGCCTACCTTTTTAGCCGGTTGATCGACCGCAGTTATGTCATCCAGATTGCCGGGGTCTCCTGCCGGCAGCCACGGTTGTGCCATCAGGTAGCGCACCAGTACGGCCCACACAATCAGGGCACATACTAAGGCTACCGATAAGGTCCACATACTCATCTATGGCTAGACCTTGGTCTCGTCTACGGCATCATCAGAATCTGATTCAACGGAGCCCTGTCCATGATGTGGTTCATTCTGGGGGATATAGTCCAGCTTTGCCCCGGGCACGCTGTAGTCATAAGCCCAACGATACACCTCCGGAAGCTCGGGCCCCCAGTTGCCGTGCTTTGGAGGCGTTTCAGGTGTTTGCCACTCCAGCGTGGTTGCCTCCCAGGGGTTGTCGCCGGAAGGTTTGCCGTTCTTCAATGCCCATATGAGATTGATGATGAACAAAAGTTGTACTGTCGCCAGGACGATGGAGGCCATGGTGATGCCTACGTTTAGTGATTGTGCAGAAGCGGGGATAAATTCGGCGCCGCCATAGGCAAAATATCGTCTTGGCACGCCCAAGATGCCCAGATAATGCATCGGCAGATATAGTGAATATGCACTGACAAATGTCAGCCAGAAGTGTGCCTTGGCCATGGGTACGTTGTACATTTTGCCAGTCATCTTAGGATACCAGTGGTAAATGGCGGCAAACAGCACGAGAACTGGCGAAACACCCATCACCATATGAAAGTGGCCGATCACAAAGTAGGTGTCTGAGAGCGGCAGGTCGACGGTTACGTTACCCAGGAATAACCCCGTGAGGCCGCCATGAGTAAAGGTAAAAATGAAACCGATGGAAAACAGCATGGGGACCTTCAGCCTGATGTTGCCTTTCCACAGGGTGAGCACCCAGTTATAGACCTTGATGGCGGTGGGTATGGCGATAATCAAGGTGGTGGTGGCAAAGAAGAATCCAAAATAAGGATTCATGCCGCTGACATACATGTGGTGGGCCCAGACCACAAAACTTAAGGCGCCAATTCCCACAATGGCCCACACCATCATTCTGTAACCAAAGATGTTTTTTCTGGCATGGACACTCAGAATATCGGATACGATGCCAAACGCCGGCAAGGCGACAATATAGACCTCAGGGTGGCCAAAGAACCAGAACAGGTGTTGGAACAGGATGGGTGTTCCCCCCTGATAGTCAGGCATTTCCCCCATGGATAAAATGGCCGGCATGAAGAAGCTGGTGCCCAGTAACAAATCAAACAGCATCATGATGGCACTTACCAGTAGCGCGGGAAAGGCCAGTAAGCCCAGAACCGTCGCGGTGAAGATGCCCCAGATAGACAGTGGCATGCGCATCAGGGTCATCCCCCGGCAACGCGCCTGTAGTATCGTGGTTACATAATTCAGGCCGCCCATGGTAAAGGCTACGATAAATACCGCGAGTGATAACAACATGAGCAGGATCCCCAGCTCATTCCCGGGCGTTCCGGGGAGAATGGTTTGAGGTGGATACAGGGTCCAGCCTGCCCCGGTTGGCCCGCCTGGTACAAAGAAGCTGGCCAGCAGAATAATCACGGACAAAAAGTATGTCCAGAAACTGAGCATGTTCAAATAGGGGAATACCATGTCACGGGCGCCGCACATCAGCGGGATCAGGTAATTACCAAACCCACCGAGAAACAATGCTGTTAAGAGGTAAACCACCATGATCATCCCATGCATGGTCACAAACTGATAATAATCATTGGGGGTGATGAAGCTGAAGCTTTCTGGAAACGCCAGTTGTAGCCTCATCATTACTGAAAGCGCAAGTGCTATCAGGCCTACGAAGATAGAAACAACCCCATATTGTATGGCGATGACTTTATGGTCCTGGCTCCAGACGTATTTAGTTATGAACGTTTCAGGGTCATGAAGATGAGCATCATTGTCCCGATCAGCTAAAGCAACAAATGCCATTAGAACTTCCTCCAAAATTTTATTACGTATAAATTCATACTAGTAGATTAAAGCGCGAAACTACGGTTGTAATGTGTTGATGTAGGCGACCACATCATTGATCGCAGACTCTTGCTTCAACATCTTCGACAATAACAGCATCTGTTTGCCGGTAGCGTCGCTGGAATGGTAGCCTCTAATTTCATTTTTAAAATTGGAAAGCTGTCTTGCCAGGTACCAGTCATTTTGCCCCGCTAGTCTTGGCGCGTCTGTGCTCCATATGCCCTGGCCCTGTTTGCCGTGACAGGCGCCGCAGGTGGTATATAGACGCCTGCCGTTTTCTATATTTCCTGCAATTGTTTCGGTTACCGTCGTGTCAGCCATGGATGCAATATATGCCGCGACATTTTTAACGGCTGCCTCATTGGCAAGAGTGGCCGCCATGGGGACCATTTGTCTGCCATAGACATCTTCCTCATGGGCCCCGCGCATGCCGTTTTTGTACTTGTTAATCTGGCTTTCCATATACCATGATGACATCCCTGCAAGACGCGGTGCATTTAATGCCTCGTTGCCTTCGCCTTCCTGGCCATGACATGAGGCACAGACGGCATAAAGTGCCCTGCCAGTATTAATGTCGGCTGTATTTTCTCTAACGGTCTGCGCGAAAGTTGTTTGTTCTGCCAGCCAGTTGCTGTAGGCCGGCTCTTCTTCCACAATTACCCTGCCACGCATGGCGTAATGGCCAATCCCGCAGAGCTCTTCACAAAGGATGTCATATTCACCGGTCACAGTAGGTTCTAGCCACAAATATGTAACCATGCCGGGGACCATGTCCATCTTTACCCTGAACTGGGCAACGGTAAAATTGTGAAGCACGTCTTTGGCGCGCAGTAATAATTTTACTGGCCTGCCTTTTAGCAGCCTCAGGCCGTCGTCGTATACCACCACATCATCTTGGCCATTAGGGTCTTCAGGGTTGATCCCGAACGGGTTTTCGTCCGTCATGTGACTGACGTCGGTGCTACCAAAGACCTCATCATCACCTGGATATCGATAAGACCAGCGCCATTGCTGCCCTACCACCTCAACCTCAATCGCATCATCCGGCACATCAACGAAATTTGCCCAGACAAACAGCCCCGGGGCCAGCATGGCGATTACGCCTATAGACGTAATCGCGGTCAACCCCACTTCAAGCTTTTTATTTTCTGGTTCATAGTGGGCGCGCTCTCCTTCCTTATAGCGAAACTTGACAACGCAGTACACCAAAAAGCTGTTAATCAGCACAAACACAATGCCGGTAACGATGAAGGTAAGGTTTATGGTGTCATCGATAGACGTCCAGTTGGATGCAATGGGCGTAAACCACCAGGGGCTTACGAAATGAAAGATCAATGAGCCTATAATAAGCAGGGTAATTACTACTGCGAGTGCCATAACTAAATATTTCCTCTATGGTTAACATTATTTATTGAAGGAAGGTCCAAAAACATTACAGCTCAGAACCAGAGCTTTTGAACACAAATAGAACCTTGCAATAACAGTCTATACACAAAGCTTGAAAGTGTACCTTCCGTTACATTTAAGTCAATGATTTTAGTCATAGTTTTGTTGTGTTTTAAAGAAGAAAGCTGGTAGGTATGCAGAGGGTGAATTATGATTGATTCTCATTTTCTTTTTCGAGCGTATGACCCGTCGCAGGTTAAATTGGCAGGGTCAAATTAATTATGTATCCATAACTATACTATTCAGTAGTAATCAGGGGCGAAAGCAACCATAAAATACGCGCAATCAGTGTCATACATAGGTGGAATAATCACAACCCATTGAAGTTGTTGTCTTGCCAGGAGGGTTAATATATTCATAGCGGGATCATAAATGCTGGAGCATAAAACTGAAGGGTATTCTACAAACAGGAAGTCGCCGACAATTTCGTCCTGATCCAGTTAAAACAGTGTTAACTATTTTGGCGCTCACAGTGTTTATCTCGCTTGGGTTTTGGCAGTTGGAGCGCGCGCAGCATAAGAAACAAAACTATCAGGATTTTTTGCTGGCCACGGAACAGACGATAATAAGTCTATCGTCAGTTATAAAACAAAATATACCTGCCGCTGATCTACAATGGCGACAGGTGTCGCTAACAGGTGAATTTGATTCAGGCCCTATTATTTTGTTAGACAATCAAATACTAAATGGAGTGGCGGGATACAACATGATAGCGGACTTCATGGTCAACGGGTCAGATAAGCGCGTGTTATTAAACCTCGGATGGATAGGCGCTGAAGATAACTATGGTTTTATCGCACCAATTCAAGTTCCCAGAGGACATCTTGACTTGACCGGGCCGCTTAAGATGGTGGAAGACAATCTATTTATTGATGAAATAGTTTTCGAGGGCATGAAAAATAATATAATCCGGGTCCAGGAAATAAATATTGACGAAGTCGGTGTGACTACAGGGACTAAATATCACCCTTTCATTATACTCCTGGGTCCCGAGATTGAATTCGGGCTTCATCGGGACTGGCAACCCATTGATTCAGGGCCGGCGCGTCATCAGGCCTACGTCATGCAATGGTTTAGAATGGCGTTAGTTGTTTTGGTTATATTCGTGGGCTTGATTATGAAAAAATCCTAATAATGAGTGAAGAACAGAAATCGTCAAAAAAAGTTGGCAGAATAGAGCTATTAGTTTTAGTGCTGGTATTTATATCGCCCATCCTGGGTGCGTGGATTATTTATATTTATACTGATATTGGCAGGGGTGATTCCATTAACCATGGGAACTTGCTTGACCCGCCGATGCGCCTGCAGGATGTATCATTACATTCCCCTGCTGGCGGGAGCGAGGCGGGTAATCTGCTGGGTAAATGGAGTCTGATATATATTTTACCGGATGCGTGTGAGGCAACATGTCGGCAAGATATACAAATGTTGCAAAAATTAAAATTATCACTCGCCCAAAATTCCCATAGGCTCCAGTTGGTCGTGGCAAACAATAGCGATTTAGGTGCCGTAGGGGAGTCTGGTTTAGCTACACAGGTTGATTGGGGTGAGGTGCTGGCTATGTCAATAAAGGACGATTTCATAGTCACTGCTGACAAAACACAGTTGCCTGATATTTTTGAACGTGAATATTTGTTAGTAGACCCGGCAGGAAACCTGATGATGAGATACAATAGAGATAGTGAAGGCGCGGGAATTCTCCAGGATATCAAAAGACTTTTGCGATATTCCAGGATCGGTTAAATGCAATCAACTAAAACCAAAAAAACGATTTACCTGCCGGCGTCTTTTGTCAAAACGCAGATCCGGTTAAATAAATTGAAAGAATCTATATTAAATGACACTGCAATCGTCCCCTGGCGGGACTACCTAGCATTGTGCAAGCCAACTATTGTTGCCTTAATTATATTTACTTCCGCTGTTGGCATGTTGCTTGCCGTGCCTGGTGCAGTGCCGCTTGATGTATTTGTCCTTGGCAACCTCGGTATTGGCCTGGCGGCAGCATCTGCAGCTGCAGTCAATCAGATGGTTGATCAGCGTGTAGACGCCATCATGGCCAGGACGCAAAACCGACCGCTACCAAAAGGTAATGTCAGCATTGACCGCGCCCTGGTTTTTTCTTTGTTATTATGTGTTTTGTCAATGTGGATATTAGTGGTTTATATCAATATGCTCACCGCAGTATTGACGCTGGTTTCTTTGGTGGGATATGGGTTTGTTTATTCCATGTATCTAAAGCGCGCTACGCCACAGAATATTGTTATCGGCGGGGCCTCTGGTGCTGCGCCACCGGTACTGGGCTGGACTGCAGTAACCGGAACGCTGGATCCCCATTCGCTGTTGTTGTTTATAATTATCTTTGCCTGGACACCACCACATTTTTGGGCGCTAGCGATATGTCGCCGAGACGAATATGAAAAGGCAGCAATACCAATGCTGCCCGTTACCCATGGGGTGGAATTTACCCGTCTACAGATTCTTTACTACACAATTATTTTGTTTCTAGCCAGCCTGTTGCCGTTTGTCTTCATGATGAGTGGCGGGATGTATCTGTTTGGCGCGGTGATGCTGGGCGGAATATTTCTTTATTATGCTATTGTCATGCAACGTGACCATAGCGATGCGCTTGCAATGAAGACATTTGCGTATTCGATTATCTATTTGATGGCATTGTTTGCGTTTTTATTGGCGGACCACTACCTGAGAATTTTTGCCGGCCAGTTTGGATAATACGCCCCGGCGTCGTAAACAGGTCGCCGCAAATAAAATACAACAATTTGTCCGGCGTAGTTTATCCGGCATAGGCGAATATTACTGTAGCGACTCCATGGAGTTTCGTAATTTCTTCATGGCATTTTGTTCAAGCTGTCTTATGCGTTCTGCTGATACCCCGTGCTCTGAAGCCAGTTCATGCAGCGTCTGCTTTTTGGAGCTGAGCCATCTTTGGGAAATAATCTTTCTGCTCCTGTCGTCCAGCGACTCTAGAGCCTGTTCTAATTGTTCTGTCATAAGGGCTTCATTTTGCTCTGACTCAGTTGCTTGCTCCGGACCATCATTCTCAGTCTCGAGAAAAAATGCCGGCGCATAAACATCATTGTCATCATCATTCTCCTTGCCGTCAAAAGATGCGTCATAGGCGCTCATTCGCTTTTCCATTTCGAGTACATCTTTGGGTTTTACCCCAAGGTCATTAGCAACAGACTGAACTTCTTCGTGTGATAACCAACCAAGGCGTTTCTTTGTTGAACGCAAGTTGAAAAATAATTTTCGCTGGGCCTTTGTTGTGGCAACCTTCACAATGCGCCAGTTGCGCAATATATATTCGTGAATTTCAGCCCTGATCCAATGCACCGCAAATGAGACCAGCCTCACCCCCACGGAAGGATCAAACCTTTTCACGGCCTTCATCAAACCAATATTGCCTTCTTGAATTAAATCGGCCTGGGGCAGTCCATAACCACTGTACCCACGGGCGACTTTTACCACAAAGCGCAAATGGGACAGCACAAGCTCCCTTGCAGCCTCTAGATCGTCCTGGTTTTTAAATCGGTCAAATAGTGCTTGCTCATGCTCTGCACTCAAAACCGGTATACTATTGACGCCTTGGATATAGGCCTCAATGGAATGATTAGGTACGGATAATTGTAAGTTCATGTTGTTCCTCATGATTCTGAATACGCCAATATTAGCACTCTGATAGTTAGAGTGCCAAGTCGGAGGGAAGTTCAGGCATGGAGCAGAAGATTTTATGTTTTAAATCAGCAGGTTATGTCGGCTCTGTGTTTTTGAGGTGGCGCCCCACGGCAATCCATGAACCCAGCAGGCCCAGCCCTCCACCTGATGCAAAAAGGGTTAATACTTCTTTTAATCTTAACCCTGACAAGGTGAAGTCGCTGCCATATAACAATGCCAACTGTCCAACCGGGTCTTGCATGATCTCGGTTAAGGACAACACCAGGCACCAGGCAATCAGGCTGCCCCCTGTCCCATAGATAAGCCCAGAATACAAAAATGGCCGCTGGATGAAAGCATTGGTAGCACCAAACAGTTTATCTATTTCAATTTCAGTGCGTTTGTTAAAAATGGAAAGTCGAATGGTATTCCCCACAATTAACAAAACGGCCATCGAGAACAATGAAACAAGAACGATCACGCCCGTTTTCATGATGCCCAATATAGCCAGTAGTCGGTTTACCCATTGATGGTCAAGCTGTGCCGATTCAACCTCATCCAGTAACCCAAGCCGTGAAATAAGTTCGTCTCCGGCCGTTGATGAAAGGGAGTTCAGGTCCGGTCTAATAATTAACATATTGGGGAGGGGGTTTTCTTCCAGGGCTTCTAGTGCCTCGGCAAACCCGGACAGCGTCTTGTATTCATTCAGCGCCATCTCTTTCGTAATTAATGCGATACTTTCAATTGTCTCTTCGTTGTCGAGCTCCATGCTAAGTTGCTGGGCCCGTTCTTCAGTGACTCCCGGTTTCAGATAAACTGCGATTTGAATATTACCTTCCCAGCTTTGCAGGACCCGGGAAGCATTGCTGATAATCAGATGCAGTCCCACAGGTAGCGCTAGCGTAATACCGATTACCATCACGGAAAAGAGGTTGCCAAGAGGATTTTTGCTTAACTGGCCGATGCTCACCATCAAGGCGCGCGCGTGTTGGGACAGCCAGACCTGGAGGACTTTGCCTGGTGAATTATTCGGCCCGGAGCCAGGTTTTCGTTTAACGTTCACGTCCGGGTTTCATTCCTCGGGTTTTTGGTCAGCAGCTGCCCGGCCTTCAAGGTTATGATAGGTTTTTTTAACCGTCTTATCATTTCCAGGTCATGGCTGGCGATGAGCACAGTTACACCAACCTGATTAAACTGCTCGAATAACTTCATGCTTTCCCATGATAGAGCTGGATCAAGGTTCCCGGTCGGTTCGTCTGCCAGTAGCAGCGCTGGCCGATGTACAACTGCCCGGGCAATGCCAACACGCTGTTGTTCTCCGCCGGAAAGTGCCTGTGGATAGGACTTTTCAAGCTTCAGCAGACCAACCTTGTCTAATGCTGCGTGGACACGTTTCCTTGTGTCCTGGTATGAATAGCCGGCCACCACCATAGGCAGTGCAACATTGTCGAAGACAGTGCGATCATTTAGTAGCCGATGGTCCTGGAACATAAAACCTATATTTCTTCGGAACAAGGGAATTCGGTTGCCCCTCACCCTTTCGAGGTTTTGACTGTTGACAATGATTTGACCACGGGACTGTCGCTCTATCAATGCGATTAGTCTGAGCAGGGTGGTTTTTCCTGCCCCGGAGCGTCCGGTGACAAACACCATCGCCCCTTGTTCAATAAATAAATTCAGCTTTTTTAATGCATCCTTGCCGGAGGTGTAGCGCTTGGAAACGTCTGTAAACTGAATCATGTTTTTATTGATAAAAGAGCGGAGACAAAATCCTGTGCATTAAAAGGTGAAATATCATTAATCGATTCGCCGGTCCCTATATAATGTAATGGTATGCCAAGACTTTCAGCGATTGCAAAGATAATTCCACCTTTTGCGGTGCCGTCCAGTTTTGTTAAAACCAGGCCGTCAATTCCTATATCCGAATTAAATTGCACCGCTTGATTCAGCGCATTTTGCCCTGTGGCAGCATCAATGATCAGTAAGGTTATAACGTTAAGCTCAGGATCAAACTTGGTTATTGTGCGGCGTATTTTTTTTAGTTCATCAATAAGATTATTCTTGTTTTGTAGCCTGCCCGCCGTATCAGCAATCAACAGGTCAATGTTTTGTTGCCGCGCCGTCTGTAAGGCGTCATAAATCACAGCAGCAGAATCTGCTCCTTGTGCTCTTGACACCACAGGCACAGAATTTCGATCGCCCCAGGCAATTAATTGTTCAATTGCTGCAGCCCGGAAGGTGTCGCCTGCGGCAATCATGGTTTTAAAACTGTTTTTGTAAAGATTAGTCAGTTTGCCAATGGTGGTGGTCTTCCCGGCCCCATTTACACCTATAACTAATATGGTTAAGGGCTTATGTGCACTAACAGATAAATTTATCGGGGATTCGATCGCCTTAAGAACGTTTATCATCTGTTGCTTGAGCAGTATTAATGCTTCCTCGGCAGAATCCGGCCTTTGCTTCTTAATATCTGTTTTTAAGCCATTGATTATCTTTTCAGTGGCGTCAATGCCAACGTCTGCGAGCAAGAGCCTGGTTTCTAGCTCCTCCAGCAATTCATCTGTACCCAGGTTGTTGAGGCTTAATAAATCGCCAATGTCACTTAACAGGATATCTCTGGTTTTATTCAGACCGGATTTTAAAGATTTCCAGACACTGAAAGCCTGTTGTTCTTTATTTTGATTTTTTTTAAATAGCATTTCGGTAATTTTGTAACATCGTGGAACTTAGTATCGTATCATTAACCAAAAACTTACTCTAAAATGAGAAAAATGTATAAATTTAATGTAAGTGAGAAACCTCTAAACTGGAGATGAAATTGAATAAAATTGTTCAGCTAATTTTACTGGCAAGCGTTGTTTCACAGGCGACAGCCCAGGTAAATGAATATGTTCTTGAGAATGGCTTGAAATTGTTGGTCAAAGAAGACCATCGCGCCCCGGTAGTGGTTACCCAGGTATGGTACAAGGTTGGTGCCAGTTATGAAACTGATGGCATAACCGGAGTTTCACATGTCCTGGAGCACATGATGTTCAAGGGCACCGAAAAGCATGGTGAAGGGGAGTTTTCCCGAATAATTTCCGAAAATGGCGGTAGAGAAAATGCTTTTACCGGCGATGATTACACCGCCTATTTCCAGACCCTGGAAAAATCCAGGCTGGCCATTAGTTTTGAGCTCGAAGCAGACCGCATGAGAAATATCACCCTCCCGCCTGAGGCGTTTAACAAGGAGGTCGAGGTGGTCAAAGAAGAAAGGCGGTTGAGGACAGAGGACAATCCAAATGCTTATTTGCGCGAAGTCGCACAGGCAACGGCATTTCAAACCAGTCCATACCGGCAGCCCATTATTGGCTGGATGGCTGATCTAGACGCCATGAAAGTTGAGGATCTTCGTGAATGGTATCAAAAATATTACGCGCCAAATAATGCCACTGTTGTCGTGGTCGGTGATGTTGAGCCGGATGCCGTGCATCAACTGGCCATCAAGTACTTTGGTAAACTTAAGGCTGAAAATGTTACTTCGCCCCCACATCGACCGGAAGTTCTGCAGCAGGGAAAAAAGACCGTAATAGTAAAACGCCCTGCGGAGATCTCAAGACTGATGCTGGCCTTTAAGGTCCCCGGCCTTAAGTCTTCATTGGCAGAGGGGTCGCCAACACAACGCTGGGAACCGTATGCCCTTGAGGTCCTGTCAGGCATACTGAGCGGGGGTAGTAGTGCAAGGTTTGCATCACAACTGGTTCGTGGGCAACAGGTAGCCAGTGGTGTTGGCGCCAGTTATCAAATGTCCGGAAGGCTGGACGGTTTATTTACTCTAACCGGCACACCTGCACAGGACAGGACCATTCAGGAACTTGAGCAGGCCATATACGCTCAACTGGAAACCATAAAAACAACCCTCGCAGATGATCGTGAACTGGACAGGGTAAAAGCACAGGTGGTTTCCAGTAATGTTTATGAAAAAGACTCAGTCTTTTATCAGGCGATGGTTCTTGGAATCTACGAAACCGTGGGTCTGGGCTGGAAACTGGCTGATGAGTATGTTGAAAAAATAAATGAAATTACCGCTGAACAGGTAAGAGCAGTGGTTGCTAAATATCTGCATGAAGATGTATCTACTCTTGCGATACTTGAGCCAGTTGCGACCAAGGAGCAGAACTAATGAGTAATCTTTTTCAAAACACCCACTATTTGCTAAGGACGACCTTGGTTGGCCTTGGCTTACTGACTTGCTCATTGTCCGTGAACGCCGGTCCGGACATCAGGCATTGGGAAACATCAAAAGGTGTCAGGGTATATTTTGTTGAATCCCATGAACTGCCGATGTTGGATTTGCAGGTGGTCTTTGATGCAGGAAGTGTAAGAGACCCCGAAGGTAAATTAGGCTTGGCGCAACTTGCCAGCAGTCTGTTAAATGAGGCGGCAGGAGGCATGGATGCCGATGACATCAGCTTTGAATTTGAGCGCCTGGGAGCAGAATACAGTGCGAGGGGGGCATATGATACGGCGTCTGTTTCGCTGCGGACCCTGTCTGATGAACACCTTATGAACCCTGCGCTGGATATGCTGAAGACAGTCTTAACCCGTCCGGACTTTCCTGATGAGGTAATTGAGCGCGAGCGTAACCGAATTCTGGTGGCGATTCAGAGAAAATATCAGTCTCCGCAAGCAATCGCGGCCGAGCGGTTTGAGGCGGAGATTTTTGGTAGTCATCCTTATGCTTACCCAAATGAGGGGACTCCGGAAAGTTTGGCGAATATTACCCGTAACGACCTGGTGAGGTTCCATGCAGATTATTATGTCGCCAGTAATGCCATGATTACTCTGGTTGGTGACATCTCCATGGATCAGGCAAAATCAATCGCTGAGTCAGTATCCGCAGATCTGGTATCGGGGAATGCGCCGTTGTATTTTCCCGAGGTTGAGCAGGATTCTAAAGGAAAACTGATAAAGGTGTCCCATCCGTCATCCCAGGTGCACATCCGGGTAGGTCAGCCAGGCATGAAGTATGGTGATCCTGATTATTTTCCATTGTATGTAGGAAACCATATTCTGGGCGGCGGCGGCCTGGTGTCCAGGTTGTTTGAAGAGGTAAGGGAAAAGCGTGGATTGTCCTATGGTGCCAGTAGCTATTTTGCTCCTCGCCGTGGCCTGGGCAGTTTTCAGGCGTCTATTTCCACCCGAGAAGACCAGACACAAGAGGCACTGGAAGTGTTGACCGAAACCATTCGTGAGTTTGTTGAAAATGGCCCTACCGATGCTGAGCTAACCTCATCGAAAAAAAATATAACAGGGGGTTTCCCATTACGCATAGACAGTAACAGCAATATCTCTGGATATTTGTCTGTAATAGGGTTTTATAATTTGCCGTTGGACTATCTAGAAACATTTAATGAAAAAGTTGAGGCGGTAACCATTGAAGATATAAAAGACGCATTTCAACGGCGTCTTGATGTAGACAGCTTTGTAACTGTTCTCGTAGGTCCGGTTGCAGAAGAGGATTAAGCCTGATGACCTTCAAGCGTGCAAGGTAAAGTAAGATTAATTGCCGGCAAATGGCGGAGCAGAAAGCTTGACGTAATGAGTATAAGTGGCCTCAGGCCCACGCCGGATCGGGCCCGGGAAACCTTGTTTAACTGGTTATCGCCTTATATCGAAGGTGCTGATTGTCTGGACCTGTTTGCAGGTACAGGAGCACTTGGCTTTGAGGCCATGTCCAGGGGGGCGGCATCCGTGGTTATGGTGGAGCGTAACAAACAGGCGGTGAATAATCTTAAGCTGCAGGCTGATAAACTTGGGGCAGTCGGGCTAGAGATTTTCTGCAGCGATTCCATAAACTGGCTGGGAGGGTGTAGAAAAACCTTTGATATTGTTTTTATCGATCCGCCGTATCAAGACCGTTTGCTTCATCGTAGTCTCGAGAAGCTGGTTGCAGGCGGTTGTCTGAAAGATATGGCACTAATATATGTTGAGTCAGACAAAGAGATTGATATCGAAAATGAACATCTGGAGATGATTAAATCGGGAAACGTCGGTAAAGTGATGTTTCAGTTATTAAGCTTTAAGTGAATGGAATGAAAGTAACAGCAATATATCCCGGAACATTTGACCCTGTAACGAATGGACACACTGACATCGTCATGCGTGCGACGCGCCTGTTTGACAATGTTATTGTTGCCATTGCTGCCAGCACGCCAAAACAAACAGCTTTTTCACTTGAAGAACGAGTGAAAATGGCCAATATAGCATTAAAGGATATTGATAATGTGGAGGTGTGTAGTTTTGAGGGGCTGGTGACAGCATACGCAAGATCCCGGGATGCCAGCGTTATTATCCGTGGTTTAAGGGCTGTCTCTGACTTTGAATATGAGTTTCAGATGGCAAGCATGAATCGCCAGCTTAATGATAAAACAGAAACCGTATTTTTAACCCCGGCGGAGCAGTTCGGTTATATTTCTTCCAGCCTGGTCAGGGAAGTCGCGTCGTTGGGAGGTGATGTTAGTCGCTTTGTGCATAAAGACGTTGTCAAAGCTTTAAAAGAGCGGTTAACAGTATAGACAGGCAGGCTAAAAGGTAGTCCGTGGCATTAAAAATCACTCATGAATGTATCAATTGTGATGTTTGTGAGCCGGCATGCCCAAATCATGCTATTTTTTTTGGTGAGGAGTATTATCAAATAAATCCGGATCTGTGTACCGAGTGCATAGGGCATCATGGTGAACCCCAATGCGTCGTCCTGTGTCCGGTGGATTGCATACCCAAAGATCCAGACAGGGTAGAATCCAAACAAGAACTGTATCAGAAATATTTGAAGCTAAACGAACCAGGCCCGATATGAGAGGAAATATAAATATTTTTTCATTCCAGCACATCAGAATTTCGTTCTATCTGTGCTTGTGGCTGGCAATTTCTCCCGTTTATGCACAAAGCCCCTCTGCAAATGCTGTAGCCAGTGCACATCCATTGGCAACACAGGCCGGGCTGGAGGTGCTTGAACAAGGCGGTAATGCATTTGATGCCGCGGTTGCGATCACGGCAGCGCTTGCGGTAGTTGAGCCCACAGGTTCCGGCCTGGGTGGGGGCGGATTCTGGTTGTTGCATCGCGAGTCTGACCAAAAAAAGGTCATGATAGATGGGAGAGAGATGGCGCCTGGGTTTGCTCATAGGCGGATGTACCTGGACGAAAATGATAATGTTCGTGAACGTGCCTCTCTGGATGGGCCGCTGGCCGGCGGGATCCCTGGCATCCCTGCAGGTCTGGTTTATCTGGCAATGAATTATGGGAGATTGCCATTATCAATTTCAATGGCGCCGGCAATAAAATATGCGCAACAAGGCTTCCCCATCTCTTCCGGATTAAGCCAGTCAATTGAGCGGGCAAGGGAAGATTTTCAAAGCTACCCGTCGTCATCAAAAATATTCCTACCTGAAGGCAACGTTCCTGATGCAGGTTATCAGCTGATCCAGGCAGACCTGGCAGCAACCCTGAAGTCTATTGCAAACCAGGGTTTTGCCGGGTTCTATCAAGGTGAGATGGCAAGCAAAATAGTCCAGGGTATGACCGCAAATGGTGGAATCTGGACGGCAGAGGACCTGCAAAACTATGTTGTGTTAGAACGCCGCCCATTTGAAACAAACTACAAAGACATCAAGATTGTCTCCGCGTCACCACCTTCATCTGGTGGAATAGTAATGGGACAGATCCTGAAAATCCTTGAACATTTTGACCTTGAAAATATGGATTATGTCTCCAGAGCACATTATGTCATAGAGGCGGCCAGAAGGGCTTATCGTGACCGGGCCGTGTTTCTCGGCGACCCAGATTTTGTTGAAATACCTGAGCAACGCTTATTGGATGATGACTATATTGAGGGCCTGGCACTGACGATTGACCCATTAAATGCTACCCCCAGTGATAAACTCGGTGAGTTGCCTGAAATCAGGAATAAAGGGAATTCCACCACCCACTTTTCAGTCCTGGATAAAGAGGGCAATCGTGTGGCGGGGACATTAAGTATTAACCGAGGCTTTGGATCAAAGTTTGTTATCCCCGGAACTGGCGTGCTGGTCAATAATGAAATGGATGATTTTGCAATCAAACCGGAGAATCCGAATTCTTATGGCTTGATTGGGTATGAAGCAAATGCCATAGAACCCCGCAAGCGGCCTTTATCGAGCATGACACCTACGTTTGTTGAAAGCGAGGAGCGTGTGGGGATCCTTGGTACCCCGGGAGGCAGCAGGATTATCACCATGGTATTGCTTGGCGTATTGGATTTTTCTTCGGGAAAGCTTCCGGAATCATGGGTGGATTTGCCCAGGTTTCATCATCAGTATAAACCAGACACGGTCTATTTTGAACGCAATGCATTTACAACAGACGAACAACAGGCATTGATATCCAGGGGCCACCAGTTACGCGAGTCGAGACGATTATATGGAAATATGCATGCAATCATGTGGGACAAGCGCACCAATTACATATATGCGGCATCTGACAAACGCGGTGAAGGCAAGGCAGAGACCAGGTAAGTTTATAACTGGTTTCAGTGCTGACAATTCGGGCAATAATATGTCGCCCGCTGATTTTGCATCCTGGCTTTGATCATGACGCCACATGTTTTGCAGATCTTTCCCGCCCTGTCATATACAAACAGGCTTTGTTTAAAATAACCCGGTTGTCCACCACTGTCGACAAAGTCTCTTAATGTCGTACCACCTTTAAGGATGGCAACAGACAACACTTCTTTGATGCTGTCAGCCAGTCGTTCATAGCGTTTTGCAGATACGTTTCCCGAGGCAAGCCCGGGGCGGATCTGGCTTAAAAACAAAGCTTCATTTGCATATATGTTTCCCACGCCAGGTACCACATGACTGTCCATGATAAAGGATTTTATTTTTAGTTTTTTATTCCGGCTCTTTGTAAACAAATATTCACCGGTAAACTGTTCTGATAATGGCTCCGGCCCAAGGTTTTTTAATAGACGGTGGGATAGTGGGTCAGAACTGGTCCAATGTAATGAGCCAAATCGACGGGGGTCTCTGTATCGCAACAGCTTGCCGGTATTAAGGATAAGATCATAATGATCATGCTTTTCCGGTGAGCCCGGTGTAGATAATAATCGAAGGCTCCCTGACATGCCCAGGTGTATAAGCAAGCTGCCGTTATCTGTCTTGAGTATAATATATTTGCCCCGTCTTGTGACGCTGTGAATTTTTTGCTTGGCTAAAATCTCAGAGAGATTATTCTGGATTGGCCACCTTAACCTCCGTTCACGAAAAATAGCAGCAACAATTTTGTTGCCTTGCAGGTGAGGGGCAATTCCCCTGCGGGTTGTTTCTACTTCAGGCAGTTCAGGCATAGCTGGAAAGTAATATGTTACCGGGCCCGGCGTCTGTGACGCCAAAGGCTGGCTGCAATGGATATGCTGAGCAGCGGCATAACAATAAGAAAAAATATACCCGCAGCCCCAATGTAATAGCGGGGGACTGTCAAGCTTGAATCAGAAACAGTACGTATCGGGACCTCAATAAGGTTGTCGCGGTGACTTAACCAGGAAATGATTCTCATGCCCAATTCAAGGTTGCCTGAATTTTCCAGATAGGTATTGGAGAGAAAATCACCATCGCCAATCACAACAACCCGTTGTCGTTTTTCAGAAGCGCCTGATAAGTTATTACTAATGGAATCTCGACTTAACGCCATGCCCAAGGTTAACGGTCCCTGCAGATCTGATGATGGATCAAAGCTGACTTCATTTTCAAGCCCGGAACTCTCAACCCAGGTCTGGTTCCCCGTCATGAGTAGTGGGCTGGATGTCCATACAGCACTGTCACCGGGCAAGAGGGCAGCAGCATGAGGGTAAATGGTGGTATAGCTGAAGTTCGCCAATAATGGGTGTGGTGTATACAGGCTGTCGGTTATGACAGCGATGGTTGGATCATCTGTTCCAAGCAGTTCACTGGCAGTATCAATTACAGTACCCTCCGCAATATCAATCTCAAGCAATTCCGGTAGTTCAGCCGTGATAAAATTCATGTCTCCTGGATCAACAAGCCACAGTAGATTGCCGCCTCTTTGAAGGTATGCCAACAGAGAGCTGGTTTCCTGTTCTAGCAGTGGTATTCGTGGGCCACTTATCACCAACACAGTGGTATTGATGGGTATATCTGGCACCTCAGATAGGTTGATGGGCTGAATATTATAACCCCTGTCCTTTAGCCTGGCGCCAAATGACCCCAGGTCGTGGTTTGCCCTGCCCAGCATATCTCTTTCGCCATGACCGGTAATATAAGCAATCCAGTTCTGGCTGTCCTGTGATACCCGGGCGATTGCATTAATCAGTGTTTTTTCGTCTGCATAACGGACATGTTCCGTTCTGTTTTGGTACTCGAGCACCAATTCGCCATTGACCCGGATGCCCAGTGCTCTAACTTCATCTGGAGCGGTGTCGGTGTTAACAAAATCAAGCTGTAGATCCGGCTTAATTTCCTGATACCCGCCGATGAACTGCCTGATGGCGTCTCGTAATTGATTATCCTCTCGTGCATAAGCGGTTATAGATAAGGGGCCGTCAACTTGATTTAGCAGGTTGATGCTGGCAGCAGACAGAGAACGCATATTGTTGTGAGTCATGTCATAGATGAAGACATATTTTGATGAAAGCCAAAACAGCGCTGATATTACAGAAACAATTGCCAGTAACAGCGCCCAGCTCAACCTGATTTTTTCTTGTCGGGTTTTTGCTGCGCCGTACATATCGATTACCAGTCAATACTACGCATAGAATGGATCTTCCATACGCCCATGGCCAGAAAGAAAAAAGTCGCCAATAAGAAATATATAATAGATATTGATGACAGGATTCCTTCTGTAAAACGGGTAAAGTGGTTGGACATTGATAGCGAATAAAATATACGGTCTATGCTTGTTGATTCAGATCCTGCCGCTGAATGCGCCGTCCATAGAAGCATGATAATCATAAATGATGTAATGACTGCGAGGTATTGCTGGGTAAATATCGATGAAAAAAATAAACCGATTGCCACCAGGCAGATCAGTAGCACTATATTCCCAACAATGCATGCCATAATATGGCCATAATCCAGTCCTGTGCCAATAGCAAAGCTGAACGGAACCAGGGAAACGATTGATAGCAGAAAAACCAAAAACCCCAGTGCGGCAAAGTACTTGCCCATCAAGATTTGAAAGCTGTTGAGCGGTGCGGATAATAGCAGTTTGAATGCTCCGGTTTTTATATCCTCAGCGATCATCCTCATGGTGAGTAATGGCACCATCAATAAAAAAAACAGGCCGGTACTTCGGTAGTAACCGGCAATAACCGCATCAGTGATGCCTCGACCCTCAAATAAAGCCGGTTCAGACAGGTATTTCGAGAGTAGATTATAAAAAATTAATGCCAACAGGAATTGAAATATAGCCACTATTAACCAGTTGCCGGGGGATCTAAAGACCCTGGAAATTTCAAATTTGGCAATATCAAGTATCATGATGTGGCGACCGTAGCCGGTTGTAACTTTCCGGCGCTTGAGACATAAGTGTCTTCAAGGTCTGCTTCATTGGCGAAAGTGTTGATAGGCCTGTCCAGGGCGATTTCCCCATTAAAAATCATCACTATCCGATCGCATAGATGGTAGGCCTCAGAGAGCAGATGGGTTGAGAAGATAACGCTGTGGTCTGGCTTTAACTCCGTTATCAATTCACGCATTTCTATCATTTGGTTGGGGTCCAGCCCTGAGCTTGGCTCATCCAGTATAATGATCTCTGGTGAATGTATGATCGCCTGTGCGAGCCCGATTCTTTGTTGATAGCCTTTGGACAGGCCATGGATAACACGCCCCCCAACCTCCTGCAGGCCACATTTTTGCTTTGCTGTTTCAATTGCATCTGTCTGGTAGATTGCCGGGACACCATGAATCTTTGCGCAATACTCAAGGTAGGTATCAACTTCACAATCCGTATATAAAGGCGGTCTGTCGGGCAAATAACCAAGATAGCTCCTGGCCTGGACAGGGTCGGTCTGAATATTGTGTTCAGCTATTGAGACAATCCCGCTTGAGGCGGCAAGTGTGCCTGAGATGATTTGCATTAATGTGCTTTTGCCGGCCCCGTTCGGGCCTAAAAAACCCATTACCTCACCTTTGTATGCCGTGAAGGAGATATTTTTGAGTACGGTTTGTTTGCCATAGTAACGACAAACTTCTTGTGCTTGCATCATGATTGGGTCTGACATTGAAGTCTATTATTCAGGATCTTTCGTTAGTTTCAAGCTGATACACGCTTGAGGTACCATGATAAGTGTGTGTCCGGGTAACTAATAATTTATTTTACATGGCGATTGTATGAGAATTATGCGAAAGGTTATGATAACGGTAGTATATAAAACCTGACTGTGTGGAGTTAAAAAATGTTTACTGATTTGTCGGCCTGGACCTATTTGGGAATTACACTGCTTCTCACACACATTACCATCGCTTCGGTAACAATCTATCTACATCGCTCCCAGGCGCATCGTGCTGTTGAATTAAATCCAGTTGTCAGCCATTTCTTCAGATTATGGCTATGGCTGACAACTGGAATTATTACTAAAGAGTGGGTTGCAGTGCACAGGAAACACCATGCAAAAGTGGAATCAGAACAAGACCCGCATAGTCCACAGCAATTTGGCATTAAGGCGGTTTTGTGCAAGGGGGCAGAATTATATCAATATGAGGCAGCCAACCAGGAAACCTTAGGCAAGTATGGCCATGACTCCCCTGACGATTGGCTGGAAAACAATCTTTATACCAGGCATTCGTACCTTGGTCTGACCCTGTTGTTATTTATTAACTGCATGCTCTTTGGGCCAATTGGACTGACAATCTGGGCGGTACAAATGATATGGATTCCGGTTTTTGCCGCAGGGGTGATAAACGGTGTAGGCCATTGGTGGGGCTACCGAAACTTTGAGCCAGAAGACGCTTCAACCAACATCATTCCATTGGGTATTTTTATCGGTGGAGAGGAGCTGCATAACAACCATCATGCTTTTGCAAGCTCAGCCAGATTCTCGAGCAAATGGTTTGAAGTGGATGTGGGCTGGTGGTATATCAGGATGTTGAAGACTTTCGGCATTGCCAAGGTAAAAAAATTGGCGCCAATACCAATAATAGATTACCAAAATACCGTCATTGATCTGGATACCATTAAGGCAGTAATCTCCACCCGTTTTTACCTGATGTCACAGTATGCAACGTCCGTGGTTAAAAAGGTTTACCGGGAAGAAAAGGCAAGCTATAGAAATGCCCGGCTAACATTGACGCGCACACATAAAAAACTGCTGATCAGGCATAGCAATTTACTGGATGAGGCGGCCCGGGCCAGGTTGAACACCATTCTAGAAGAAAATGACAAGTTGAAAACAGTTTATGAATTCGGTTTGAGGTTGCAGTCAATTTGGCAAAATAAACATGCCAGCCAGGAAAGTTTGATGGATTCATTATGCGAATGGTGCAGCAGTGCCGAACAGACCGGTATACAGGCACTGCAGGATTTCGCTTTGACGGTTAGGGCGTACAGGCTACGGGAGGTCTATTAGCCAAAAGGTGGAGAGTGCTGCCGGCAGAGCAAAGCCGAAAGCTTACTTTATCTTTGCCTCTTTGTAGATAACATGCTTTCTTGCGACCGGATCGTATTTTCTTATTTCCATTTTATCAGGCATGTTACGTTTGTTCTTGGTGGTGGTATAGAAATGTCCCGTCCCTTCGGATGAAACCAGTCTAATCTTTTCTCTCGCTGACTTTGCCATGTGTTACACCTTTTCGCCGCGGGCACGGATTTCAGACAAGACTGTATCAATGCCCTTCTTATCAATAATACGCACACCCTTACTGCTCACCTTTAATTTCACCCAGCGGTTTTCGCTTTCGACCCAGAACTTCCGGGTATGCAGGTTTGGTAAAAATCTACGTCTGGTCTTGTTATTGGCGTGGGATACGTTGTTACCAGCTAATGGCCGTTTTCCCGTTACCTGACATATTTGCGACATTTTCTCGTTCTCACATTCTAGAAGACCGCGAATTCTACATAAAAACCTGATATACGCCAAGTTTATACTGGCAAATCTGTCATTTTCTTGAAATTTTATATCAAACCCCGCTCAGCCAGCGAGACAATCTCCTGGTTCCCGACAATGAGGTGGTCTAAAACCCTGACATCTACCAGTAATAAAGCATCTTTTAGGCGCCGGGTGATCTGAATATCACTCTGGCTGGGTTCTGCGACCCCCGAGGGATGGTTATGGGCAAAAATGACGGCGGCGGCATTATACTTTAGAGACATTTTCACCACCTCTCTGGCATATACGCTGGCACCATCTATCGTCCCGGAAAACAGCTCTTTGAAGGTGATCATGCGGTGTCGATTATCCATGAATAAGCAAGAGAAGACCTTGTGTTGATAGGGCAATAAGCTGAATTTTAAAAACTGACGAGTGATATCCGGTGATGTTAGTGGCGGGGTATTTCCAACCTTTTCCTCCAGATAACGTCTTCCTAATTCCAGGCCTGCGGAAATTTGCGCGTATGTCACCGGGCCGATACCCATGATCTCACACAGGCTGATAATGTCAGATTCCACAATACCCTTTAGGGACTTGAAGCGAACCAGTAGTTCTTGACCAATATCCATGGCCGTTTTGTCCTTGGTTCCGCACTGGATGAATATGGCCAGAAGTTCGGCGTTTGTAAGTGATTTGACGCCCTTATTGATGAGCTTTTCTCTGGGCCGCTCTTGCCTGGGCCAGCCTTGAATAGACATATGAACCTCCCTGTTCATAAATAATGGTAAAACTATACAACTTTTTTCCTGGTTTTATAATGGTCATGTTGTTTTTTAGGGTAAACTTGTCACATGAACACATTGATAAATAAACGAATATTGCTCGGGATCAGTGGTGGAATTGCTGCTTATAAGTCCTGTTACCTGGTTAGAGATCTGATTGAGCAGGGGGCAGAGGTTGAGGTGGTTATGTCCCGGGGAAGTACAAAATTCGTAACCCCTCTGACATTTCAGGCCCTGTCCGGACGCCCGGTGCATTCCCGGTTATTGGACCATGATGCAGAATCGGGTATGGGGCATATTTCTCTGGCTAGATGGGCAGATTTAATTGTTATTGCACCTGCAACTGCCCATATGATTGCGAAGCTGGCCCATGGGATGGCAGACGACTTGCTGACTACACTATGCCTGGCATCGGATAGCACCGTTATGGTTGTTCCAGCGATGAATCGACAAATGTGGGAAAATCCCGCGACCCAGGAAAACGTTGATCGGCTAAAGGGCTTCGGCATGGTCTTTATCGGGCCGGATGTGGGAGAGCAGGCCTGTGGCGAAACTGGTGCGGGTAGAATGGTAGAGCCAGCGGAGATACGCCAACTTATAAATGACCATTTCAGCAGCTCCATATTAACCGGGCGTCATGTGTTGATAACGGCAGGTCCTACTCGAGAACCCATAGATCCAGTACGTTATATTAGTAATCATAGCTCCGGGCGCATGGGGTATGCTGTGGCCCAGGCTGCCATTGAGGCCGATGCTAAAGTAACATTAATATCGGGGCCAGTTTCAATCAAACCACCGGATCGGGCGCATTACGTGCCGGTAGCTACCGCGGCTGAAATGCAGATAGAGGTGTCAAAATTAATTGAAACAACTGATATATTTATTTCAGCAGCGGCAGTTGCTGATTATCGGTGTATCGATGTTTCCGACCAAAAAATAAAAAAGTCTAATGAAAACATTGAGTTACAGTTGGAAAAAAATCCTGATATCATCGCCAGCGTAACAGCCAGTGTACATAAGCCTTTTACAGTAGGGTTTGCCGCAGAAACAAATGATGTATCAGAAAACGCAAAGATCAAATTAAGATCCAAGGCTATGGATATGATTGCTGCAAACCCTGTGGGGCCGGGTATCGGGTTTGAATCGGACCTGAATACCCTCGACATTTATTGGGAGGATGGCCATATTGACCTCGGTACAGCGACTAAACACAAGTTGGCCAGGAACCTGATAAAACTCATTGCAAACCGGTACCATGAAAAAAATACAGGTTAAAATACTCGATGACAGGCTGGGGAAAGAATTTCCCTTGCCACACCATGCTACACAGGGGTCTGCCGGAATGGATTTATGCGCCTGTATCGATGACGGGGTGATCATTAATCCGGGAGAATGCCTTTTGGTTCCCGCAGGATTTGCTATGCACATTGAGGATCCCGCTGTTGCCGCGATTTTATTACCAAGGTCCGGGCTGGGACACAAAAAAGGGATAGTTCTGGGTAACCTGGTAGGACTAATAGACTCCGATTACCAGGGGCAGGTATTTATTTCCGTATGGAACAGGGGTAATGATCCAGTCGAGGTTACGCCAGGTGACCGTATCGCCCAGCTGGTCTTTGTGCCGGTCATCCAGGCCGAGTTGGAAGTGGTAGAGGGATTTGATGAGTCAACCAGGGGTGCAGGTGGATTTGGTCACACTGGTGTAACGCATATTAAGGAACAGTGAAATGGTAGATGGGCCGATAACAAAAAGAAAAGTCAGCAGACGAATCAAACGTAATTTAATGTATGGAGTTGTTGCTGTTGTCTTGATTACAGTAACTGGGTTGGTTTTTACCAGCATGATGTCAGGTGGAAGTTTAGAGGGTGATGCAGCAGCGACCGATGCCCAGGAGTTAAATCAAATGGCCAGGCCTTACGCTGATGCCATTGCCGGGTATTTTAACAATATTGGTAGCCAGTTGAATCAGTATGCAAATAGTCAGTCGATAAAAAGTTTATTTGAATCCGGAACCGACCAAGAACTGGTTAACGAGGCAGATCGCGCAAAATCACAGTTTGCCTCGGCATTAAAAGTGCGCTTGCTGAAACCAGGCCAATATCAGACAGATAATACAAGTAGCCCTCCCTTAAGTTTTGGTTCCATTGCCATGTTAAATAAAATTGAGCGATCCGCCGGGCCGGTTGCTGCGGAGGTATTATTGTTCGGAACTGATAATCAGCACATCGTATATGTTGAAAGGGTAAAAAATCAGAGCGACCAGTTAATTGGTATAGTGCATTTAAGCCTTTCAGTTTCATTGTTTGAACAGGCCCTCAACTCATTGGGGTTGGCAGAAGGCTGCCTAGAGATCCAGCAATCGGCCGCAGGTTCACCACTGGCATTAGGGCGTGTAGGCAACAGTGCACTTAAGTCTGGCCCTGCCGGTTCAGCCTCAATCGCCGGATCAAGGTGGACAGTCTCATATTGGGGCCCATCATCGATAGTCAATGTTGAGATGCCTTCGGTTGCCATTGGGGCATCACCCACGGTGTTGATAGGCGTTGTAGTGTTAGTATTGATTGCCATTACAATGGCGTTCTTGGTAAAACGAAAGGAAGCCGGCGTCAATGCAGAAAATTCAGACGGCCTGGTTGATTATCAAGGCGCAATACTGGCTATTATGGATGGGGCACACCCGGGAATGGAGAAATTGATTAAACATTTTCCTGGTGTAAAACATGGTTCAAATGTGGAGGCGCGCCCATCGGATGCATTAGAAGAGGGAGAGGATATAACTAGTATTGCGGGACTGGAGTCCGTCAAACAACAGGCCGAGTCAGCAGATGTCTTTGACATCACACAGGCGGAACAGACCCCGGAGGCGACAGACACATCAACTGCAACCGAGGCCAAGACGCCAGCTAAAAATGACTCACGCGGTGCAGATGCTGAGCCCATATTACCTTCGGTCATCTTTAGAAAATATGATATCCGGGGAAAAGTTGAAAACGAGTTACCGGCCGATGTTGTCAGGCAGATAGGTCTGGCGGCTGGGACCCAGGCTGAGGGGTTGGGCACAAATAGCATTGTTGTTGGGCGCGACGGCAGGCACTCAAGTCCGGAATTGGCAAAGAGTTTAATAGAAGGATTGACCTCTACAGGTCGGGACGTGATCGATATCGGCATAGTACCAACACCCGTTTTATACTTTGCTACACATCATTTTGAAACCAGCAACGGGATTATGGTTACTGGCAGCCATAATGGACCTGAATATAATGGGTTAAAAATTGTCCTTGGGGGCAATACACTGTCAGAGGAGAAGATTCTCGAAATTCAGGACAGAATTATCAAAAAGGAGTTCAGCTCAGGGAGTGGAAGTGTTCGCACTGAGGAAATACTCCCGGAATATGTACGCAGAATCGCCGAAGATATCCCGGTGGCATTTGGAAACTCTTTTAAGCTGGTTGTTGACTGCGGAAATGGAGCCGCCAGTGTTGTTGCATCACAGCTGTATAAAGCCATGGGGCATGATGTGATCGATCTGTATTGTGAACTGGATGGTGATTTTCCTAACCACCATCCAGACCCAAGTCAGCCGGAGAACCTTGAAGACATTATTAGTAAGATTAAAGAAACAGGAGCAGATCTTGGCTTTGCCTTCGATGGGGATGGTGACAGGCTGGGTGTTGTGGATGCCAATGGTAATATTTTATGGCCAGACCGGCAGATGATGGTATTTGCCAAAGATGTTCTGTCCCGCAATCCGGGGGCAGAGATCATATTTGATGTGAAGTGTAGCAGATACTTGAAAACCATTATTGAGTCCAGTGGCGGAAAACCGCTGATGTGGAAAACCGGTCACTCTTTGATAAAAAGTAAAATGAAAGAGATTAATGCCCCATTAGCTGGAGAAATGAGTGGCCATATCTTTTTCGGCGAACGCTGGTATGGGTTTGATGATGCCATATATTCCGGCGCACGAATGCTTGAAGTGCTTACCAATGCCAAGGTAAAACCGGCTGATTTTTTTGCTGAGCTACCGCAAGGAGAATCAACGCCGGAGTTGCGTATCGATTTGCCAGAGACAGAGCACGAAAAGTTTATGTCTGATCTCGAGGAGAAAATTTCGTTTGATGATGCTGAAATTATTACGGTTGATGGATTCAGAGTAGAGTTTGCCCATGGATGGGGTTTAATCAGGCCGTCAAATACAACCCCGTGTTTAGTCGCCAGATTTGAAGCTGATTCTGCCCAAGATCTGGTAGCGATACAGGGCAAGTTCAAGGAATTAATTTTGTCCGTCAATTCAGACCTGTCCATGCCATTTTAGAGGATCGAAGATCACATGTCTTGATGTGAGTTATCATGAATAAGCAACAAACTAAACTGAATCCTGGTACTGAAATAGCTTCAGTGCTCAATGAAGCTTTGCCCTATATCAAGCGGTTTTATGACAGCACAATCGTCATTAAATATGGCGGTAATGCCATGGAAAATGAAGTCCTGAAAAACAGTTTTGCCAGAGATATTACCTTAATGAAGCTGGTTGGAATGAATCCAATAGTCGTACATGGGGGTGGCCCGCAGATAGGATCGTTTCTTGAGAAAATTGGAAAGGAATCAAAGTTCATTCAGGGTATGCGAGTCACAGACAGTGAGACCATGGATGTTGTGGAAATGGTTTTGGGTGGGCTGGTAAATAAAGAAATCGTTAGTCTGATAAATCAGAATGGCGGCAAGGCTGTTGGTCTATCAGGAAAAGACGGTGGCATGATCAAAGCAAAAAAATTACAAATGCCTGCAGATGCTCCTGAACTTAAAGCACCTGAGATTATAGATATTGGACATGTTGGCGACGTTGAAACGATTAATATAGCAGTTATTGAAATGCTAATAAAAGGTGATTTCATTCCAGTGATTGCGCCAATAGGCGTAGGAGAAGATGGTCAGTCATATAATATCAATGCTGACCTGGTAGCGTGCCATGTGGCAAGTGGTTTAAGGGCGGAAAAACTTATAATGCTTACAAATACCCCTGGCGTACTGGATGATGGCGGCAATGTGCTTACTGGATTGTCTAAATCTGATGTTAATAAATTAATAAAATCAAAAACCATATCTGGTGGGATGTTGCCCAAGGTCAATGCTACAATGGACGCAGTTGCTGCAGGTGTTCAAAACGTTCATATTATCGATGGCAGGGTGGAACATGCGGTATTGCTGGAAATATTTACTGACAGTGGTGTTGGTACCATGATGAAGGCAGGTTAGAACAAGGCAAACTTATGGTACCAACAAAAAAACCTGATAGAAAACAGCAGATCCTTGAGGTGTTGGCCCAGGAGCTAGAAACCAACCCAGGGTCTCGAATCACCACGGCGGCATTAGCCAGGGCAGTGGGCGTATCAGAGGCAGCTTTATACCGGCATTTTGCCAGCAAGGCCAAGATGTATGAGGCGTTGATTGACTTTGCCGAAGATAGTGTCTTCGGTTTGATTAATAAAATTCTAGAGCAGGAAAAGTCACTGGAAGCCAGGTGCAAACGTATTATCTTACTGGTGCTGGGTTTTGCCGAGCGCAATCCCGGTATAACCCGTGTGCTATTGGGGGATGCCCTGGTGGGAGAGAATGAAAGATTGCGGATAAGGGTGGCGAAGTTCTTTGAAAGAATTCAAACTCAATTTAAGCAATTACTAAGAGAGGCCAACCTTTCCGGTGGCACACGTGCAAGTCAAACTATTGAGGCAACCGCTAACCTTATGATGGTCTTGATTGAGGGGCATATGAGTGAGTTTGTCAGGTCAGAATTCGAAAAAAAACCCACTACTCATGTGAATGAGCAATGGGCCTTATTGAAACTATCTTTATTTAAATAAACAATATAACGTGAAATTATAATCCTTTGAGGGTTTTGAAGCGTTCTATGTTTGCTGAATACTCAGCGTTGGTGTCTTCTTTTTCCTTTTCGCGTTCTGCTATATATTCCTTTTTGGTTTCGACCTGTCTTTCCAGATCAGCAATATCTTTTAATAATTTCTCGTTAGGCGTGTTGCCACTGCGCTCAGCCTCTACGGCAGCCTGAATACGCTTGTCCAGGTCCTGCTGAATTAATTCTGCCTGCTTGTTTGCCAGGGTAATACTGGCATCAATAGCCTTGATTCGTTCGTCCCTGGCGCGTTCAATCTCAGAAACATTACTAAATGTGGCAAGCAATATATTATCAGTCCGTTTTTGCTCCGCTTGTTTACGCTTTTTTTCTGCGAGCAAGGCCTTTTGCTTGGCGTCCTCCGCCAGTTCCGCCTTGGTCTTGGCGCGGGACTGCTCTTCGATTACCATGCCGGACTCACTGATTTCCTGGTGTCCTTGCTGGGCAAATTCAGGGGGGACGCGATTGCCGCATTCCCTGATACCTTCATTGTTGGTCCAGCATTTGATAGCTGCATTTGCCTGCAGACTAATGAGCATGATAAATAGGCCAACGAATGTTAGAAATTTGGGAAGTATTTTGGTGTTCATGTGTTTTTCCCTTAATTTTTGGTCTAATTACAAAATATCATAGTACCGCATGGGGATTTTATTAACAGTATAGATTCAGTATTTTTTAATTGATTCCATAGTTTTTACGATAATTCAGTATGTCATTGAGATAATTTGAAAAACCCTCTGATTTTTCAATATATTCTATTAACAAATCCAGTGAAATAATGCTGATTACAGGAATATTATGACGTTGTTCCACTTCCTGAATGGCTGAATATCGCCCTGAACCACGCTCCTGGCGGTCCACTGCAATGATAACTCCGGCCGGCGTCGCACCAGCATTATTGATAATCTCCATGGATTCATTGACAGAGGTGCCGGCGGTGATGACATCATCAATTATCAGTACTTTGCCTTTTAGCGGCGCACCCAGTAACAGGCCTCCTTCACCATGGTCTTTGGGCTCCTTGCGATTAAAACAAAAAGGCACGGAGCGGCCATGCTGAATGTTCAATGCAATGGCCATGGTCGAGGCCAATGGTATGCCTTTATAGGCCGGACCGTATATCATGTCAAAAGCGACTCCAGCGTCTGTTACCGTAGCCGCATAGCATTCACCCAGACGTTGGAGACTTTCGCCATCATTGAACAGGCCGGTGTTAAAAAAGTATGGGCTGACCCTGCCTGACTTTAAGGTGAATTCACCAAACCTCAGGGCCTCTTTTTTTATTGAGAATTCAATAAAATCCTGTTGATACTGATTCATCCCGTGTGTACCGTTAAAATATAAATGAAAACCTTAATCAGGATATCAGAATTGTATACATATCACAGCGCTATACCCAGGTAATATTTTTTAACAAAAAAGTTAAGCCCCATGAAAATTATCAGTTTAAATGCAAATGGCATTCGTTCCGCACATAGAAAAGGCATGTTTGATTGGCTAAAACGTTCACGTGCCGATGTATTATGCGTTCAGGAAACCAAGGCACAGATCCATCAACTCAACGATCAAATATTAAGGCCCAGGGGGTTTGTTTCATTTTTTAATGATGCCCAGAAGAAAGGTTATAGTGGTGTGGCTATATACTCACGTAAGCAGCCGGATAAAATTACCACAACTTTGGGTTGGCACCATGCAGACTATGAAGGTCGATTTATACAGGCAGACTTTGGTCCATTAAGTATTATTTCTCTGTATCTTCCTTCAGGAACATCAGGGGACGAACGCCAGCAGATAAAATTCGAATTTATGGAAAAATTCCTGCCTAGATTACGTGCCATGGGAAAAAGCAAAAGACAATACATCCTCTGCGGAGACTGGAACATAGCGCACAAACAAATTGACCTTAAGAACTGGCGTAGTAATCAGAAAAACTCGGGATTCTTGCCGGAAGAAAGACAATGGTTGGATACGGTGTTTAATGAGACAGGGATGATAGATGCCTTCCGTGAAATCAATACCTCGTCAGATCAATATACCTGGTGGTCAAACAGGGGGCGGGCATGGGATAAAAATGTAGGCTGGCGGATAGATTATCACGTCGTTTCATCAAGTATTAAAAACAGAATTAAAAAGGCCAGGATATATAAGGACAGGCGTTTTTCCGATCATGCACCATTAATTATTGATTACGATATCGCGTTCTAGTTTGAAAGTGCTACACCAAAGTGGGTGAGAGGGGTTACGATTAGTATGATCGATAGCTGTAAGGCAATGATGACCAGAATTGGAGACAGGTCCAGCCCGCTGATTGGTGGTAAAACCTTGCGTGCCGGGGCCAGCACTGGTTCTGTGAGTCGATAAAGAATGACTGTGGCGGGATTATAAGCGCCAGGGTTTACCCAGCTTAAGATAATCTGGATAAAGATCGCTATCATAAAAACATGCACGATGATCTCCAGGATGCCAGCAATACTGAGAATAATCAGGCTGCTTATGGCAAGAAGGCTGCCTGTGGAAAGCAGATAAACTATGGTTATTTCAAATGACTTGATAACCAGCATTAATACCAGGGACGACCAGTCCTGACCTTTATACCCGGGGACCACTCTTCGTATGTAACGCAGAGGCGGATTGGTGATCTTCACCAGGAATTGGGATATGGGATTATAAAAATCTGCCCGGAAAAGTTGCAGCAAAAACCGCAAGACAACCGCAAGCAGGTAAATATCGAAAACCGTGGTAATTAAAAATATAACGGCCTGGATCAGGTAGTTATCAGACATTAAAACTTCCCAAACTCCCGTGCCAGTTCCTCGGAACGGCTTTTTGCTTTTTTCATGGCATCAAAAAACAAGGATTCTAGTTGGCCCTGATCGATTAATACATCCAATGCAGCCTCTGTGGTGCCGCCCGGTGATGTGACCTGTTGTCTCAACGTGGCAACGTCAGATTTGCTTTCCAGTGCCATTTTTGCCGCGCCGAAAGCTGTTTCCAGGGTGAGTAATCTGGCATGCTGATGGGAAAGGCCCAATTCGATAGCGGCTTTTTGCATGCATTCCATGACCAGGAAAAAATATGCAGGCCCGCTCCCAGAGAGTGCAGTAACTGTGTCTATTGGGCTTTCATCCTCGAGCCAAATTGTCAGCCCCACCGCGCGCATGACCTCTTCTGCAAGTGTGCGTTGATCTGCGTTTACGTCCGGGTTGGCATACAAGGCAGATGCACCGGTTTGAATTAAAGCCGGTGTATTGGGCATGACTCTGACAATGGGATAGTCGTTACCTATGACCTTCTGTATTGATTGCACCTGAATACCAGCGGCTATCGAAACCAGAAGCGGTTTTGTTTTTAAAATTGAGGGCCGTATTTCATTGACGACCCCGAGAAGGTTTTGCGGTTTGATGGCTAAAATGATTAGCTCGGCATCCTCGCAAGCCTGCAGGTTATCGCTGGCGATTTGGATGCCGTATTCTCCAGCAATGTTTGCGGCTTTTTTGCTGTCTGGTTCGCTGCCGGTAATAGCATCTGGATGGTGACCGTCGGCGATTAACCCGCCAATCAGGCTGCACCCCATATTGCCGCATCCGATAAAACTGATTTTAGTCTTTTTCATTGAGATTTAGATAATACCATTTGTGTTATGTGTATTGGTTTAATATTTGGGCAATCCCCGTTATTTCAACATGGATAACTATTTATTTCTTTGTCCGAAAATTGCAGTGCCGACTCTGACCATTGTTGAGCCCTCGGCAATGGCAGACTCGAGGTCGTTGCTCATTCCCATTGATAAGGTATCAAGTCCCAGGCCATGGTCATTCATAGTGTCGAAAATGTCCTTCAATTGCCTAAATGCCTTGCGTTGTTCTGTAATTTCGTGCGTTGGTGCGGGTATCCCCATAATACCTCTTAGACAGATCCCCGGCTGCCCCATAATCTGCAAGGCCAGAGGCAACGCTTCACTCATATTAACGCCGGACTTTGAGGTCTCCCCGCTGACATTGACTTGTATACATAGATTTAGCGGCCCAAGCTGCCGTGGCCTGGCACTTCCCAACCGCTTCGCTGTTTTTTTCCGGTCTACTGATAAGACCCAGTCAAAATTCTCTGCAACCTGTCGAGTTTTGTTTGATTGTAAAGGCCCAATAAAATACCAGCTTGGTTGAAAACGGCGGAGAGATTCGACCTTGGGGAGGGCCTCTTGCAGATAATTTTCACCAAAATCTGTCAGTCCGGCTGATATCGCCTTTTCGACCTCCGTAGCGCTTTTGGTTTTACTAACGGCAAGGAGGCGAACAGAGCCATTTTTACGCCCATATTTTTGCTCTGCAGCATAAATCTGCCCCAACAGATTTTCGATATTTTTTTCGATATTTTCCACTTTATTTTGGTAAGCTAAGCTGATAATAATTATCACATATTCGTTACGTAAAGTTACATTTTAAAATAATTATAACGGTTGGAATGTGGATCAAGATACGTCTGTTTCATTAATTACAATGACTAACAGGGATCAAATGTATTCCTTGAGAATTAATCTTTAATAATAATTCTGGAGATCACGATGGATATAGGTGAATTGCTTGCATTTGGCGTAAAAAATGGTTGTTCGGATCTGCACTTATCGGCAGGCCTGCCGCCAATGATTAGGGTTGATGGTGATGTAAGAAGAATAAATGTGCCATCTATGGACCATAAAGAAGTGCATGACATGGTCTATGACATCATGAATGACAAGCAAAGAAAGGATTATGAAGAATTCCTTGAATGTGACTTTTCATTTGAGATACCGGGGCTGGCCAGGTTCAGGGTAAATGCCTTTAACCATAACAGAGGCTCAGGGGCGGTATTTAGAACAATTCCATCAGAAATACTTTCCCTGGAACAATTAGGCGCACCAAAAATTTTTGAAGAAATATCGGATACCCCGAGAGGTGTTGTGTTGGTAACGGGTCCCACGGGTTCCGGCAAATCAACAACGCTGGCGGCGATGGTAAACCACAAAAATGATACTGAGTACGGACATATTCTTACCGTTGAAGATCCAATTGAATTTGTCCACACCAGCAAAAAGTGTCTGGTAAATCAGCGCGAAGTGCATCGAGACACGCTGGGTTTTAACGAAGCCTTACGTTCAGCACTGCGAGAAGATCCTGACGTCATACTGGTGGGTGAGATGCGAGACCTGGAGACTATCCGCCTGGCCTTGTCTGCTGCTGAAACAGGGCACCTTGTATTTGGTACTTTGCATACTAGCTCGGCGGCCAAGACCATTGACCGTATCGTTGACGTCTTTCCTGCGGAAGAAAAAGATATGGTAAGGGCAATGTTATCTGAATCCTTAAAAGCAGTTATATCTCAAACCTTGTTAAAGAAAAAAGGTGGTGGGCGTGTTGCCGCCCATGAAATAATGATTGGAACGCCTGCTATTCGAAACCTGATCCGCGAAAATAAAATTGCCCAGATGTACTCTGCTATCCAGACGGGTCAACAGTTTGGGATGCAGACCCTGGACCAGAATCTGCAGCAACTGATCCAAAAAGGCCTCGTGGATGTCAACGAAGCCAAATCCAAAGCTTCAAACAAAGATAGTTTCTAACAAGATTACCAAAACAAATGTAATGCGAGGGGAGTAATGGAAAGAGAACAGGCGATCAAGTTTATGCGCGACCTTCTCAAGCTGATGATTGAGAAAAAGGGTTCTGATCTGTTTATTACCGTCGGGTTTCCGCCAGCGATGAAGGCTCAGGGTAAATTGCAACCAATGTCCAAAACAGCATTGACTGCCGAAAACACCAAGGCGCTATGTTATGCCATCATGAATGATCGGCAATTGAAAGAGTATGAGGCCACCAAGGAGTGTAATTTTGCAGTTGCCCCTGCAGGCATAGGACGGTTTCGTGCCAACGCATTTATTCAACAGAGTTTTTGTGGAATGGTAATGCGTGTTATTGAGACTGAAGTGCCGAACATGGATAAATTAAAGTTGCCGGAGATACTGAAAGACGTTGTTATGGCAAAAAATGGTTTGATTATCATGGTGGGTGGTACAGGCTCGGGGAAATCCACTTCCCTGGCAGCCATGATTGATTATCGCAATCAGAACAGTTACGGTCATATCATTACCATTGAAGATCCTATCGAATATGTCCACCCTCACAAGAATTGCATTATTATGCAACGTGAAGTGGGTGTTGATACCGATGACTGGGAGATCGCCCTGAAAAATACACTGCGCCAGGCCCCTGATGTGATATTGCTGGGCGAAATCAGGGACCGTGACACGATGGAATTTGGTATAGCATTTGCCGAGACGGGGCACCTGGCCATGGCGACTTTGCACGCGAATAGTTCTAACCAGGCACTTGACCGTATTATTAACTTCTTTCCCGAAGAAAGACGTACTCAGTTGTTAATGGACCTGTCATTAAACCTCAAGGCGATTATTTCTCAACGACTGGTAAAAACACCTGACGGCAAAGGTCGTCATGCAGCTATAGAGATATTGCTAAACTCACCATTGATTCAGGATCTGATCCTCAAGGGCGAAGTTCACGAAATCAAGTCAATTATGTCTAAATCCAGAGAGCAGGGAATGCAAACCTTTGATCAGGCGTTGTTTGACCTGCAGCAGGCTGACAAAATCTCTTATGAAGAAGCACTAAGAAACGCAGATTCCGTGAACGAGTTGCGACTAAAGATTAAGCTGGAAGGTAAGGATTCCAAGGAAAGTGACAAGATGGCAGGCTTGGATCACCTTAGCCTGGAAGAAGACGAGGAAGAAAATTCAGGCATGATGAAATAAGATGAAATCGAATTACCAGGAGATATTTTTTTAATGGACATACTCCCTTATCTTAAATTAGTTGTAGAAAAGAGCGCATCGGATCTTTTTTTTACCGTAGGTGCTCCGGTTAAAGTCAAGCTGGAGGGGAAGGCGACCCCGGTGGGCAAGACTGTCCTGGATGGAAGTATGTGTAGGGCCGCCGCGTATGGGATTATGAACGACCATCAGATCGCACAATTTGAAGAAACAATGGAGTGTGATTTTGCTATTCCCATGCCCGATGGGTCAGCACGGTTTCGCGTCAATGTGTTTAAACAGCGTGGTGAAGTGGGGATGGTGCTGCGACGAATCCCGAGTGAAATCCCTACTACGGAACAACTCGGTGTCCCGGATATATTGAAAGAACTTATCAATCATAAGCGTGGCTTGATACTTATGGTAGGTGCTACCGGTTCAGGAAAATCAACCACACTGGCGGCCATGATTAACCATAGAAATGAAACCATGTCGGGCCACATATTAACTATTGAAGACCCGGTTGAATTCAGTCATCCCAATAAAAAATCCCTGTTAAACCAGCGAGAAGTGGGTGTAGACACATTATCCTACGCCAATGCCCTGAAGGCATCGTTACGCGAGGCCCCGGACGTTATATTGATTGGTGAGATTCGTGACAGGCTGACGATGGAGGCGGCGCTGGAACTGGCCAATACCGGGCACCTGGCTATTTCAACCCTGCATGCCAATAATGCCAACCAGGCGATGGAACGAGTGATCAATATGTTTCCCCAGGACCTGCACAAACAATTATTTATGGACCTCTCGCTGAACCTCAGGGCGGTGATTTCACAAAGGCTGGTAATGGCTGTCGATGGTAAGCGTTGCGCAGCAATTGAAATTCTAATTAATACGCCGCACATTGCTGAGTTGATACTTAAAGGAGAAATTGAACAGATTAAGGAAGCTATGGAAGGCAGCGGACAGAGAGGCATGCAGACATTTGATATGGCTTTACACAATCTCTATAAGGAAGGCAGGATCGAACTTGAAGAGGCATTAAGCAATGCTGATTCGCGGACCAACCTGGAGGCCAAGATTAATTTTGGCTGATCGATATTTTTTGACTATGTATGCAAATAGTAATTTACTTAAGGACTAGACTATGAAGCTATTCTTAACGGCATTTTTACTAACAGGTATCTTCCATGCCAATAGTATTTTCGCGCAAAACCAGATGGAGGAGATGGTCATCACCGGAACCCGGGGTGAAATAGAAATCGGTAACGTGCCGGCAGCTGTCAGCAGTGTCGATGGTTCGATTATTCAAACGGGGCAGCAGCAATTAACATTAGAAGAGTCCTTGAAAAGAGTCCCCGGTGTGTTTCTCCAGAATAGCCATAACTTTTCCCAGGCCCAACGCATTTCTATTCGTGGTTTTGGTGCACGCTCTGCCTTTGGAATCAGGGGGATCAAGGTTATTGTCGATGGCGTGCCAGCCACTATGCCCGATGGTCAGGGAAATGTTGACGAGATTGATCTTGGTTCAGCCAGGCGAATTGAGGTGGCCAGGGGGCCATCATCTTCTCTTTATGGGAGTGCATCAGGCGGTGTTATCAATATTATCACTGAAGATGGTTCCGAAGACCCATATGCGGAAGGAAGAATTACAGTTGGTGAATTTGGGCTACAAAAATATCAGCTTAAGACCGGGGGACAATACAATAAAATCAACTATCTGTTGAGTGGTTCAATAACTGACCTGGACGGATTTCGAGGACATTCCTACGTGGATCGCAATTCATTTAATTCAAAAATCAAATATCAGATTGATGAAAAAGGTGAACTGGCGGCGACGTTTAATATCCTGGATATTCCTGACATGGGAGACCCGGGGGCATTGAATGCCGCAGAAGTTGAAGCAGACAGGACTCAGGGCAGGGACAGAAACATTTTGTTTAATGGCGGTGAAGAGCGAAGCCAGCAGAGGTTAGGCCTGACATATCGGCGCAGCCTGGCAGATGGCCATGAAATCCTTTTTAAAAATTATTATACCTTTCTGGACTTTGCTAACAGGTTGCCATTTGCAGGGGGAATAGCAGAAAGCAACGGGGGTCAGGTGCAATTTGATCGTACGTTTATTGGAGGTGGGGGGCAATATACCTACTCTCAGGACATTATGGATTACAGCTTCAGGTTTATTGCCGGGTTTGATGTTGATTACCAGCGTGATGATCGACAACGTTTTGTTAATCAGGAAGGCGGAATCAGGGGAGACTTGACGTTTGATCAATTGGAAGAAGTATTAAGCAAAGGGATGTATGTGCAAAGCGAGTTTGCCATATTAACCAACCTTCAGGTTACCCTGGGTGCCAGATTTGATGATATTGATTTTGAAGTATCGGATAATTTTCTCGCCAATAATTCTGGGGATGACTCCGGCAATAAAGACTTTAACAAGTTTAGCCCGAGGTTCGGACTATTATGGGATGTAGATGATTGGGTTAATTTATATTTTAATTTTTCAACAGCATTTGAGACCCCAACCACAACGGAGTTTGCTAACCCCAATGGCGGGGGTTTTAATCGAAACCTTAGAAATCAGACGGCGAATAATGTGGAGTTAGGCGCAAAAGGCACCATACAAAGCAGAATTCCATTAGATTATGAGTTTGCGGTCTACAGAATTGAGGTGGATAACGAACTGGTGCCGTTTGAAGAGGACGGCTTTACTGGTCGTACCTTCTTTCGTAATGCAGGGAAATCCCTTCGTGAAGGGCTTGAGGCAGGTGTCACCGCAAGGATATTACCGGTACTGTCTGCTAGCCTGGTTTATAGTGCAATCGATGCGCAATATCAGCGGTTCCGAACTGCAACTGAAAACTTTACCGGAAACAAGATCCCCGGCATCCCGGACCAGCAGCTCCATGCGGAATTAAGATATGAAAGTAGTTATGGTTTATTTAGTGTTTTGGACCTGTTGTATATCGATAGTTTTTATGCCAATGACTCTAATACTGTGGAATCGGATTCCTATACGGTTTCAAACTTTCAATTAGGTTATAAGAAAGAAATTGATCAGTGGCAGGTTACGCCCTATGTGAGTGTAAATAACATATTTAATGAGAAATACAATTCAAATGTACGTCTCAACGGTGGTTTCGGTCGATTTTTTGAGCCGGCACCCCAACGAAACTTTCATGGCGGGGTTTCTGCGAGATATGCTTTCTAATAGGCTTTAACAGGTTTATCGCGGAAACACCGTAGCGGCCTCAAACACGGGGCCATCCACGCATACCCGTTTCATAGCCTCACCGGCATCCGTTGTCACTAGAACTGTGCAGCCTGCACATCCCCCCACGGCGCAAGCCATATATTCTTCCAGAGAGACCTGACAGGGTAACTGATACTCATGGGCCACATCGGCAACAGCTTGCAACATGGGTGTTGGGCCACAACTAAAAATTTCAACATCTTTTAATGTATCAGGACTGAGAGAGTCAAGCCATACTCTTGTCAGGTCCGTAACAAACCCATCATAGCAGCCGGCATAGCCTTGCCGACTGGTTAGGCGGCTGGGAATACCCCAGTCTTCCAATAGGGGCATGCTGGCAATCGTGCCTTCTGATATACCACTAACCATGATTTTTGAAGGTGTTGGTGTAAACGGAAACGGAATCTCAGAGCCAGCAATGACAAATGGCTTGTACTCATCTTGCTGGTTCTTAATGTGTTCAGCAAGAAAGATCATGGGAGGAATGCCGACACCCCCCCCAATCAGCAGAGGCAGGCGTCGATAATCGGACATCTTAAACGGTACGCCTATGGGACCTAATAAACTTAAGTTGTCTCCAGGGCATTTCTTTGATAATAATTCAGTGCCCTTCCCATGAACCTTAAACAGGACTTCAATCCAGTTGTTTTTTGAGTCAGCGCGCATGATAGACATTGGGCGCCGTAATGGGATAGTTGAATCACATTGTATATGAACAAAGTTTCCAGGCCCGGCTTGTTGTGCAGTTTGTGGCGCATTCAAACGCATAACATATTGGTCCCCAGGATATTCATGCCGTGAAAGGACCTCAGACTGCTCAAGATAGATAGTGTCTCTGGTATTGATTAATGGCATTTAATTAGTTTTTTATGTCGTACAAATTTATTTTTAAACTGCGAGAGAATAACAAAAAAACGTCATGCCTGGTCATTTTGGTAGACGATTGCACCATCAATGATGGTATGGGTCACCTTGCCTTGTAGCTGCCAGTTAGCAAAGGGGGTACTCATACCTTTGCTGAGAAGCTGGCTGACGTCTGCCGTCCAGCTTGTATCCGGGTCAAATATAATTATATCAGCAGCACTGCCGGGTTTCAGCGAGCCCAGAGGTTGTTTTATAATCTTTGCAGTATTCTCAGTCACCAGACGCAGCCCATTAATCGGATCACGCTTATTCTTGGACATAAAATCGAGTAATAGTGGCAGAAACATTTCAATTGTGGATGCGCCCGGGGTTGTCATAGTAAACGGTACAGCTTTGGCATCAAGACTAATGGGTTGATGTGCTGAGCAAACGGCATCAATTGTGCCATCGAGAACGCCCATCCAAAGGGCATTTTTGTCCTCAATGTCACGTAGCGGTGGAACAAGATGGCAACTTGCATTGTAGTTGTCTACGTCCATGTCAGTAAGATACAGGTGGCAGATATCTACAGCTGCGGTAATTGGCAGGCCGTCTGCCTTTGCCTTACGTACCATATCAACAGATCGTGATGTAGACAGGCTGTTAAAGTGCAGTCTTGCCCCTGTCTGTTCCATTAATAATATTGCAGTGCTGACGGCCACTGTTTCTGCAGTATGTGGAACGGGTGGCAGACCCAAACGGGTACTGATTTCCCCTTCATTGATCGTGCCATTATTTCTAAGATAAGGATCTTCCGGTGAATAAAAGATTGTGAGGTCCGTGCTGGCCGCATATTCCATGGTACGGCGTAATATTTCATTGTTTAATAGTGGTCTCGTGGCATTGCCGACAGCGATACACCCCGCCTCTTTCAAGGTATGCATTTCTGACAGTCGTTCGCCTTTTAGGCCTTCTGTTAAGGCGCCTATGGGAAAGACCTTCACCTTGCCTGTGTCAGAGGCGCTACGCAATATCATTTCCACTGCAGCAGGATTGTCGATTAATGGATGGATATCAGGAGGGCATGCAATACTGGTAATACCGGATGCTACAGCAGTCAGCGATTCATTGGTAAAAGAGGCCTTGAAGTCCTGGCCTGGATTGCTCATGTAGGCACAAATATCAATAATTCCGGGGCAGACCCACTTTTCTTGAGCGTCAATTATGGTATCAATGGCCTTCATTGATTCTTCAGTGACAATTTTTCCTTGTTCAATACAAAGACAGCCGGTCTCGTCCCGTTCAGTGGCCGGGTCAATAATTCTTGCATTTTCTATTTTGATACCAGCCATTTAATTTTCGTCCCTGGGCCTGCTGCCCATGATCATGGCCATTACAGCCATTCTCACGGCAATACCATGACTCACCTGTTGTAGAATGACGGATTTTTTACTGTCAGCAACATTTGAATCTATTTCTATGCCTCTGTTAATGGGGCCCGGGTGCATAACAATCACCTCCGGTTTAGCAACCTTTAACTTGTTTAATGTCAGCCCATAACGCTGAAAATATTCCTGC
>JAURPG010000109.1 GCA_030835405.1 Gammaproteobacteria bacterium | reverse complement strand
TTTATGTTGTGATCTTTCATCCTGACACTCAACCACTATGCCGGTTGGGAGATGAGTCAGGCGGATTGCCGAATCGGTTTTGTTGACGTGCTGACCACCCGCCCCTGAGGCCCGGTAGGTATCAACCTTGATATCATCACTGGCCACTTCAATCTCTTCTACTTCCTCAGCTTCTGGCAAAATTGCAACAGTACATGCTGAGGTATGTATACGTCCCTGGGACTCGGTTTCAGGTACACGTTGCACCCGGTGAGCACCGGATTCAAACTTCAACCTTGAATATGCCCCGGTTCCAATGACCCGCATGATGATTTCCCTGTAGCCTTCAAGGTCGCTTAATGCAGTGCTGATTATTTCAATTTTCCAGCCGCGATTCTCCGCATAACGTGAGTACATCCTCATGAGATCAGCAGCAAACAATGCCGCCTCTTCACCACCTGTTCCTGCCCGTATCTCGAGAAATATATTGCTATTGTCGGCTGGATCTTTGGGTAACAGTAACCTTTGTAGCTCATCTTCCAGTTCAGTGATTTTGACTTCACTTTGCTGTATTTCTTCGCGAGCTATCTGTCGTATTTCCTCGTCACTGTCTTCCAGCATTTCGTTGGTCTCATCAATAGACGCCATCTGCTGCAGGTAATCCCGGTAACAATCCACTACCGGATTAACCTCTGCTACTTCTTTGCTGAGGGTGCGAAACTGGCCCTGGTCCCGGATGACGTCAGGATCTGAAAGCAGGGCGTGAATTTCATCACGCCTTTCAGTGAGTTTTTCGAGTTTTTGTTGAAGACTTGGCTTTAACATATATATACAAACGGGTTAGTTTGAAAATCAAACAGTAAAATAGAGTGGTTATTGATCTTTATCTGAATCTTTGTTGTCACTGGGGATGTCGAATAATATTCTTGCAGCACGCAATAAATCATCCTTTTGTTCCTGACTAACATTTCTTAAACTCGAGCTGGGTGAATGGATAAGCTTGTTCGATAGTGAGCGGGCCATTTCCCGCATTATCAATTCCGGATCTTCGCCCCGGCCTAAGCGCCTGATGGCAGATTTTAACACTTCTTGTTGTATGTCCGATGCCTGATCACGTATGGCCTTGATAGTCGACACTGTATTCAGGGAGTGCATCCAGTCCATGAAATGAATGACATGTGTATCGATAATTTCTTCGGCCTGGTGGGCGGCCTGCTCGCGGTTTTTCAGGTTCTCCTCGATTACTCCATGCAAGTCATCAACGGTATAAAGGTATACATCATCCAGATCTCCGGCAGCGGGCTCCACATCCCTGGGTACGGCAATGTCCACTATATAGACAGGTTTATGCCTGCGTTTTTTGATAGCGGATTCAAGCATGGGCCGGGTAATAATCGGTGTCTCGCTGGCGGTAGAACAAATAACAATATCTGCCTCATCAAGGTGGCTGGATATATCATCCAGGGTTATGGCATATCCTGAAAATTCACCGGCAAGGTGCTGAGATCGTTCCAGGGTCCGGTTGGCAATTATCATTCTCGTTAAACCACATTCCTGAAGGTGTTTGGCCGTTAGTTCGATTGTTTCTCCTGCACCAATGAGCAGTACTGTTTTATCAGAAAAGTCACCAAAGATTTGTTGCCCCAGTCTGACCGCAGCATAGGCGATGGAGACGGGGTGGTTTCCAATTTCTGTATTGCTGCGGATTTCTTTCGCTACTTTAAATGAGTGTTGAAACAGCCTGCCGAGCAAATGGCCTATACTGCCTGCATCAACGGCGGCTTTATATGCGCTCTTTAACTGGCCAAGTACCTGCGGTTCGCCAATGACCATGGAGTCAAGCCCACTGGCGACTCTTAAAATATGCTTGACTGCATTGGCATTTGGATAGGTATAAAGAAATGGATTAATTTCCTGGATATTCAGGTGATGTAAGTGCGAAAACCAATCAACAATTATTGACTCATCATCATTGGCGAGGGAGCAGTAAACCTCGGTGCGGTTACAGGTAGATAATATGGCAACTTCTTCAATGGCATTCTCGTCCCTCAGCTCTATCAAGGCTGACGGTAATCTGTCGTCATTAACCGCTACCTTCTCCCGTACCTCTACGGGGGCAGTGATATGATTGAGTCCGAGTGCATATAATGTCATGGTGCTATCAAGCCGGGCATCACAGCGTGCCATAAAAATTTAAATGTATTATAAATTATTTACTTATCATACTGTTATAATGTTTTTTTTATGAAAATCCAGGCTATGGATGGGGTTTATTAGTAGAATGGCACTAAAAACTACGGTTAGCAGGCCGTCTTGTAAAGTGAACCTAATATTTATACTTTGAGTCCATAAATAGTGATTTTAATTGAACAATTCCCTATCATCATCTTAAATGACCGTAAAAAAAGACCGTAATTTATGACAATAAGTTATATCAGCAGGATATTACCTGTCGGAATTGTATTTTTAGCTGCCTGTACGACAGTCCCTGTAGACCCATCGGAACAGGAGGTGACTGGATCTGAGGACCGGTCCACGCAGGGTGCACCCAGGATCGTGCGCGTTGAGCCGGTACGACCAAAGATAGAACTCACCCAGGATCTGTTATATCAAATCCTCGAGGCCGAGTTTGCCGGTCAAAGGGGCCATATAGAAAAGTCTCTGGAAAACTACCTGGAGCTTGCCCGAAATACCCGTGACCCGGAGATCGTGCAGCGGGCAACCCGTATTGCGGTGTTTGCACGTGAATCAGATGCTGCAAAAGAAATGGCAGGCATGTGGGTGGAGCTGGATCCCAGAAACCCCGATCCACATCAGGTTCTGGCTGTTATGACCTTGAGAGAAGGTGATGTTGAGGCATCGTTGGAATATCTGGAGAATATTCTGGATTACACATACGGAGATGTGGAACAGAAGCTGCTCGTGGTTGCCAATCTTCTGGGACGCGAAGGGCAGCCGGAAATCATACTGGAGGTTGTGGACCAACTTGTACAAACCCGGCAGGATTCTCCCGAGGCATTGTTTGCTTTCTCCCGTGTTGCGTCCATCATTGGTGAATACGATTATGCCCTTGAGCTTCTGGACAGGACTTACCAGTTAAAACCAGATGATGACAGCGTCGTGCTTGGATACGTGGCAATACTGCAAAGGTTAAACCGGACGGATGATGCATTATCCTGGCTTGAACAGGTGATCAAAAAACGTAAGGATAATAATTTTAATCTACGATTAAGCTATGCCCGTTTATTATCCGAAGCAAGACAATATGATGAGTCAGTACGTCAATTCGAAAATCTAATTGATCAGGCCCCAAACAATAATGACGTGATGTTTGCTCTGGCCTTGTTATATCTTCAATCGGGAGACATTGATGATTCAGAAGAATATTTTCTGAAGTTATCTACCCGGACCCACCGCACGAATGATGTAAATTATTACCTGGGACGAATTACCGAAGACAAGGGTGATTATGTAAAGGCTGCTATCTGGTATCAGGGTGTGCAGGCGGGTCAAAACTATTTTGATTCCCAGGTAAGACTTGGGTTAATGCTTGCGAGGCAAGACAGAATAGAAGACGCAAGGATGCATTTAAGTTCTATCCGCACACAAAATGAAAATGAATCAGTGGTCCTGATTCAAGCCGAGGCGGAAATACTGGTCAACCAGGGCGACCTGCATGAAGCCATGCTAATTTATGATCGAGCCCTGGAGGATGGTTATAATTCTGAACTGCTTTATTCCAGGGCGATGCTGGCGGAAAGACTCGACAGATTAGACATTCTCGAGGCTGATCTTCGGATGATTATCAGACGCGAACCGGAAAACGCAATGGCTTTAAATGCCCTGGGTTACACTCTTGCCGATCGTACCAACCGGTTTGAAGAAGCCCTGGAGCTCATTGATGCTGCACTGGAAATCAGTCCACATGACCATTACATCCTCGATAGTAAGGGTTGGATATTGTACCGCCTGGGTAAATTGGATGAGGCCATCCTTTATCTAAAACGGGCCATGGATATCGTTCCCGATGCCGAGATCGCTGCCCATCTGGGGGAGGTCTTGTGGGTAAAAGGGGACAAACGTGAAGCGAGAAAAGTTTGGGAGACCGCCCTGGAAGCTATGCCAGACAATGACATATTACAGGACGTAATTCAGCGATTTAACCCCTGATATACATTTCATATATTGATATCAGATCTGTCACAGGATCAAGACCACTACATGTATCAGCAGAATGATTTGCGAGCAATATCAAGACGGATGGGTTATGTTTTTCTTTTTCTCTCTGCCTTATTCTTAAGCGCTTGCGCAAACCAGCAAACCCGAACCGACACAGACAGGAGAGTCCTGTGGGAATCTCACCGTCAAAAAATGGCCGGGATAAACCACTGGGAGTTTTCCGGCAGAATGGCGGTAAGGTTGGAAGAAGAGGCATGGTCGGCAAGCCTGTTATGGACACAAGTCGGGGACGAGTTTGAGATCCGCATCATTGCCCCATTGGCTCAGGGTACCGCACTGATAACAGGTAATGGTGACAAAGTCAGCTTGAAGACCAGTGATAACCAGGAATTTACAGATAGTGATGTCATGCAGATAATGAAACAAAACCTGGGATGGAGTATCCCGGTGAATGACCTGACATACTGGATAAGAGGCATCACCCGGTCGGGAAGTACAAATAACGGTCAGGTGATAGACAATGACGGTAGACTTGTCAGTATTCAGCAAGACAACTGGTTGGTGACCTATCAGCGATACGATCTCAGTACTGAATACGCACTGCCTTCCCGAATTGAATTAACAGGTTCAGGGGCCCGGATCAGGGTTGTTATTAACCGTTGGGATATAAACCCATCATGACGTCACGCTGGCCATCCCCGGCAAAACTCAATCTGTTTTTGCATATTACCGGCAGGCGGGAGGATGGGTACCATGAATTGCAGACGGTGTTTCAAATTCTGAAATATGGCGATGAACTCCAGTTAACACCCATCGACGATGGGGACATCCATCTGGAATGTGTTGGGCTGAACCTTCAGCTGGAAGATAACCTCATCTATAAAGCAGCGCGTTTATTGCAAGATAGCAGCGGTGTCCGGCAAGGGATTAACATACAGTTATATAAGTCTATCCCCATGGGGGGCGGCCTTGGAGGAGGCAGTTCCAATGCGGCAACCACACTGGTGGCTTTAAACGAGATATGGCAGACCGGTTATACGTTAGAACAATTGGCTGAAATGGGGTTAACTTTGGGGGCCGATGTGCCGGTTTTTGTGCTTGGTCAATCCGCATGGGGAGAGGGAGTAGGGGAGATCCTGACCCCGCTAGACCTGCCCCATACCTGGTATCTGGTGATTCATCCCGGTTGTCACGTGGATACCGGTAAAATATTTTCCAGTCCAGATTTGACACGTAATTCCTCTCCAATCACAATACCTGAATTCCTGAATGGTACCGGGCATAATGATTGTGAATCGGTTGTCTTCCTGGAGTACCCGGAAGTTGCCGAGGCATGTAAATGGCTAGGTCAGTGGACCAGGGCAAAAATGACAGGAACGGGTTCCAGTGTGTTTGGTCAGTTTAAATCAGAAACTGAGGCCAGGAACGTATTAAGGCAAGTTCCCGATAAATGGAAAGGGTTTGTAAGTCAGGGAGTGAATACTTCACCGTTACTGGATTGCATAACGAGCCAGAATAATTAATTTAGTTATAATGATTGAGGTGTAGCCAGGTGGCCCAGGGCACCGGGTTTTAATCCCGGCATTCGAAAGGTTCGACAAGATATCTGGAACATTTTTGAACGGCCGCAGGCCGGCCCCGCAGGGGCGAAGTACATGGATGTACGGAGTCATCCTGGAACGAAGTGCCAGGATGAGAACATGAATTAGATTTTTAAATATTGGGGTGTAGCCAAGTGGCCTAAGGCACCGGGTTTTGATCCCGGCATTCCCAGGTTCGAATCCTGGCACCCCAGCCAAATCACAAACCAGCAGATATAGAAAAAATGGATACCAACTACCTCTCCAATACCATGTTATTCACAGGGAATGCCAACCCCATACTAGCCCATAAAATTGCTTCGTACTTAAGCATACCCATGGGCAAGATAAACGTTGGCCGATTCAGTGATGGCGAAATATTTGTTGAAATAGACGAAAATGTCCGTGGTCGCGATGCGGTGATCATTCAATCATTGTGTCAACCCGCAAACGATAACCTCATGGAATTATTAATCATGGCGGATGCGCTGAAACGCGCCTCCTGTGAACGCGTAACCGCCGTCATACCTTATATGGGATACGCAAGACAGGATCGCCGTTCGCGTTCTTCGCGCGTACCCATCACCGCCAAGGTCATAGCCAATATGATCGCTGCAGCCGGTATTGACAGGGTCCTGACGGTGGACCTTCATGCCGATCAGATCCAGGGTTTTTTCGATATACCGTTAGACAACGTATATGCTTCCCCGGTATTGCTGGGAGACATCTGGAAGCACAGTTATCCGAACCAGATCGTGGTATCACCTGATGTTGGTGGTGTGGTCAGGGCAAGGGCCCTGGCAAAACGTCTGGAAGATGCCGACCTTGCCATTATTGACAAACGTCGTCCCAACCCCAATGAGTCAGAGGTGATGAACATCATTGGTGAGGTAGAAGGTCGCGAATGTGTCATCATCGACGACCTGGTAGATACTGCCGGGACATTATGTAATGCTGCCGGTGCGCTGAAAGACAGGGGGGCGAAAATGGTGGTTGCCTACTGTACCCACGCGGTATTGTCGGGAAAGGCCCTGACAAACATCACAGGTTCCACCCTGGATGAGCTGGTGGTAACCGACACGATTCCCCTTTCGGAAGAGGCCAAAACCTGCAGCCAGATACGCCAATTGAGTGTTGCAGAGATGTTGGCGGAGAGTTTGAGACGAATTACCGGCGGAGAATCGCTAAGCTCCATGTTTGTGGACTAAAATTCCAATTTTATTGTGCAAAAAGCCCCTTACTGACATATAATGCCCCGCTTTTAAGTCCATGCAGGTCGCGGCATGGATGATTTTCAATCTCATATAGGAGACGTTTCATGGAACAGTTTGAGTTAAATGCTGAGCCGAGAGACAACGTAGGGAAAGGTGCGAGCCGCCGCTTACGTCGTACTGGCAAGGTCCCGGGCATTGTATACGGGACAGAAAAGGGCCCAATTTCAATACAGTTGGATCATGATGATCTTATGCATCACCTGGAAAAGGAAGCCTTTTATTCTCACATCCTCACGTTGAAGATCGGTAAAGAATCTGAAGAAGTGGTATTAAGGGACCTGCAAAGACACCCATATAAGCCCAAGATTATGCATATCGATTTACAGCGTATTAAGGCCACAGAAAAAATCTCTATGCGTGTGCCGCTGCATATTCTCAATGAAGCTTCATGTCCTGGCGTAAAGGATGAAAAAGGTATTGTTAACAGCTTAATGACCCAGCTTGAGATTCTGTGTCTGCCGAAAGACCTGCCAGAATATATCGAAATTGACATTGGAGAGCTACATGTAGGTGATTCTGTCCACTTAAATGAGCTTAAATTGCCCGAGGGTATTGAACTGGAAATTATAGTTTCCGGCGGTGACCCAAATCAGGCCGTGCTGAGCATACAGCAACCTCAGGTAGAAGAAGAGGAAGAAGCCACAGAGGAATCAGCTGGGGCCGCTGAGGCTGACGAAGCACCTCCGGCTGGTGATAAAGAAAAACCGGATTCAGAAGATTAACCTTCTTCTGGGCACGTGCCTGCTGCAATAAAACTGGTAGTCGGTCTGGGTAACCCCGGTCAGGATTACACTGAAACCCGGCATAATGCCGGGTTTTGGTTTGTCGATGAATTTGCGCTTGATCACTCGGTGAGTTTTTCACCGGAAAAAAAGTTTTTTGGGGAAACCGCCCGTATTAGCAGCAGTGGTAAAGATTGCAGGATATTAAAACCCGATACCTTCATGAACCATAGTGGTAGATCGGTTAAATCACTAATGGAGTATTTTGATATCCTGCCCACTGAGGTCCTGGTCGCCCATGATGAAATTGACCTGGATGCCGGCATAATCAGGCTGAAACGTGGTGGCGGCCATGGCGGCCATAACGGATTACGTGACATCATAAACCAGTTGGGCTCCAAAGACTTTTTACGGCTTCGTATCGGGGTAGGTCACCCGGGCAGTAAAGATGACGTCATCGATTATGTATTGCACAGGCCCGGACAGGATGACAGAACACAGATAGATCAAGCCATCAAGCGTGGACTGGAAGTCATGTCATTGGTTTTTAACGGCGAATTGAACAAGGCGATGACGTTGTTGAATGCTAAAGGGTGAAACGTTAGACGTGAAATGTAAAACGTGTAATGTATAAATTTATAATAGTTATATTAAAATCAGTAACACTAATTTAATAATTGGTTAACTCATAAAGAATTATAGATGTCTTCGTTTAACATTTTACATTTCACGTTTCACATAAAGCATGGGATTTAAATGCGGAATCGTCGGCCTGCCCAATGTTGGCAAGTCCACTCTATTTAATGCACTGACCAATTCAGCCATCGGTGCTGAAAACTTTCCTTTTTGTACTATCGACCCAAACGTTGGAATTGTGCCTGTGCCGGATCCCAGGCTCAATAAGATTACACAAATCGTCAACCCGAAACAGACGATTCCGGCACATATGGAGTTTGTAGATATCGCGGGTCTGGTTGAAGGGGCCTCAAAGGGAGAGGGACTGGGAAACCAGTTTTTGTCTCATATCCGCGAGACCCATGCCATCGCACAGGTTGTACGTTGTTTTGAAGATGAAAATATAGTCCATGTCTCCGGCAAGGTTAATCCATTATCTGATCTGGAGGTCATTAATACCGAACTGTGTCTGGCTGATCAGGAATCTGTAGACAAGGCCTTGCAAAAGGTCGTGAAGAATACCCGCAGTGGTGATAAGACTGCACTGAAACAGCAGTCCATCCTGGAAAATCTCGCCGCCCATGTGGATGAAGGAAAACCGGTACGTTCGTTCGAAATTTCCGCAGAAGACAGAACGTTTCTAAATGAGCTGCATTTACTGACTGCAAAGCCCATGTTGTATATCGCTAATGTAGAGGAATCCGGTATTGAGAACAATGATTGGCTGGCAAAACTAATCGATCATGCAAAATCGGAGGGTTCTGATGTCATCCCGGTATGTGCCGCCATTGAATCTGAGATTGCGCAGCTTGAAGATGACGACAAGCTGGAGTTTCTCAACGAGATGGGCCTGACAGAACCGGGTCTGAACCGGATCATTCGTGCCGGCTATGAACTGTTGGGTCTACAGACCTATTTTACCGCCGGGCCTAAGGAGGTCAGGGCCTGGACAATAAAGAAAGGTGATACCGCACCCAAGGCTGCAAGCAAGATACATACAGACTTTGAAAAGGGTTTCATCCGTGCCGAAGTTATTGGTTATGACGACTATATCAACTGTAACGGTGAGAACGGGGCCAAGGAAGCAGGCAAATGGCGCCTGGAAGGCAAGGAATATATTGTCAATGATGGTGACGTCATGCTGTTCAGGTTTAATGTGTAATAATTTAAGTGATAGAGATCACAAAAAATAGAATGGACAGGATTAACAGGATTTTAAAAAGATTTACAGGATAAAAAAATTTAAAAGAATAAATTGAATATATTTTATACGTTTAATTAGTCTATTTTTTGTGTCCTCTGTGGCCAATAAAATATGAGTCAAAAAAAATTAAGAAAGGGGATCATTCGCACAGTCCAAAAATTTAACGCCACCGCGTTAAGCATGGGCACGTCAGGGAACGTTAGTGCACGCACAAAAGATGGTTTTCTAATCACGCCAACTGGTATTGCCTATAATGAGATGCACGAAGAGGACATTGTATTCGTAGATTTCGAGGGCAGTACAGATCCTTCTCGGGCCACCCCTTCCAGTGAGTGGCGTATTCACAGGGACATCTATCATTCAAGGCCAGAAATAAAAGCTGTGGTGCATGTGCATTCCCATTACGCAACTGCCATAGCCTGCACGCGGCAGGAAATTCCAGCATTCCACTATGAGGTGGCCCTGGCAGGAGGTGATACGATTCGTTGTGCTGACTACGCCACATTCGGGACTCAGGCACTGTCTGACAATATTGCCATTGCACTGAAAGACAGAACGGCCTGCCTGATTGCAAATCATGGTCAAGTGGCGTTGGGGCACACCATCAAACAGGCCTTTTTATTGGCACAAACAGTGGAAGTTCTGGCAAAACAATATACACTCAGCAAACATTTGGGTGGGCCAGTATTGCTGAGTGAAGAAGAAATGAAAATCAATTTGGAAAAATTCAAACACTACGGGGTTAAGGGAAAGTAAGTGGAGATCTGGCAGGGACTGATCTTACTCCTGGCCGGAATCATTGCCGGTTTTTTAAATGTCATGGCAGGCGGGGGATCGCTATTAACCGTGCCTATCATGGTGTTTATGGGGATACCGGGCCCGGTTGCAAACGGTACCAACCGAATCGGCATCCTTGCCCAGAACATCACTGCTGTAATCACATTTTTTAAGAAGGGTTTTTCTGATTTTAAATTAAGCCTGTCCCTGGCGGCCATGGCGATCCCCGGTTCCATCGCCGGTGCCCTGGTGGGTACGCGGCTTGAAGGCGTGTGGTTCAATCGCACCCTGGCCATCATTATGCTCGGTGTTATGGTGATTACCGCTATAGACAGTGGCAAAAAGAAAAGTCAGACCTTTGAGACTATTCCCAGAGGACGCCTGATTGCAGGTCACCTGTTGATGGCGGGTGTTGGATTCTATGGCGGGTTCATTCAAATTGGCGTCGGTTTTATTATCATGCCGGTCCTGCATAGTGTCCTTGGGTTGGACCTGGTACGTACCAACATGCACAAGGTTTTTATTGTGGGCACATACACCATAACCGCACTAGTCGTGTTTGCCAGCCAGGTACAGATCCTCTGGTTATTCGGCCTATGTTTGGCCGTGGGAAATTCCATCGGTGGCTACCTGGGGACACGGACTTCCATCTCCAAGGGAGATAAGACCATTAAGATTGTCCTTAACTCAATCCTGGTAGTGTTTATTGTTAAATTACTTTTCTTTAGTTAGAAGAAAAAATAACAGACAGGATTTACAGGATTGTTAAGGATGAAAAGATATATCTAGTAAACAATTGGTATTGTAGCTATATCTTCATGCCGCGCTTGACCCGGAATCGAGTCAGATAACTTCCATATTAAAAAATTGGACAGGATTCACAAGATTAACAAGATAAAATACGTTGTTGATGGCGAAAATAATTCCTGTGAATCTTGTTAATCCTGCCTATTTTTTTTTTCATTACCAAACAATTCGTCGAGTTTCCGTCTTGCCTGATCTTCAGGTGACTCTGGCGCAGTGTCTGGTTTTTCCCCTGAACCCAGTCCAAACAACGCCTCCAGTTGTTGTTTTGAAGAGGCGGCCTTCTCCGAGCCTGTTGTTTGATGGTCCTTATCACTGGGTTGAAAATAGCCACAAAAATTTTTCCGGGTTTTGTCTGTGACCTTTTCCGCTACCGGTTCGCGGCAACTGTTATTCACCGTGGTATCATAAAACTCACACATCTTGCATACATGTAGATCCACCTGGCAGGATTTGCATTTAGACATTCGTGAAAATGGCAGGAGGATGTCTTTAAGCGGTGTCCCACATTTCCAGCATGAAAGATCTTCAGGGTTCATGGATTAAATCATGGCAGATTTAGTTAAAGCTGTGAAGTGTATGACCAAAGCAATACACAGGGGCGGCAGATAATATGAAAACTGAACTTTTAAGTAATGGCTGGATGATTAAGTATTAATCCCCAGGAGTTTTAATCGTCAATTTTGGCCGTGCTTAATAATAATTTCCGATTTACGGCAATCAAAATACTCAGCAACCAGGGCTATGAGTTCCCGGTTTGCCTTGCCGTCTATTGGTGGGGACTTTAACCAGGCGGTCCAGGGGCCATCCCCTTCGCCAGCCTCCAGTTTGCTGGTGCGGGAGTTGCGTTTTACCTTGATGGTTATGCGAATGGTTTTAGTTGGCATCCACCACGCTGTTTTCCAGCGTGCCTACACCTTCATAGCTACAGGAGGTGCGGTCTCCGGCCTTCAGGTAAATAGGTGGTGTGCGGGCAGAACCCACCCCGGACGGTGTCCCAGTTGCCAGTACGTCCCCCGGTAGCAAGGTGGCGATATTAGAGGCATATACCACCTGTTCAAACACATTATGTATCATCAGGTTGGTATTGGAATCCTGCATGGTCCTGCCGTTGAGGACAAATTTGATATCCAGATCGGTTGGGTCACTGATAAATTCCTTTGGTGTGATAAAGGGGCCCAGGGGCGCAAAGGTATCTCGGGACTTGCCAATCAGCCAGTCTGAGCCATAACGTGTATCACCGCGGCCTTCACGGTCGGAGACATCCATCTCCAGGGTATAACCAAATATATAATCAGCCGCATATCCCGGGCGAACGGATTTAGCGGTCTTACCTATGACCACACCCAGCTCGCACTCCCAGTCGATCTGTTCACGGCCTTGTGGGACCTGGATAGATTCACCATGGGCAATAATGGCAGAAGGGAGCTTGATAAACATATACGGGTTCCAGCGCCGGTCACCACTAGAGGGTTCCCAAATACTTGCTGGACGGCTGGTACCAGGTGTGGCGTAGCCCGGCGCTGCGCTACCGTCAACGCCGTCATCTCGTACATCTTCCATCTCCAGGGCATGCTCAGTATAGTTGAGGGCCGTATTCATCATGGTGCGGGGGTACATGATGGGCGGCAGTATTTTCAAATCATTCAGGTTATAGACGTAACTTGGTCGAGAATCAGCTGTATCACTATTTACAGAATTTATGATTTCGATAATTCGTACGCGCAGGCCCGCATCATAACGGTTTATCAAGTCCTTCATATCAATCGGGGAGGCAACATATATTTCACCCAGTGCTATTGAAACATTAGCGGAGGTGATATCAATCACAGTGTTATTTTCAAGCACAGCTCCCACGAACACTCGACCATCATCAGAAAAAGACCCAAGTTTAAATGGCGTAACCGACTGGGCAGTAAGATTGGCACTAAAAATAGAGATTATGATTGAAGTAATAATTGATCGATATAAAGACATTACCGCTCCCCCGTGTTCTTTTGATTAATTATAGAATGAATATATGCCAATTTTGATGGCAAAGGCAAGGTTATTGGTGAAATGTAATATATGAGACGCAAGACGTAAAACGTAAAAGATGGGACATAAATATGATGTTAATAGCCACACGGTCTTGCTTGAGAAAGCCAGCGTCCAATCAATAATGAGGGCCTTTGGCGCGTTTTATCTATTAGATTCTGGCTTTAGTCAGAATGACGGTACCAGGCTTAACTAACTTAATATCCTTGTTCTTTTTCGTCTTACGTCTCACGTATTACTTCTAACTATTCCTCACTATCCACCGGTTTGCTGGCAAACATTTTCTTGCCGGTAAACATGGCCGAAATCAATCCACTACCTTCCTTAATGTCTGTCACGATGACGCCGATGATATGTAAAGGGACCAAAAACATGATCAGGAATGAATTGTATTCATGGACTGTGAGGATCGGGGAACGAAAGGCACGCATCTCGGCATAGGCATCCGGGTCATACAAGTCGCGGGTACCGGGCACTAGATCTGCCGGATTGACACCGACAGGGGCGATCCATTCCTGGATATATCCACCAAACGGCGGGTAAAAGATATCGGTCCCGGCAATGACCAGGCCGGTCATGGCCTGAACGGTAATCAGCAGAAATAAGATAGATACACTAAGCCGTGCTGCCGGGTTGTGGCCCAGGTAGTGAACGGGGTTGCCGGCTTTAAAGCCCGCGAGATATTCCTTGAGGGATGATATATATCCCTTTCCAACCGGCAGGACAGCACCCCATCTTGCATAGCGGTTACCAATAAAGCCCCAGACATATCGCCAGATCAGGTTGATGATAAAGACATATCCAACCCAGGCATGTAATTTTTTCAAAATCAGTTCTTCGCTACTATCAATGCCGATAGCATTATGATTGAGGATCATCACGCCGAACATGATCAGTAGCAAGATACATATGGCGTTCAGCCAGTGAAAGATTCGCGTGGTCCTGTCCCAGACCGAATAAGATTGTAGCCCCGACATGCTTACCCCTTTTAATGGTTAAGATCCAGGCCAAGTATAGCTATGTGTTTATGAAAAAAAAGTTAAAAATTAAAGATGGGAATGATTATTATTTATAAAACTGTGAGACGTAAAATGTGAGGCGTAAAACGTAAAATGAAATTGTTAAGATAGCAGCATCTCTTACATTTCACGTCTTTCGTTTAACTTTCTAAGCCACCTCTAATAATTTGATCAACTGTTTTCGGTTCGTCACCAGGTCTGCCAGGGAAAATCCATCCAGGACCTCAAGGAATGCCGTTTGTGCATTTGCCAGGACGCGTTTTAAATTACATGCTGGCACAATCGGGCAGGTGGATTCTTCGCCAAAGCACTACAGTAATTGCAGGTTTTCAGTCTTTCTGACGATGTCACCCAAGTTTATCTTATCCGCCGACATATCCAGCCTTAAGCCGCCGCCTCTTCCCCGTTGGCCTTGAACATATCCAAGTTGTACCAGGGTCTGGGCTACCTTTGCCAGGTGGTTGGAGGATATACCATAATGATCTGCGGCCAGTTGGACGGTGCCTGTTTGATTGTTGTCCAGCAGGGCCAGGTAGATTAATAACCTCAGGGAATAATCAGTATGTGTTGTCAGTTGCATCTTTTCTTGACGAAAAATTAAAGAAAAAATACTATACATGATTAAAGAGGTATGTAAAATACCTATTTAAAGATCTATAAAATCACAGGCAAAAACATGAAGACTTCTCATGCCTATAGCCGACGCGATGTAATCAAGGCACTATCAGCTGATGGGGTGGCGTCATTGCCGTTTGCCAGCCCGGTAATGTCACAAATACTTTATGACAATGGCGTGAATATGCCGCCTTCTGTCACCAATATTGAAAACTGGAACCCGGTGAAACGTTTAACGCCAGTGAAGCCGGATGGCATGGTCTTAAATGCCTCGATTACCACGGTAGATATCGGCGGTGGTAACCAGGGGGCAGCGTGGTTGTTGAATAACTCACTTCCCTCACCATTTATTCGGGTCCGTAAAGGCGAGCGTTTTAAATTACGGCTGGATAATGAGCTGCCGGACGGTTTGATATTACATTGGCATGGACTGACCCCACCGGAACCCATGGATGGCCATCCCCGTCTGGCCATTTACAAAGGTAGTTCTTATGACTATGACTTTACTGTGGTGAACTGGGCCAGTACCTACTGGTACCATTCCCACTCCCATTACCGGGTGGGCAAACACGCCTACTATGGCATTGCTGGTTTGTTAATTGTGGATGATTATGAAGCAGATGAAATTGATTTGCCAAAGGGAAAATATGAACTCCCGCTGGTATTACAGGACAGGCGGGTAGATTTTTCCGGTTCCATTGTCCCCTACACCGTGCCGGACACCATGGAAGGGCTGATCGGTAATGAACCGTTTGGTAATAGCATCAACCGGCCAGAGCTGGAAGTAGATACAGCCTTGTATCGATTCAGAATTTTAAACGGTTCCAATGCCCGAATCTTTCGGTTGGCCAGGAACGATGCTAAGAAACTGTACATTATCGGCAACGATGCCGGGTTCCTCGATAAGACTGCCGCTGTGGACTATGTGGACATTGCACCGGGAGAGCGTATTGATATGCTGGTGGACCTTAGGGACGCAGAAGTAGGCGATGATATTCTGTTAGGCTCGCGCGTTTTTTTTATTAGCGGTGGCCTGGCCAGGCCCCAGGACTTTAACCGCCAGGGCCATGAAATGGAGATGATACGCCTGAAGGTAACCAAAAAAGTCAGGGATACCTCCAGGATACCCGAGACACTGTTAGCCGATGATGGCCCGGACCCCGCCGATGCGGTGAATGAAAGGCCGTTCATCCTGTCATCAGATCGCGACAGCGCGACCCGGACCATGATGCGCCACCAGATTAACGGAAAGACATTCCCTCATGGCCACATAGATGAAACAGTCCCCTTTGGGCAGACAGAGATTTGGACTATTCGAAATGAAAATAATTTCTCACACCCCATCCACCTGCATGCCACCCATTTCAGGAACCTGTCGCGAACCGGCGGCCGTAATCAGGTGATGCCATAGGAAAGAGGGCTTAAGGACACCGTTTTAGTTCATCCCAAAGAAGAAGTGAAAGTGGCAGTAAAATTTACCGCCCATCCCGGCCTCTTCCTGTTGCATTGTCATAACCTCGAGCATGAGGACACCGGGATGATGTTGAATATTATGGTGGAGGCGTAAGTTGTAAGAAGTAAGAAGTAAGGAGAATTTCCCCCCCTTTCCGTCATTCCGATTGCATATAGCATTTATCAGGAATCTAATCACTGTAATAGGCAGGATTGACAAGATTGTTTAGGATGAACAGGGTGGTTTAAAGACGTAAGACGCAAATTCAGCCCCTCCGACATTCCCGTACGCTAAAGGGCATAAACTCAGCGGGAATCCAGTAATGGAATAGATAGGATTAACAGGATTGTTCAGGATAGACAGGATGTTTTAGATATGAGGTGTTAGAAGTAAGAAGTAAGACGTTAAACATTAAACGTTAAACATGATACGTACTCAAACCCCGTCATTCCGGAAACCGCATAGCGGTTATCCAAAATCCAGTAAAAACAATATTCGCGCGAAGCGCGGCCGGTTTTTCATCTTACGTCTCACCCTTTAATATTCCAGCCAATATCCATATTTATTACATTTTTCATGGCAATTAAATCTATATTCATAGATCTAAATCAATTTATAAAATCCACTAAGCAGGTATTATTAGCAGATGAATTTTAAGTCCTTTAATCGCCGTGGTTTTTTCAAGCTGTTGCCGTTCGGGCTGGGTGCCCCGGCAATCAATGTACTGGCACAAAACACCGATGAAGAACACACTGCCGGCATAAGCCAGTCCCCCACACCCAGCCGTGATTTTAACCCGGATGTAGAACTGGAGTTGGTAGCCACTGAAACCCAGGCCCAGATACTCCCTGGTTCCCCAACAAGACTCTGGCAATACTAGGCTAAATTATTCAAGGGTAACCGGTCAGCAGTTTCAACTCTACCTGGTGGTCAGGTGCCGGTTATCCGAATCAAAAACCGACAACGGATCCGGGTGTTTTTCAAAAATGATCTTCCCGAACACACCATCGTGCATTGGCATGGCCTGCATATACGGCAAAAGATGGACGGCCATCCCATGTATGTCATCGACCCGGGCCAGCAATTTGTCTATGAATTTGAGATCAACAGCCGGGCCGGCACATACTGGTTCCACCCCCATCCCCATGGACGGACCGGGGTTCAGTTGTACAGGGGCTTGAGCGGCCTGTTCATTGTTGAAGACGATAAAGAGTCGAGAGCGGGCTTGCCGAATTACGAATATGAACTGACCTGGGTATTACAGGATCGGCGCTTTAACCAGGACAATCAATTGGTCTATACCACTAATCATATGCAAATGATGATGGGGCATTATGGAGACAGGATCCTGGTCAATGGCCTGTCTAATCACGTGGAAGAAGTTGCCAATACTGCTTATCGCATCAGGATATTTAACGGCTCCAATGCCCGTTTCTATAAACTTGCCTGGAATGATGGCAGACCCATGAAGGCCATCGGAACCGATGGAGGTTTATTGGAACAACCGCTAGATAAACCTTATGTCATGCTGGCACCGGCTGAGCGAATTGAAATATATCTGGACCTGGGCGATACCCAGGTAGGGGACAACATCATACTCCAGAGCCATGCATTTGAGGGTGGCATGATGATGGGAATGGGCGGAATGGGCAGGATGCGTGGCATGATGGGCATGAACTAGGGCGGGCTGCCAAACGGCGCGCCCTTTGATATTCTCCGTCTGCAGGTATCCCGACAATCACAAAGTCAGCATACGCTACCCTCAAGGTTATCCACCATTACCTGGCCATCTGAATCAGATGCAGTAAACCAGAATAACCCCAGGCAAATCCGCTTGCAGATGGGCAGAGGCAGGGTGGCCCTGAATAACCGCATATTTGAGATGATGGGTGTGGCCAATGATTAAAAGGTCAAACTCAATACCACAGAGGTGTGGGAATTTAATAACGACAATGCCCACATGAGCCATCCCATGCATGTACATAATATCCAGTTCAAGGTCATAGACCGTCAGCGGAACAGCCGGTATAAGAGCATCCATGACAGCATGTCAGAAGGCCTGGTGGATGAAGGCTGGAAAGATGTTGTTATCGTCATGCCGGGAGAACTAGTCAAAGTGTTGATGAAGTTTACCCTGTACGCAGGACTGTACCTCTACCATTGCCACATTCTTGAACACGAAGACCTGGGGATGATGCGGAATTATTTGATCGAGATGTAAAACTTAAACAGGATTGTCAGGATTTATTCAGGATGAACAGGATGTTTGAAAAAAGTAAAAAGTAAAACGTGAAACGTTTTCAAATCCCGTTGTTTTGAGGAGTTGAACAAAGCCTCTTTCGTCATTCCGGAAACCAATCGATGAAATAGACAGGATTAACAGGATTTTTTTTAGGATGGTCAGGATATATGAAAAATTGATTAAACAGGATTTATAAAATTTTAGTAATCAAGCTTTTAAATATATTTGTTTAAATAAGAACAGGAAAAAAACTGCGCCGAGGAGGTTGGCCATGATGTCGGCAATGTCGGCGTCTCTTCCGGGGGTGATGGATTGAATGGCCTCAGTTGATATGCCTAGGATTAAAATGTAAGTAAGACTGATGAGGTAGATGGCGTTGCCCCTGGCGAGTTTGTTATTGGTCAGAGTGTAGGCGGTGAGCCAGGCCAGGGTGCCATAGGCGATGAAATGCAGGAGCTTATCGAGATGGGGGATGTCGTTTTGAGGGACTGTCGAAGGAAAGCTGGCTTCAATCAGCAGGGCGATACTCATACTTATCAGTATGGCCCATGCAGCGGGGAGTTTAATTTGGTTGATTGACATGGATAAGTGGGATTAATTTATCAGAATTTGAACTAGTTAATGTTTTTAAGGCCCGGTATTTCAGCAAATGTTGACTCAATTCGCATCAATTCTTCACAAGGGCATATTATTACATATATACTTTCCTTATGAGTGGCGCTTCTATAAAAGTACAAATCTTTATTATCCAGTTAATCGACTGGACGTTGCTCGTATCGGTCTTCGGTATGGGGATCTATGCCGTTCTTTACTCGGACAATCCGGCTAAATACGGATTAATCGCCCTGGTGGGATTGTGGTTGTTGCACATGCTGGGACAATACAGCGTCACCAAGTTGACCCGCCTGAAGATGGAACTGGAGAAGGTCAAGAAGGCCAATAGGTAACCTTAGGTTTCAGAATTTGATTATTGGATATTGAAGGCCGCCGAAAGGCGGTTTTTTTTATTTAAAAATATTGGACAGGATTATTAGGATGAGCAGGATAGTGAAGTATTAAAGTTGGAAATGTGTGTTTTTCGTCATTCCCGCGCAGACGGGAATACAGTAAAAAAAGTGCGCCTAAGGCGCTCATTATAATGACTGGCTGCCGGGTCAAGCCCGGCATGACGAAATCACTATCTCGCCGAGCCTGAACATTTTTTATCCTGTTTATCCTGAATGAATCCTGATAATCCTGTCCATTCATTTCTCGTTCATCAACTCCTCGAACGATTCAATCATCGGGAAGTCGTTTTCGGACCTGATCGGTCGGCTGAGATCCGGTTGAGCGATGGACAACAGGTGTTTAATTCCATACCTGTCTGCAGAGTGCAGGACGTTGGTGTTGTCATCGATTAATACTGTTCTTTGTGGTTCAAAGGGATAGGCCTCTTGCAGTGCTTCCCAGAATTGCACGTCTTCCTTGGGGAAGCCAAAGTCGTGGGAGCAGTATACGTCATCGAAATAGTCACCGATGCGGGTGGCATTAAACTTCATGGCAATGAGACCGGCATGGGCATTAGTCACCAGGGCCATACGTTTTTTAATTGAGGTGATGTATTGCAGCAGGTTGAGGCTGCCAGGGCGTTCTTTAATCAGGTGGCCGATGTCTTCCTTGAGTTTGAGGATGTCCATGCCCAGGTGATCAGACCAGTGGTCCAGGCAATACCAGCTTAAGGTCCCCGCCCATTTATAAAATCCCGGCATAAGCGCATCTTGCGCGGCCTTGAGATCCATATTATTTTGTTCCCCCCACTTTTGAGGGAGATATTCGTGCCAGAAATAGTTGTCAAAATGCAGGTCCAGCAGGGTCCCGTCCATATCAAACAGGACGGTATCGATTTCTTTCCATATAATCACAGATAATAATTCCAGATAAATGTGAGATTTTGATTGATGCAGTATAAAGGATTATCCAAGACCACGCCGGAACAACTATTGATACCAGTGCTGGATATAGCCCGCCAGGCGTCGAGCGAGATTCTCAAGGTTTATGATTCGGATTTTGATGTGGAAAACAAGGCCGATAATTCGCCGCTGACGGCTGCCGATACGGCCTCACACAAAACCATACTAAAGGCCCTGGAGGCATTAACGCCAGACATACCTGTGCTGTCGGAGGAGTCCGTCGGGTTGCCCTATACCACCCGACAGGCATGGGAGACCTACTGGCTGGTAGACCCGCTGGATGGTACCAAGGAATTTATCAAGCGTAACGGTGAGTTTACCGTCAACATAGCATTGATAAATAATAACGAACCCATCATGGGAGTGGTGCATGTGCCGGTGTCGGATGTGGGGTATTTTGCCAGTGTGGATAGCGCCGCGTTCAAACAAACTGAAGGCAGTGAGCCCATAGAGATTAATACGCGTCAGGCAGCGGCGGATGCCCTGACGGTGGCCGGCAGCCGTTCCCATGCCAATGAGGTCCAGCAGCGTTTCTTTCAGTCCCTTGGGCCGGATACCGAAACCATTAACCGCGGCAGCTCCCTGAAGTTTTGTTTGATTGCCGAGGGTATGGTGGATGTCTATGGCCGGTTTGGCCCCACCTCGGAATGGGACACCGCAGCGGCGCATTGTGTGGTCCGCCAGGCCGGGGGCGAGGTGACTGATTTACAACTACAGCCGCTTAGATATAACACCAAGGACTCGATCTTGAATCCGCATTTTCTGGTGATGGGGGATCCTGAGTTTGATTGGGGGAGTTACCTTAAAGCAGCGGGGGCGAGTGGTTGAAGATGTAATGGGAAGGGGTTTTTGTAAACAGTAAAAAGTTAGAAGTGAAACGTCGTAATTTTGTCATTCCCGCTGAGTTTATGCCCTTTAGGGTACGGGAATGACGATTGGGATTGTTAATCCTGTCCAGGTTTTAGACCATAACACAAATCCCGCACCCTATGCCCAAGCTTTAGTCCGCGTTGTTCAAACTTGGTAATGGGTCGCCAGGCTGCACGGGGTGCGTAGTGACCGGTCCCCGCCAGGTTGATTAAGCCCTGATTGGCATCACATATATCGCGCATGTGTTCGGCCAGGTCTTCCCAGTCTGTTGCCAGGTATAACCGTGCATGGCGCTTGAGCCTGGGTATCAACAGGTTGAGAAAATCTGGATTCACCAGGCGCCGTTTATGGTGGCGTTTCTTGGGCCAGGGGTCTGGAAAGAAGATATAGACCTCATCCAAAGAATGATCTGGCAGTTGATGTTTCAGTACGTCCATGATGTCGTGGTTAAATATACGGATGTTGGTTAATTGATGTTTGTTGGCATTATCCAGCAGCTTACCCACTCCGGGTCGGTGGACCTCCACGGCAAGGTAATCATTTTCCATGTGTCGCATGGCAAGCTCGATCAAGGTGTCTCCCATGCCACTGCCAATATCCAGCACGCGGGGTGCGGTGCGTTTAAATAATGTATCCAGGTCCAGCGATTTTTCTTCAAAGTCGATCCCATGATCAGGCCACAGTTCGTCTAATGCCTTAACCTGGGCATCTGTCATTCTGCCCTGGCGGAGCACGTAGCTGCGGATGGTGCGTTTATTTGTTGTTGTCATGTTTTAAAAAAAGATTGGACAGGATTAACAGGATTTTAAAGGATACACAGGATGAAAAAATATAATCTTGGCTTATGTGTAGGATACGTCATTCCCGCGAAGGTGGGTATCCCCTTCCCTTAGGGAAAGTAGGATGGGGTCATTTAAAGCGCCAAAGGCGCTCATTAGAATGACTGGATGCCGGGTCAGGCCCGGCATGACGGAATTGATATATTGCTATACCAGATAAATTATATCCTGTGCATCCTGAATAAATCCTGTTAATCCTGTCTATTACTAGAGTAATAAAAACTCCATCGCGAATGGTCGCCTAGAAAAATGCCCCATCAATAGGTGACGATGCGCTGGCGTAGGCGCGTCTTGGCATTCTGCCGGCGCGGAAGGCCTCTCGGCCGGCCTCAATACCTTTTTTCATAGCGGATGCCATGAGGATGGGGTCTTTTGCCTCGGCAATGGCGGTGTTCATTAATACCCCGTCACAGCCTAACTCCATGGCAATGGCGGCATCGGATGCAGTACCCACTCCGGCATCCACCAGGATGGGGACACTGGCATTTTCGATAATGGTGCGGATGTTGTAGGGGTTGCGGATCCCAAGGCCTGATCCAATAGGGGCGGCCAGGGGCATCACGGCAATGCACCCCAGTTCTTCAAGCCGTTTCGCCATGATGGGATCATCGGTGGTGTAGACCATGACTTTAAAACCATCTTTCACTAATGTTTCTGCCGCGACAAGGGTCGCCGGGATGTCCGGGAACAGGGTCTTTTGATCGCCGAGTACTTCCAGTTTAACCAGATCATGGCCATCGAGCAGTTCCCTGGCCAGGCGGCAGGTTCGCACGGCGGAGTCGGCGTCATAACAACCGGCGGTATTGGGTAACAGAGTATATTTATCAGGGGGGATATAGTCGAGAAGGTTTTTTTCACCTTTCTCCTGGCCGATGTTAGTCCTGCGTATGGCCACGGTAACGATCTCTGCCCCGCTGGCTTCAATGGCCTTTTGGGTTTCCTCGAAATCTTTATATTTGCCTGTGCCTACCAGCAGTCTGGATGAATAGGCATGACCATCAATAATCAGATTATCATCCTGCGTCATTTACATTTACTCCTGAATACTTAATTAACCGCCACCAATGGCGTGTACGATTTCCAGTGTATCACCAGGTTTGAGGTGGTAATCACCGAATTGGCTACGGGGAAGAATTTCCTGATTGACTTCAACGGCGATCTTACCATCGATTTTCATTTCATTGAGCAAATCAATGATGGTCAGGTTTTCGGAAACGTTGCGTAATTCGCCGTTGATTGTGACTTGCATAAAACGTCGTTAAGTCTGATTAACGTTATAACTCGACTATCAGCCCTTCTTTGGCAATATGGCATTTCAGATCTGAGTTTCTGTCTTCAATGATACCAAGAGCATTTTCTTCAATGACCTTCATCGCATCATCATCATAGTTAGGATCATGATGATACAGGTAAAGTTCTTTAACACCGGCATCTATGGCGGTATTGACGGTGTCGATGTAGCAGGAATGTCCCCAGCCACGTTTCTTCCTGTAATCTTCCGGGGTGTACTGGGCATCGTGGATGAGTATGTCAGCATCTTTAATCAGGGCCAGCTCGGAATCGTACTCTTCCTGCTGCATGGCATCGTAGAGTTCTTTTTCTTCTTTGCTGAACTCCGCATATTTCTGGCGGATGGCCTTGTTTAGAAACAGACATTCATTGTCCGAGATATAGAGGATGTCCTTGCCATTCACATGGATACGATAACCAAAGGTTGTTCCTGGATGATGAACGCCCTGGAAGGAAATCCCCATGGGCCCGTAGGAGATCTCATTCTCTTTTGGCGGATCCATGTATTTTATCTTCGCCAGCCATGTCTCTGTGCCCACCGGGAAAAACGGAGCGCGCATTTGTGCAGAGACAGCACTTTTAATATCAGCACCGGAGTCACCTGGTCCAAAGAAAGAAATCTTATAGTTGGGAATAAAGGCCGGAACGAAAAAAGGTAACCCGCAGATATGGTCCCAGTGGTAATGGGTGAGAATGATTAACAGTTCCTCGACATCGGGGTCTTTCAGGATTTCATTTCCGAAGGGGATGATACCGGTTCCAGCATCACACAATAGCACGTGGTTATCCTTCCGTATCTCTACACAGGAAGTATTCCCACCTACACCCAGGTGGGATTCAAAGGGCGCAGAATAAGAACCACGGACCCCCCAAAATCGGAGATATGCATTACTCATAGAGGATTATATTATTAAAATTATTAAGGCAAATCAAAAATTTAGATGCGTTTTCAAGGCATCTTTGATTACCTGAATGGGCATAGGCTTGGTAATAAACTCAATTGCGCCCAATTCTTTGGCAATGGATCGGTCTTGAGCATAATCTTTCGAGCTGATCATTACAACAGGTGTATCGCTGTGAAGGGGCTTATTTCGAAGTTCTTTCAGGGTGGCCAGACCATCTTTTCCTGGCATTTTGATATTCATGAATATCAGGTCAGGTTTATTGTCTTCCAGGTATTCGGACGCTTCTGATGTTTTATTAAATATCTGGAGTAAAATATCCATATCTATAATGGCACGCTCAAACAGGGTGGCAAGAGAGGGGCTGTCATCAACGACTATAACGGTCTTTTGATTATTATCTGCCATGATTATCTGAGTTTATTATCGGCCTTTTTCCAGTTTCAATTGACCATAGTTATATAAGCTTATGAATTATATTGATTTTATAATCATTTAATAAAGACAGGCAAACAATATATTACTTATTTTCCCTATGAGGGATGATTTTACACCAATATCCTTGTAATTTCCCATGTTGATTGAGTTAATTTCATGATTGATTTTAACACCAGACACTGATTAAGATTGTGACGAAGTTCCGGGTTTAAAAAATCATATTGCGGGTGTAGTTCAATGGTAGAACTTCAGCTTCCCAAGCTGGTAACGTGGGTTCGATTCCCATCACCCGCTCCAATCTTTAATCACAGGATAAACGTAAAACCTGACATTGAAGTGAACTGGTATAGAATCGAACCCGGCATGATTTAAACGTGGGCTGTCATCTAAAAGTCACTGAGACCGCAGTTGTTCCAAGGGAAATTATTCGTTTATTATTTGCCTTGGAATTGCATTACACAATGGTGATTTTTAATTTATACCAACTCTCTTGGATAGCGATAGGTTTCGAAATCGGTATTATAAATTTTTGAAACTAATTTGATCGTAGACTGATTATAGAAGTCCCCGTATTGATTGACGGGTTTTCTAAGATCAATAATTCTTTTATCACCACAACATTCTCTTGTCCCTGACTTCTTTTCGATATCATGTTTTGAAACGATGTGGCGCAGTAAATCAGTTTTTTTCAAGGACAAGTCTGATTCAAGTTTTTTAAACCCATCGATGGAGTTTTCAATTTTGATGATTAGGTAAAATTTCATTCGATTATTATTTTCATGTCTCCAGGTTTGTAAACGAAAGTGGGGGTTACATTTAGATATATCCAGGGTATTCAGGTAATTCACAAACTCCTCAAAAGTAAAAATATGAACTTTATTAAATGGTGTGCCCAGAATATTTGAGAGCTCTGTATAGAAATAATCATGTCTCAGACAGTGAAAATAGGAACTGACAGTTCTTTGATAGGGACACCTGACCAGTTTTATCATTTTAATCTGTCTGGATAATGCCGTTTTTAAATTCTGTTTGTATTGTAGGGATTTATAATAAACCTTGATTCTGTAATGATGTATCCAGTCTGAATATTCCAATGCTTCTTCGAGTTTTCCGGTTTGCTCGAAAAACCATTTTGTAATAAAAGTACTTCCAGCTTTGGCAGAAAAAAACAACATGAATCTAAATTTTGGGTCAACCAGGGGTAGCCCCCCAAATCTAACATCAGCTCTAAAGTCATCAATCGTAATGTGATTAGAGTTTAGGTTAAGGAGGTTGTTTAACATCAATCAACAATATGAAGAAATATCAGGTAGGAATTTTTTAAATGCCGCAGTCTATTCTTTATTTAAACGGGGATCGTCCGCCTGTAATTTTAGCAACATATACTCCAGGTTATTCTCCTGAAGTTTTCGCAGCTCTTCATTTAGCTTTTTCTTATCCGCATAGGGGCCCACTCTGACCCGAAAACGGGTGTCCTGGCCGTTTATTACAACACGCTGGATGTTTGCGACAATGCCTAACAGGGCTAACTGGGCCTTGACCTGATCGGCCGCCTCGTTCTGGTTAAATGATCCCACCTGTAGCAGGTAGACGCTGTTATCATCTTCGATAACAGTTTTTGTGAGTGTGTCATCATCTGCAACCCATTCGGAAATATTAATCTCTTTGTTGGGCAGGATAGTATAAAAATCAAATTGTGGTTCCGATGGCTGTTGGGGTTCGTCTTCTTCTACTGGAATGGAAGCTTGGGCCGGTGCCGATTGGGTGACTTTATCAGTTTTTGAGAAAAACGGTATATATCCGCTATTTGACTGGTTCAGGTAGACAAAAAATGCCCCTAGCAGTCCCAGCCCCAACCCCATGACAAAGGTCAACAGCCCGCCTAATGCACCGCCTTTTTTTTCAGGCCCAGGTTTGGGAACGTGTTTGTAATCTTTTGCCATTACATTTCCTCAGGGGCTGTCACACCCAGGATGTCCAGTCCATTTTTAATCACCTGCCGTGTTGCCGAAATCAGGCAGAGTCTTGCCTGGCAAAGCCTCTCATCTTCCACCAGGAATTGACAGGAATTATAGTAACCATGGAAGTCATTTGCTAATTCCCTGAGAAAAAACGACAACTGGTGCGGTTCATGGTTCCTGGCTGCCTGGGCAATGATCTCGGGATAGCGGGTGATGGCCTTTACCAGGGCTAGTTCTGTCTCCTCCACCAATAACGACAATGAATCAAGCCCCATGTCCTTGTTAAATGCCATGCCACGTTCTTGCATTTGTTTAAAAACGCTGCAGATCCGTGCATGGGCATATTGTATATAGTAAACAGGGTTGGCATTGGATTCGGACTTGGCTAACTCCAGGTCAAAGTCCAGGTGTTGTTCGGCCTTTCGCATCACATAAAAGAACCGGGTGGCATTGTTGCCCACTTCTTCGCGGAGTTGTTCCAGGGTGACATAATCACCCGACCGGGTAGACATCTGAAGTTTTTCTTCGCCTATATATAAGGTTGCAAATTGCACCAGGAGAATTTTCAATTGATCAGGGTCTTTGCCGGACGCCTTTAAGGCACCACGGACACGGCTGATATACCCATGATGATCGGCACCCCAGATATTAATTATCTCATCGAAACCCCGGTTGTATTTATCTACATGGTAGGCAATGTCTGAGGCAAAGTAGGTGGTTTGACCGTTTTTCCTGACGACCACCCGGTCTTTTTCGTCTCCATAGGAAGTTGACCTGAACCATTTGGCCTGGTCTTTTTCGTAGATATCGCCGGAGGCCTTCAGTGCGGCAATGCAATCCGCGACCTTTTGTCTGGTTATCAGTGAACGTTCTGAAAACCAGTTATCAAATTCAACCCCAAATTCCGCCAGATCTTTTTTGATGCCGGCAAGTATGTCTTCCAGCGCATGAGAAAAGAAAACCTTGTGATAATTATCCCCCAGGGTAGTTTTGGCCAGGGAGATGATCTCATCCAGTTTCTTGTCTTCCTCTGCATGGCCATTGATGATGGCGTGTAACTCGCCTGTATCCGGTTGAGGAAGATCGTTTTTATCTTTATAGATTGTTGCGGCAATATCGCGAATATATTGGCCGTGATATGCGTTCTGTGGAAACGGCAAGTCGTGTTCATCCTGCATATCCAGGTACCGTAACCACACGCTTATGCTGAGGATATCCATCTGCCTGCCATAATCATTGACGTAATATTCACGGGTGACGTCATAGCCGCTGGCCGCTAGTAGTTTTGCCAATACGGAGCCATAGGCCGCACCCCGGCCATGACCAATATGTATGGGGCCGGTTGGGTTCGATGAAACAAACTCCAGCAGCACCTTTGTGGACCCACCCTCATTGGATCTGCCGTAGTTTTCACTGCTATTAAAAATCTCGGGTATGACCTGATAGTAGGCATCTTTACTCAGGAAAAAGTTAATAAAGCCGGGGCCGGCAATTTCACACTTGTCCAGGATGGCAATCTGTGAAAGGCAGTCGATGATCCCCGCAGCGATGTCACGTGGCGGTTTGCTGACAGGTTTGGCCAGTACCATGGCGATGTTTGAGGCAAAATCACCATGTCTGGCATCCTTTGCATGGTCCACTTCGATAGCGGGAAGTTTATCGATAGCAATATCTTGCTGTGATAAATAGGTTTCAACCGCTGATTTGAGATGGCTTTGAAGTAGCTCTTTCATTTGTATCCTTGTATATACGAATATTATATCCCTTTATGATGAATAATAACGAGTACCTATCTCATAGCGGGCCTTTTGTCTTTATGTTTGTTTATCACCAAAAATCAAAACCTCTGATTTCAGATAGCTTCTGGTGGTTTTTTTAAATGGACTGTGTCAAAAGAGGTCCATGGGGTCAACGTCTAAAGACCAGCGGACTTTATTTCCAATTTTAATCTGTTCCAGATTTTTCAGGCATTCATGCATATGGCTTTGCAGGTCACTGCGTTGGGTGGATTGAATTAATAACTGGTAGCGATAACGGCCTCGTCTTTTTTCAATGGGTGAAGGATAAGGACCGAATAATTCCAGTTTTCCACTGGCGCTACGTAAGGCCTTTTCCGCCTGTTTTAGAAAGTTTAAGGGTTGTCCGGTATCGTACCCCTCTGCCCTGAGCAGGATCTGGTATTGAAAGGGCGGTAGATTTATCAGCTTTCGTTCTGCCAGTTGTAAATTTGCAAAATGATGATAATCATTTTCCAGCAGTGTTTTGATCAGCGGATGATCCGGGTAATGGGTCTGAATAACCACTGTGCCAGGATGGCTTGCCCGCCCGGCCCTGCCGCTAACCTGGGTTATCAGCTGGGCCATTCTTTCTCCAGCCCGAAAATCATTACTATAAAGCCCCATATCAGCATCGATTATCCCGACTAACGTGACATCGGGGAAATGATGCCCTTTTGCCAGCATTTGCGTTCCCACCAGGATATCCACTTCGCCAGACAATATTTGTTCATTATATTCATCCATGGCGCCCTTGCGTCGGGTGGTATCACGGTCTATGCGTAAAATATTTGAATCAGGAAAATATTCACTCAGAGTTTCATACAGGCGCTCTGTCCCGTGACCTACAGGAATGATCTCATTTGAATGACACTCATGGCAGGTGTTTTCCTGGCGGTGCTGAACACCGCAATGGTGACATAGCAACCTGTTAATTCGTTTATGATAGGTCAGTGGTGTATCACAACGTTCACAGTTATATATCCATCCGCAGTCATGACACATTTGTACAGGGGAGTAACCCCGGCGATTTTGAAATAGCAGGACCTGTTTTTTATCCGCCAGCACCTTCTCCATAGATTGCAGGAGATCATGGGACAGGGCGCCGTGCACTTTTTTGCCACGGATATCAATGATTTTAAATGTAGGTTGTTGGGCATCTTCTGCCCGGTTATTCAAGGTAATGCGTGTGAGCTTGTTTTTTTCGACATTGTGTAATGATTCAAGTGAAGGGGTTGCAGACCCGAGTATCAGGGGTGCATTTTCTTCACTGGCCCGCAAGATAGCCACATCCTTTGCCGAGTAACGTATACCCTCCTGTTGCTTGTAAGACGGGTCATGTTCCTCATCGACTATAAACAAACCCGGAGTTTTCATGGGTGTCCACACCGCTGAACGAGTACCGATGATAACTTTTGCCATGCCATTTTTGGCCTGTATCCATGATTGCAGTCTTTCGTTATCAGTGAGGCCGGAATGCATCAGGGCAATTTTCGCATTAATACGCTGACGGAAACGGGATATAAAGTGGGGTGTCAGGCCAATTTCCGGAACCAGTACCAGGGCCTGTTTTCCCTGGTGGATTGTATATTGAATGGCCTTTATATAAATTTCTGTTTTACCGCTGCCTGTCACGCCGTCCAGCAGAAACCTTTTGTTTGATTCCAGGCCTGCCTGTATTTGATTGAAGGCCGCGAGTTGTTCCGGGCTCAGGTTTATATCGATATGGTCAGTTTGAATCAGATTGAATGCTGCATCTTGTTTTATGACTTCCACCAGCTCTTTTCGAAAAAGCTCATTCATTGGGTTTCGCCAATTCTGAAATTTCTCATCCAGGTGTGATTTTGAACAGGGGCTGTCTTGCCTGAGTAAAAAATCCAGGATGGCCTGTTGCTTTTTTGCTTTATTTAAAGAAGTAGTGTCCAGGTTTTTTCCCGAGTTAGTTACCTGCCAGAATATTTCCTGTTTTAAAACCAGCCTGTCCCCCTGCCTGATCGCCGGTGGCAAACTGGAAAATATAAGCTCACCAAAGGGCGCCAGATAATAATGACTGATCCATTTTCGCAGCGACAATTGATCCCTGTTCAGAATTGGAGTGTCATCAATCACCTCAATGATAGGTTTTAATTTGCCCGGTTCGATTTCCGTTTGATCAGATTGACTAATGACCAGCCCGACTTTTTTTCCTGATTTGCCAAATGGGACAAGAACCCTTTTCCCCACCAGGGGCAGGCTTGTATCGACCGGTGTGGGAACCAGGTAGTCAAAATGCCGGTGAAGTGGGACTGGCAATAAAACCTGCACGATTGTCCGGTTAGCAACTGTCATCTAAATGAAATTAACAAACAATGATGGGTATGGATGATATTTATATCAATCCGGTTAAAATAATTGAATGGGTGAGTCTGGAACAGTCACACGTTCAGAAAACGGATCAGGCGTACCGGTTTGTTCTTCTTCAACCTCGGTCGGTACATTCCTGGCCCGAAATACTTCAAACACAGCGTCAGGATTATTGGTGCTGGCCAGCTTGCCTGTTTCAGGGTCAATTCGTGCGGTAATCAGACCAGGTGGTTTTACTATAGGTTTCTCCGGAATATCAGTCAGGACCACCTGCATATAATCTATCCACATCGGTAAAGCTGCCCGACCGCCTACCTCTATTCTTCCCAGTTCCCTGAAGTCATCGAAGCCCACCCAGGCGACTGCAACAACGGAAGGGTTGTAGCCAAAAAACCAGGCGTC
>JAURPG010000008.1 GCA_030835405.1 Gammaproteobacteria bacterium | reverse complement strand
CATTTTTTGAAAGATATAATACGAATTATATTTAAACTGGAATGACCTATCAGGAGAGCAATAATGAAAAGATTTATTTACCTGACACTCATCATTACCCTGGGATTATTTTTAGTGTCAATTAATGCACAGGCACAAGGCATGAGTAACCTGCCGCTGGTCAAGATAATCGCCACCGGTGGAACCATCGCCAATACTGCCCAGGGACGATTAAGTGTAGATGACGTATTAAAAGACATCCCGGAAATCCGGAATATTGCTAATATTGAAATACATGATTATATCAGGGTAGGGAGTTCAGAGATTACACTTCAGAACTGGATCGATATTGCCGGAATCATTACCGAGGAATTAAATAATAATCCTGATATCGCCGGCATAGTCGTCACACACGGATCCAATACCTCTGAAGAAACCGGTTACTTTTTAAGTCTGGTTCTGGACACTGATAAACCTATTGTGCTGACTGCTGCCCAACGTCAAAGGACGATGTATAGTGAAGATAGCTCAAGAAATTTTATAGATGCTGTCAGGGTTGCTGCCCATCCAGACGCAGGCGGTAGAGGCGTGATGCTGGTGGTCAATGAAATGGTTCATTCGGTACGGGATGTGACCAAAACATTGAGTTATCGCGTTGAAACCTGGAACTCAGGCGACCTAGGTGCCATTGGCCTGACTGATACCGATATAATCCGGTTTTATCATCGTCCGGAGTATCGCCATACCACAACAAGTGAGCTTCGTTTAGGAAATATTGCCCGTGCTGATCAACTCCCCCGGGTTGATATATTTTATTCATATGCCGATGCCGGCCCGGAACTGGTCCAGGCTGCGGTGGATGCCGGGGCCAAGGGTATTGTGGTTGCCGGGTTCCCAACTGGTGGAACGCCACCTGTTGTGACAGAAAAATTACGTGAACTGGAAAGACAGGGGACCGCGATTGTAATGGGCAACCGCGGCGGCCGCGGCCGAATCCAGACCAACCGAGAATTTATTTCTGCAGACAACCTCACCCCGCAGAAGGCGAGGATATTGCTGATGATGGCATTGGCAAACAAAATGCCGTTGGACAGGATGGAAGAAGTGTTTATGAACTATTGATCTGCCACGAAGGGCACAAGAAGGAAAATATAAATGTAAAAAGTAAGACGAGAGAAGTGAAATGTAACATCGGTTTAATTAAAAAAAGACCGCCTGATGGCGGTCTTTTTTTAATTTACGTTTAACGTTTCACACATTACGTCTTACTAATTAACCACTCTCTCCACTACCGCACGAAATTCATCATCGGTTACCAGGCGTTTGTTGCTGGTACCAATCTCTTTGACCTCGGCCAGGATCTCGCCGCGTTTATCTTCGGGTATAGTCAAACCTAACTCCTCGCCTTTCATATCGATACTGGCCAGACCGCTCTTTTTACCCAGGACGATCTTGCGTTTGGCAGCCACTACCTCTGAGGAGTAGGGTTCTATGGAATCGGGGACATGGAACTGGCTCACTACGCCACCACTTTCACGGGTGTAGAGGAACTCTCCCACTACCGGTTTCCAACCCTCAACAGTGTACTGACCTGCCTGCTGCACCAGTTTGGATATCTCCCTAGCCTTGGTTAGGTCCATTTCCACCGGTACGTGGTACAAGCCCTGCAGTGCCAATGCCACTTCACAGATATCAGCATTACCAGCGCGTTCTCCCATCCCATTGATGGTGCCCTGTACCCAGCTGGCACCACCACGCACGGCGGCAATGGCCGAGGCCGTCGCCAGACCAAAATCATTATGTCCATGCCAGTGAATGTCAATATCCGGGCCCACCCAGCTTTTCACTTCCTGGATCAGGTTACTCACTGTCTCAGGGGCGCAGACACCAATGGTGTCCACGATGGAGACCTCTTCGGCACCATGCTCAATGGCAGCGGCATAGACATCTTTTAAATATCCCAAATCACTTCGGGTGGAATCCACGGCAAAGAAATTAATCTTTTTAATTCCAGAGTCCTTGGCATACTTCACTGCATCAGTCACCTTCTGCATGACCTTTTCACGGGTAAACCCAAAGGCCTTCATCTTTCGGTCGCTGGTGGTGATCTCAATGAGAAGAAATTCAGTACCCAGCTCCAAATGGGCATCTATATCTGCCTGCACGGCACGGGAAAAACCCCAGATCTCGGCCTCAAGATCCGCTTCGAGGATGCGTTTGACCGCCCGGGTGTCTTCATCGGATACACGAGGAAACCCGGATTCAATCCGACCAATACCAAGCTCAGATAACTTGCAGGCGATTTGAAACTTGTCTTCAGCGGAAAAACACACACCTACGGACTGCTCTCCATCACGCAGGGTGGTATCGTAAAACCTGACCGGTTTGGAACGGTCAAAACCGTCCTGAACATTGTCGGCTTCGTTTAATTCGGTGGTCCAGAATTTATCTCTGGGTAGATCGGTTACCTTCACAGTTCTCTCTCCTGTAGATTTCAGTGAATTTTTAATTATTGATGACGGCTTTTCGCCATTTTCGTAGGTATTTCAGTCGGTTATGGTTTAACCGAAAAAACTGCCAGCTTTAGTTTTCCTGAAATATGGCCTGATTCACAATATAAACCATGGGTACCGATGAGACAAGGCAACCGTCAATAAAAAAGGGGCGCAATTGTGCCCCTTAACTCTATTATTAAAGCTAAGCCTTACTGTTAATTATACTCCAGGCGTAATCCATAGGAAGTAAAACTGTTATTACTCAATGGTGTAGTAACAGTTCCGCTAGGCAATACTTCTTTCTCAGGATAATAAGACGGCTTGAATGCGAAGATATTACGAACATAGGCCGCTACTCGCTATGAGCCATCAGAGGAATTCAGACCAAAGCTCAGGTTCATGTCACCACCACGATAAAAGAATGTGGTATCTGCCGGATTCGCGGCACGGCCGGTACGATAATCGTCGGAGATAAAGCCCTTGACGTTTACGAAGGCCTCTACAGTATCGAATACCGGGTAGACATAATTGGCACCCAGCACAAATTTCCAGTCCGGGGCATCCTGAGGAACCACACCCTTACGGTTGATGGTGCCAGCACAAAATGCATCGGTATCCACGAGGCAAAAAAATCTGATTTTCATAGTATACCGGATCAATTTCACTGCGAGATGGAAGCAATGCCTGAATGTCATCTTCCAATGCATATATACGGGCCTGGGCGGCCTGGATCCTTGCACCACCATATGCCCCCGGATTAGCTAGAACTTCGATGGCAGCAGCATAAATTTCATTGCTAGAACAATCATCCCCATCAAACTGCAGGAACTTTGCATCCAGAAAAGAAATCGACATATTTAATGTCAAGTATTCTGTAGCGGCATATTGAAAGCTGATCTCAATACCGTCTACATGCTGTTTACCGGCGTTCAAACTCACTGAGTTCTGGTCCTAAACGTTACCCACTATAGCGGCACCTACCGTCTGCAGGTCACTGAAGTCATTGCGGAAAATATCCCAGTCATAACGAATACGACCATCCATTACTACTCTAACTTTATAGATAGAACTGAAGTGGTTACTGGTCAGTAGACAAAATATATATTGGAAATAGACGGGTCCGGTTAACGGACCCGTCTATAAGCTATAAAGGGAATATCAAACTTTGCGGCTGCGAAGATCGGCAACGGAAAACTTCTGGTACTGTGTCAAACCGGCGCCAGTACCCCAGGAGGCGGTCCGGGCATCGATGATATAAGGCCGGCCATCCGCCAGGGTCCTGAAACCTCGCTCTATAGCGGGCCTGACCTGGTCACTGTTGGATACCACCTCTCCCTTGATGCCATATACCGAAGCGAGAATAGCAAAGTCCATATCGGGGTCACCCAGATAGGAAACATAATCACGGTTAGCAGATCCAGCATCGCCACCGCCCATGATCCGGTAACGAGTCGCCTCATAACTGCGGTTATTTAAAATGACTGTCAGTACCGGGACATCATAACGGGACATGGACCATAAGGAATCCGTTTGGCCAAACATGAATCCACCATCTCCCTGGATGGAGACCACCTGCCTGTCCGGTAATGCCAGTTTCACACCGATGGAGGCACCTACCCCCCAGCCCAGGGCCATACCGGTGGTACGACCGATCTTAAGGCGTCCATTAGGACTGAAGTTAATATGACTGACGGTGCGTTCGCCCCGGCCAAGTTCTTCAACCACCACCGCATCGGGATCCATCATCTGGTCTAACTCATACAGGAGCTTCTGCCAGGGTACCGGGTCACCCTTGCTGCGCCTGCCGGCTTCCAGGGTGCCGGCATGCTTGCCGGTAGAGTAGGTGGCAACCTTTGTCCTGCGATCCTCCGTGCGCCGTCTGATCTGGCGGTCACTGGCCATACTCTTGATGGCCTGAACCAGGTCTTTGGCAATGAGGTCGATATCACCCACCAGCCCCACCGCCGTTGGGACGTTGCGGCCTATCTTTTCAGGGTCCACGCTGGCATGAATTAAAGGAATGCGTCTGCCGCGCATAAATCCTTCCATACCCTGCTGGGCACGGGTGCCAAGGCTGATGACACAATCGATCTGTTTGGGATTATGCTGATGGTAACTTGGCAGGTTCAATAAATACCCTATGTGTAACGGATGGTAGTTGGGAAAATCACAATGAAAGCTCCTGGAATGCTGGGCCACCGGAATGGCCAGCAATTCTGCCAGTTCAACAACCGATTCCGTGGCATGGCACTGACTCACCTCAAAACCCACTTCCATCAGGGGAGACTCTGCTTCCAGGAGAAACTTTGCAGCCCTTTCAATTTCACCAGGATCTGCCCTCAAATCCATGGATACATTAACAGCCTCCTTTGAATAGATGGTGGATGTGACATCCGCCGCATAAAGGTGATCACGCGGGACGCGGATATGCGTAGGACCGCCTGGCATGACATTTGAGAGTTTGTAGGCACGCCGGATCCATTCAGGCATGCGCCTGGGATCATGTACCACCCATTGCCATTTGGAATAAGGCTTGACCCCCTCTGCCCAATCATCCAGGTCTTCGTGGCCATCGCGGCCTTCGGACCGGGAGTCTGCATGGTCAGCAATGATCACCAGCGGCGTCCTGTCCTTCATGGCGTTGTACATATTGGAGCTGGCATTGGGAGAACCCACTCTGCTGAACATGCAGTATCCCGTTTTACCCGATGCCTTGGCATAACCGTCGGCAATTGACACCACCTGCCCCTCATGAGTGGCCTGTATCAAGGTGAGCTTACCGGGTCGGCTAACCAGAGAATCGCATATGGGGCCTAAACCGGAGCCGTTGGCAATAAACAGGTACTCTGCACCGGTCTCCAGCATCTGATCTACCATCAGATCAGAGCCAGTTCCAGTGACTGAGCGCATATAACCTTCAGGCATGGGCGATCCCGGGATAAACGGTTCCACTGCGGCCAGTGCCGACTTAGCTGCTGTTGCCCCGTAACTTGCCGCTGCCATGCCGGCGAGGAATCCCCGCCTGGAAATCTTTGCATTGATTAGGTCTTTAACTAATGTTCGCATATTTGCCCCCTATATATTTTCTGGCTATCTATCTGTTGACAGATTATTAATTAGGTAATTCTTTATGCTGTCCAGGTCATCAACATCAATAGACGCACCCCTGGCCACCATGTCATAGACTGCATTTTCCCATTCCTGTGCATTCAGGTTTACGCGGGTAAGATGACCCAGTCCATGACATTGTGTGCAGGCCACAAAGATTTCATTTCTACCCTCGCCTTCCGGAAAGGCCTCCTGGGCCATTAATCCTGATTGAAAATATAAGCCTGAAAATGTGAACAGAAAAATCTGAAAAAGGTGTTTTATGCTTTGTAACTTCATCACATCTCCTTATATTGAACGTTATAATTTCTTTTTATTGAATCCAGTATAGTCAGGGGTTAAATTAGATACAATATTAATTCTAGCTATTTAATGTAATAGCTGTACCCATAAAACCTTTACTTTTTTTACGCATATAACTCAATAATAAACAGGACAAAATCATGCCGTTATTAGAAGACTCTATCAATGAACTGGTCACCGCCAATCACATCCTGGCCAAAGAAGGCGTGGTGGATTCTTTTGGCCATATCAGTATCCGCCACCCGGAAAACCCGGAACATTACCTGCTCTCATGTTCACGGGCACCGGAATGTATCAAGAATGAGGACATCATGGAATTCAAGCTCGATGGTGAACCGGTAGATCCGAAGGGACGCGATCCCTATGCGGAGCGGGCCATACATGGTTCTATCTATGAAGCACGGCCGGAGATCATGTCCGTGGTCCATAACCACAGTCCCAATGTGATTCCGTTTGGTGTCACAGGTTGCCCGTTAAAACCACTGATGCACATGGCGGCAGGGATGGGTAGCGACATGCCAATCTGGGATTCCAGGACTAATTTCGGTGACACCACCCTGCTGGTAACCACCATGGAAATGGGCCGGGACCTTGCCAACATGGTGGGAGATCACCGCGCCGCTTTAATGCGGGGCCATGGCTGCGTGGTACTGGGAAAATCTGTGAGAGAAGCAGTATTCAGCTCCATCTATCTTGAGATCAATGCAGAGCTACAGTTCAAATCCAATACCCTGGGTGATATTACCTTTTTAAGTGATGGTGAGGTAGAGGCCATATTAAAACGCCGTGGGCCATACACCTTTGAGCGTGCCTGGGAACGCTGGTGCATGCGCGCCAACCGACCTTACGAATCGGCCCCTGGAAGTCAATAAGTATTAGCCACAGAGAGCACAGAGAAAGATTCAATCCAATCATTTTTCCTGAGTCATCCCCGTAATTAAGAAATAGTACAAGGCCGTCATTCCCGCGGAAGCGGGAATGACGACCTAGATATAAAAAAAGGGCGCTTACGCGCCCCTTTCATTCCCCACGATACAACTTCTTCCCCTAATAGATTTAAGTTGTGAATAAAATATTATGCAAGGTTTATTTATTAGTCAAACTAATTAAGTATGATGATATTAAATTGCTGATCTAGTTGTTATGACCAGTCGCTATGGATATCAACAAGGCTGGATCATCCGGCGGTGCATTGCCACGCCAGATGATGTGTATGTCAGGACGGAGCAAAAATAGTTTATAGCCTTCATAAACTTCAACAGCGTGAGGGTCATCCAATGATAAGACATCAAAAGGTGCCCCGGAATTTTCGAATTGGTTAATCAATTCTGATAAATCTATCTCTTCATTATCAAACCTGAGCAAGGTATAGCCCTTGCCGATACGGTCCTGAATGGCGGAGCCATCCTTGAGCCAGACATGGGGCAGACGAAATCCCGGCCAGGTGGTGGGGATGTAGTCCTGGCGGTCCGGATCGGGGCCCTCGCCTGGTTCAGACCAGATTAGTGGTGAGTCCACATAACGGTAGCCCGCTTCAATTCCCAGGATCTCATTGGTCTTACGCTGTTCCACATCGGCAATCTCTGCTACCTTGCGGCGGATCTCCGCGCCCTCTGGTGTCCTGTCCCGAATTTCCGGTTTCCACTGTGACCGCCAGCGGTATCGCCCGGCATTAGCCCGGCCCGATGCCGCCACGTTGCGAGCACCGATTTGTCGGCGTTCACTAAGATAGGATTTCAGGAGTTGTTCACCACCCCAACCTGCCAGGGTCCCTTGCAGTTTCCAGGCGAGATCAATGACATCTCCCACTCCGGTATTCATGCCCAATCCTCCGGTGGGTATTACCAGGTGCGCCGCATCACCAGCAATCAACACCCGACCTTCACCATACCTGTCTGCCACCAGCAGTCGTTGCGTCCATTTACCGATATACAAGGTCTCGAATTCAATGGGCATACCCACCACTTCCTCAAATCGTTTAGTCATATCGGACTCATCGTCCACCACAGCATGAAAGGTAAAATGTTTGGTGTCGTCTTGCACAATGACAAACCCCGATTTTTCATCGCAGACATGATAATGCCGGCCCTTGCCGATAGGGATACGCTCATAGAGGTCATCGCAACGGAACAGTGCCTGGTGCAGAGACAGCATTTCGCCATCACCATTTAACTTAATCCCCAACTGTTTACGGACTGGACTGGCACCACCGTCACAACCCACCAGGTAATCTGCGGTCAGGGTGATATCTGTACCATCTGTTTTTTTAACCTGGACCGAAACGTGATCACCCTTATCATCAAACTTGATAAATTCATGTCCGAACCGGACATCAATGTATTCACTCTGTTCTGCGAATTTCTTTAACAGAGGCTCCAGTGTGTATTGGGATATCAACTGGTAAGGCTCCAGGGTACGTGTCCCATCGTTATGGGCGGCTATGTCTGCCTTACACTCCTTGACTGATCCATAAGGCAATCTCAGGATAGGTTCGTCCACCAGGCGGGTAACTACAAAAACATCCATGGGGCATTCTTCCGGAAGACCAGCGGCCCGAATGTCATCAACAATCCCCAGGCGACGGTAGATCTCCATGGTACGGGCGTTACATCGTTCCATCTTGGGCAACCCGGACGGGGTATCATTCTTCTCAAGTAATATGCAGTTAACTCCCAGATCGGCCAGGGCAAGGGACAGGGTCAGACCCACCGGCCCGGCACCAACAATAATTACCCGTGTATCATTCATAACAATCTATCTTAACTTGCCTTTATAAAACGAACCCTTAAATGTGTCACTGCACTTTGTCACACCGGCGAATACCAACATTCAGTATTTAGTGACAATGACCAGATTCTGGCTTTTACCAGAATGAAAGTGTGGCGTTTATTTTTATCCTGATCCATAGCGAGTAAATTACTGGGCCAAGTAATGATAAAACTAAAACGTTCAGGAAAAAGTATATTTAACTGGATAGCCAATATGTTGATCCATCTCAAAAAAAACCGGGATATAAATCCCGGTTTTTTATACCTCAAACTACTAATCTTAAAGTGGTGGTAAGGTCGCTTTTTCGGCCTCATATGAGTCACTCATCTGAGACTCCAGACCTTTTTCTGACAGTGCATCGGCAAACATGGTACGTACCAGCTGGCTTTCGTCTGCGTAATCGATTTGATGGCCACCCACCCTGCGGCTGATCCAAGCCTTGGGAACACCTTGTGCATTTCGTATCGCAACACCTTCATATTTGAATGCCAGGTAGCGGGCAGGTGTTGTACCGGTATTAAAGTGCTGATGAAACCACATATTCGGCGGGGTAATGAGAGTGCCAGGTTTCCATGGATAGACCTTGGGTTCTTCACCTTCTGGCCACATCAATGAATAACCCTCACCGGCCAGGATAATCACATGAGCACCCGGACCATGTGCATGGGCCTTCTTGTAGGTTCCAACCGGGAACTGGGAGATGTGAGTATTCATGGAACTCTTGGCCAGGTTAAAACGGATATGTCCGCCACCAGCACCACGCTCCTTGGCCTCGATTAATGGCAGGTTTACTGCATCGGTCACGAAGTTGGTGAGTAACATCAAACCATCAACATCTTCCTTGGGAGCAAAATAATCTGGTTCACCTGAAAACCGGCCCTTAAAGTCATAAGGCGTATTAAAAATAAAGTCCGGGTCTTCATAGACATTCATGATTGGCGGCAGGTTGGTCACGGCAACAAACCTCACCTTTTCTGTGCCTGAACCATTGAAATGCTGATGCATGGTATTTAATGGTATGGAAAACAGGGCACCGGCCTGCCATTCGAACGAAACCTTTTGCCCGGCTTCATTCCAGACCTCTGTGGATCCACGGCCGCTGAGGATCATGATCATCTCTTCATAAAGCTGGCGCTGGGGATTGAGCTTTTCACCAGGATCGATCTCACAGACATAACAATCATTAGAGGTGCGCGACGCATCGTGGTTGAGAAAGACACCATGTCCATTTCGACTGGCCCAGGGTTTTAGCTCGATGGTATTTAAATCTTCCTGGTAGATACCATCCTTGATTTCCAGACCTTCTTGTTTTACCCAACGGGTGTAAGGCGTCTCTTTTTCCTTAGCAAATTTTTTGGCTGTTTCTTCGGAAACTATTGCATCTTTTGCCATTATTATGTTCCTCTTTAAATATGATGGGTGCGGATATCCCTTCCTGGATTCACACCTGATTATTTATATTAGTGTTTATTCCCCGGTGGGACTGTAAGCGTGCTGGCACACTAGAAGTAATGCTCTGCCCGGCAATTATAACTTCTGAGCCATTTTGCGGCAACAAACCAAAACCGATAAATCAGCGTCTTTCCTTTATATTTTAAGTAAAATGGGTATTTACCGCCCCTTATAAGCCATCAAACCGGGGTTAGTCCGGCAGCGCGAAGACATTGATTGAATTATGGCCTCGCACCACATCCACATCATTCACCATACCAACCACACTGGACGTTGCCGATAAGCCATCACCTGTCAATACCGCCAGATACTGCTTACCATTAACGGAAAAGGTGATGGTACTGGTCTGTATGACCCCTTGTAGTCTGGTGTCCCAGAGGATCTCGCCATTGTCCGCATCAAAGGCATGCAAGGTCCCAGTGATGTCACCCCAGATCAACAAATCTCCTGCAGTTAAAAGCACTGCCCCATTACCGGGGGCACGTTGAGTGTGTATGTGCTCCACTTCACCAGTGGACATGTTGACCTTTGCCAGGCCGGCAAAGGCATTGGGATCTGCGCCTTCCCGAAGGTGCGATGTACGGGCATGACCATTGACGGTATTCAACCGGCCTACCCGGCTGACACAGGCATCATGATAGGGGACATACAGGGCATTCTTGCCAGGATGATAGGCCATGGGCCAGTAACCCTTGGTATTCTGGAAACAGGTGGTGTGTTCCTCCCCCTCCCGGGTAAGCACCTTGTCACGGGCTATCTTTGTAACGCCCGTCTCCACATCGATATCATCAATATGAAAGTCCGGTGTGTCATGCGGGAACGGGATAGTCCATAAAAAGGTACCGTCTTTGGCATCCAGCACCCAAAGACCACCGGGCTCACCTACTGAAACCACCATGTCCCTTGCTTCTCCCCTGGATATACCGGGATTGATCCATTTCACCTCATTTGCATTGGGATTAAAGTTAGAGCGAAACAGTATCCGTTCATGGGTGTGATCAGAATCCCAATCATCACCAGGCAGGTGCTGGAAATACCAGGCCAATTCACCGGTATCCGGGTTGATGGCCAGGGTGGAATTACTGTAAAGCTCCGATGGTGCCTCCAGCGGCACATCAAATGGCCTGCCATCATGCCGCAAAATTCGGGTATGGGGAGACGGGTTAGCGGTCCCCCAGTAAATGAGGTTTTTGTCCGCATCAAAACTACCTGGCAGGCCCCAGGGAGAGGCCAGGCGAATATCGTCCGGCATGCTTCCCCAGCTGTCCCCTCCGGGCTCACCTTCAGCTGCAGTGGTCTGGAAACGCCAGGCCTCTTCGCCAGTCAGGGCATCATGGGCGAGGATATAGCAATAAATCCTGGTATCACCGCAGTTTCGACCGGTGATCACCTTGCCTTTAACGACTGATGGCCCGGTAGTGTGTTGGGTACCGGTTCTGAAATCATGGGCAAAGGCCTCCCAGCGCAGTTCTCCTGTTTTGGCATCCAGGGCAATCACGTAACCATCTGCAGCAGAGTGATACACCATGTCATGATAAATGGCCAGGGTCCTGGCCCTGCCCACTGCGTTCTGATGATCATCGATATCGTCCGGGAGCTCCCTGATATATTCCCAGATCAACTCACCGGTGGAGGCATCCACCGCCTGGATAATAGACCTGGGGTTGGCAACAAACATGATGCCGTTATAGACCAGTGGAATATTTTCCTGGGTCCCTTCATGCATAGGTCTGGACCAGACCAGCTGCAACTGGTTAACGTTGCCCTTGTTAATCTGGTCCAGGGGACTGAACCGCTGACTATCGTAGGTACGACTGTACATCATCCAGTCACCGGGATCGGGATTGAGTAACATCTCGTCCGTTACCGGCTCATAGGATTGTAACTGGGCAAAGACCGGAACCGCGTGGATTACAAATAAGCCGAATAAAATCTTAATAAAATTACAAAGCATAATTGATCTCCCCCGTGACCATATTTATTTATCTCATAGTATTACTAAAATACATTTACGCAGCAATAAAACAAAAAAGGCCCGATTTCTCGGGCCTTTTAATTAACAACACACAAACATTACATTCCAGACATACCAGCTTTAGCTGCGGCCTTGGCGACCTCATCTCTGAATTCCTGCTCGATTTCAGGCAGGTCTTCTTCCAGCTGATCATTGAATCGCAGACCAAGTGAGACCACGATAGGTGGTGCATTAATGGCCAGGTAACGGGCGGAATCCGTTGGATGCGGATTCAGATGCTGATGGTACCAGTATATAGGCGGCACGAAGATGGTACCTTCCGTCCAGTCTACGCGAATACGGTCCTCATATCGTCCTTCCGGCCAGGTCAAAGAATAACCCTCTCCTGAGGTCAGAAGGATAAAGGCGTCACTGCTGTGGCGGTGGGCCTTTTTGTATAGACCACCGGGCATTTCCGATACGTGCATATCTATGATGGAGTTACCGGACATCTTCCAGTGCATATTGGTAGTGCCTTCTCCCCTGTGATCATAGGAATCCAGCTCAAATTCCAAAGCATCTGGGACAAAGTTGGTTACCGTGTCATTATCACCGGTATGCTCGCTATAGCTGGCGTAATCTTCCTCCGCATCATAGCGGTCGGTAAAGGTGAAATCATTATCGAAGACAAAGTCGACATTGTCGAACGAGTTCATCACGAACGGGAATGAGGTGACCGCCACAATCCTGACCACGTCGTCACTGTCATTGAAAATCTGGTAACGGACATTAGGTGGCACGGAATACAGTGCCCTGTGACCATATTCAATCTGTTGTGGCCGGCGGCCTTCCTGCTGAAGGATGATACGGCCTGGGCCACCAAAGAAATACATACCGGCCTCAAACAAATGACGTTGTGGCTTGATGGAGCCACCTGGGGGGATCTCCAGAATCCATCCATCAGTGATCTGATAGTCGGCCATCTTGATATACAGGCCGTCCACCCCAAACTGCTCCCAGTGCTCCAGTGGCTCAGTCCTGGCGTCCTGGATCACCAGGCCCTCAAAGCTGGGCATAGTAGCCTTGTTGTCGGCAAACCAGCGCTCATAGGGGGTATCCGTGGGCTTGACCCTGAACATGGTATGACCAACTCGCTCCTTTTCAGGGTTCGAATTAGGCGGGGTACGTTTTTCCTGAGCACTAAGCCCCGTAACCACGCACATGCATAACAGCACGGTAGATAATACGATTGATTTTATATTCATTATTCTTTTCTCCGAGAAAAATTCCATAATTCTAGAACCTTACAGTGTAACATCACTTATATTGACCTGTTAACCGATTTCGAAATTGTTCCACATTCAAATAACCTATTGATTCTAATGTTATTTATGATTAAACAGTCCCTGGCAAGCACGACCAGTGGTTTATGAATAATTGGAAAAGTATGGAAATGTTCTAAGACCCAGCGCCAAAATAATCAAGACCAATGCCAGGATCACAAACCAGTGATAAACCGGGACCTGTTGCACGTATTCCCGGGTAATGACCCGGCCCTTTTCCAGCTCATCAATCCCGGCAGATGCCCTGAACATATCTTCACGGGTATTGGCATCAAAATAATTACCCCCCTGGTCAACGATCTTATTGATCAATAATTTAACATTCTCCCTTTCCTTGATTCGATCTTCCAGGTCAACGCCCACCAGGTGTACTTTTACACTGGAGAGGTAGAGTTGTTCCAGTACTTCCAGTGGGTCTACCCCCTGGTTATGCTCACCGTCGGTATACACCATGATGACCTGCCCTCGGCGTTCATCGCCCTGTTGCCTTAACAACAGGGTATTTGCCAATGAGATCCCATCGCCAATAGCTGTCTTGCGCTCATTTCTGAGGATATTTGAATCTACCATGTCCAGGTAGTGAAGCAGAAAATCATGGTCCATGGTCAACGGGCTGACAATATAGGCATTATCTGCAAACACAACCATTCCAATCCGATCATCCCGGCGACTGACAATAAAATTACGAAGTGCTTCCTTGGTAGTCATCAAGCGGGTGATACCCTGGGGTGCTATTGTCATCATTTCTACTTCTTCGGGCTCTTCAATTACCTGGTTCTCACGGTCCATGAGCTCTTGCATACTTTCAGACAGATCCAGCACTATGGCGATATCCAGGCCCTGGGACTCCACCTCCTGTTCTGCCAGGGGTATAACCGGCTGCATGGCGGCCAATATCAGAAGAACTATAACAACGGCGATTAATATCCCGGGAAGTTGCCGCACTAATGACGGACGTACAAATGCAGTTGAAGATAAATTTAGTGTGGTTGATGCAACATATCCGGTTTTTTTGAACTTAAACCAGACCAGGGACAAGAAAAACAATACTGGAATTAACCACGCCAGGTGTGGCTTGAGAAATATGAGCTCCATCAGCTCCCGGTAACTAGCCTTTCTGTGAACTGGACACCCAGGTTAAATTCCTCCATCCCCGGGAGATTTCTATCAGCCCCGTATCGCGCGTACTCACAATGGTTTAAAACCTTGACCAGACCTTCCACGGGTAATGCTGAATCACAAATAAGTTGATGTTTGGCAAGGTCACTGGCTGTCAGTGCATCAGAGTTTTGTCTGGTTGTCTGCTCGATAAACTCCCTGATGATAGTTTCGAGTTGTTGAAACGCCTGACGCCTGTTTAAATCATCAGTGGTATCTATCGCCCTTAGTTCATTGAATACATTTGTGGTGACGGTCACAGTTTCTTTTGCCTGTTCTGCTTCCAACTCCAGCTTTCGCTTTTGCATATAGGCATAGCCTGCTGAACCCACAGGAAACATTGAGATTAATACTAACAGTATGCCTGTCATTCCTATCCAGTTAATATCTGTCGAGGTGGCGACAGGTCCCTGCATATCCCTGAGTTGAAGATTTTCCAGGGTTGACGGCAAGGTGCTGGCTAAAACGAGATCAACAGGCGGTATAACCACATTACCAACCGTTGCGACATCTTCTATTCGCTGTCCGGGTCGTTTGAAATAATACCTGACCCTTAGCTCATCAATACTCAGGGGAGTGTCTTTGGCTTCAAAGGTCGTCATGATATAACTAAAGGTATACCGGGTACGGTTGCCGGAATTATCTATCTCAACGATTGAGGAGATCAGTTCCAGTCCATTTAATATCAGCTCATCCCCTGCCAGGTCTTCTGACAAGATATCAACATTGGCATCACAGATAACTTCAATGGTGTAGCTTATATGTTCACCAGGGAACAACGCGGTCTTATTCACATAGTTATTTATCAAAATACCGGGATCCATTTCAGCAGTAGAATTTTCCTGCGCTGATAGTGTATTGATAAATAAAATTAGTAAAAAATAGAAGATTTTTATCATGCCCGCTTTCTCGCCGAAAACATTTTTAGTAAGGGTTCAACTACATATTTATCTGACCTGGCAAAGACATAATCCATTGGCACCCGGTAAAAGGCATTGATCATCTGTTTATGATGTTTATCCATTGCCTGGGAAAATCGCTCACGTTGCTCCCTGCCAAGGGCCACCAGTTTACGGCTGCCGGACTCCACATCCATCATGTCAATACTGGCATTACCCTGGGGCAGTTGGGTTTCCCTGGGGTCCTCCACGACTACTGCGATAATGTCATGTTTAAGTGCCAGCATACTCAGTGCCTTTGAGTTGGCCAGATCCTCATTTGTCATAAAATCTGATATCAGGAATATCACGCCTTCCTGCTTAAAATGATTACCAAGAAAATCTATCACAGGTAACAGGCACGACTCGCCTTTCTTGGGTTCATAAGCCCATAACTCTTCGAGAAACTTCCAGGCCCTGGAACGGTTGTGACGCGGGGGGTGATAATTATGCACATGATCAGAGAACATCATAAATCCGGTATTGACCTGATCTGCCAGGGAAGAATAGATCAGGCTGGCGGCAAGTAATAACTGCCTTTCTTTTTTTGTGTATAGCGAGGTACCATATTCCATACTGCGGGAAACATCCACGGCTATAACAACATTTAGTTCACGATCTGCGTGTGTCTCACGCACATAAGGGGTCTGCATCCTTGCCGTGACATTCCAGTCAATTCTTCGCACATCGTCACCCGCCCGATATAACCTGTGTTCATCAAATTCAAACCCGGGACCGCGAAGCCGGCTTTGAAATGTACCGGTACGCAGGTTGGGAAACCGCCGACGGGTAGTTATCTCAATATAACGCAGTTCGTGAATTAAATGGTCAGGTAACATGGTCTATCTGTCAGAGTATGGGGACTGTTTCGAGGATTTTATTGATAATCGCATCAGTACTCAGCCCTTCAACCTCTGCCCTCACGGTCCTGGCAATTCGGTGCCTGGCAGCATCGGGAAAGATCTCCTTCACATCGGCAGGCAAGATAAAATCCCGGCCATTTAGAAATGCATTGACTCGAGATAATGCTAATACATGCTGATAGGAACGCGGTGACATGCCCAGCAAGACCATTTCTTTTAATTCATCCAGGCCGAGTTCATGGGGGGCCCTGGTTGCCCTGCCAAGTGCGACAATATACTCCATGACCTTGTCATCGATATGCGTTTCTTCATAAATCAGACCACGTATCCCGGTCACCTGTTCTGTGGAGATGCGTTTATCCAGGTCAAGTTTTTCAAACCGGTGATGGAGCATCTCGATCTCCTCCTCCATACCGGGATAGTCAACCCTTAACATCATACTGAAACGATCCAGCTGGGCTTCCGGCAAGGTATAAACACCTTCCTGTTCTACAGGATTCTGTGTTGCCAGTACCCAAAAGGGATCGGCCAACTCAAAGGTCGTATCGGCAATAGTCACCTGCCGCTCCTGCATGGCCTCAAGCAGGGCACTCTGGGTCTTTGCCGTAGTCCGGTTGATTTCATCGGCCAATAGAACGTTGGTAAATACCGGTCCTTTATCGATATCAAAGCTCGTGGTGTCGGTGTTGTAAATTCGAGTCCCCACGATATCACCCGGTAGCATATCAGGGGTCAACTGGATTCGCTTAAACTCTGCTGAAATAGTGTGGGCAAGTGTAGTTGCCGTTAAGGTCTTGGCCACGCCGGGCACACCTTCCAGCAGGATATGTCCACATCCGGTCTTCACATGGCCATCAGTGAAAGAATAAGGGATGGCCGCCAACAGACCAGTCAACAACCGGCGGACCATCTTATGCTGGCCAACAATAACCTTACTGATTTCAGCTTCGATAACTGTAATCAGATTATGGGCATCTGCGGGGTCTATGCGTGTCTGGTCCTGCATCTTCATTAAATCCTTATCGATAAAATCCAACATATAAAAACAGCTGAGAGGAGCAGTGGGGCATAGATATCACGATAATCAACCAATCGCTGGTAACCTATGAGTTCTAAGTCACCGGTAACAATTCTACTGAGAGATTCAGAAAGATTATGTCCACTTTCTGATCGGAAGAAAGTCCCATTGGTCATTGCCGCCACCTGGCGCATAGTGGACTCATTAAACCGGGTAAATAACTGATTACCTTCATCATCTGTCAGGAATTCAGCCATGTCTCCACCAGAAAATAATGGTATAGGCACAGATTCATTGGAACCAATACCAACAGTATGCACTTTAATGCCTGCATCATCTAATTGATTGAGATATTCATATAACTCGGTGCTTTCATCGTCACCATCTGACAATAACAGGAAGGTTTTGTTTGACTCAGAACCGTCCTTGTTTACCATTTCCAGGGCCGAACTGATGGCCCCTGAAAAGTTTGTTCCAAAATAAACGTTCTGATCTTCACTAATCCAGTCCAGAAAAAAGAACAACGCATCATTATCACTGGTAAGATGGGACAACACGACTGATGTACCCGCAAATCCAATCAAGCCCACCCTGTTTATCGCATCGGGCTTGGACAATAAAAAAGATTTTATTTCCCTTATTGCCCTGGTAAATCTGGATGGAGATACATCGGTGGCCTGCATGGAGACCGATCTGTCCAGGATAAGGATCAGATCCTGCTTTTCATACTCCGGTGTGACCTGTTCGATACGAAGTTGTGGTCGTAATAATGAAAATGCAAGAATCAATGCTACAAAGGCTATGGTCACTACAACAAATTTATCACTTCCTCTGGTAGTGAAACTCGATATGCGCCGGAGTGAATTACCATATCCCGCGTGTTCTCTAAACCGGTTTTTTTTATAGATATGGAAACAGGCGAATCCGATTACCAACGGAACGACAACAAACCAGAACACCATACTTGGCTGTACAAATCTCACGATGGCTAAATCCAGCATAATACTATCCCGTTTGCTGAAACGGTTGTTCTCCCTGTTGCGGCCTGGGCCTTAATATTTCCATCATCTGGGGAGGGGTTTCTTTTTCTTCCTTGAGTTCGTCGATCAATCTATTTGTCAGCTCATAGTTAAATTTTGCATTCCAGTCATCTGGCGCAAGTTCAATGGCCTTACGATATTCATCACTTGCGCGCTCTAACCATGCCACCTGTTCCTGAGGGTCATCCAGATTTCCAGTGCGACGAAAATATGTATTACCCGTCCAGAAGTGAACATCAGCCAATACCGGACTGGTGGCCGATTTTTCAAGCAGTTCATCGTGACGACGCATGGTATAAAGTATGTAAAATTGATTGGCAATACTGTCAGAGTAAACTTCAGGGAATACCTGTCTGGCCACAGTAATGGAATCAAATCTCGATTCAACTGTGGCAAAGTGTTCAAGACTTTGCTCCATTTCACCGGCCTGCAGACTATCCATTGCCTGGTGATATGGTCTTAACCAGATAGAAATTACTAACAGACAAACACCTAGAATGAATATTAAGCACAGTGACAATACCACTGCCGGTTGTTTTAAAAACTGGTTCAAGATTCCCCCAAATGACTGGATTAAATATCAATTTTTAACTTATGGATAGTAGCTTAAATGCCAAAAACGGGCAAACGAAAAGCCGTTTAAGCTACAGAGGATTTAGAGAAAAAACCATTATAAATGTTTAGTTGGGACACAGAGATCACAGAGAATAAAATTAATTTATTAATAACCTGCCTTGTATTAGCCTAAAAGCACCTGTAGATAAATTATTAGATTAGATTCTGGCTGAAGTTTATGCCCTCCAGGGTACCAGAATGACGACCTATCATATTATCGGTTATTAAAGTTTTAAATCCCTTTTTATTATCTGTCTTGTTTTCTTCTGTGTCCTCTGTGGCTATCAAAAAAAATGGAGAATGAGTTCACATTCTCCATTTAATCAATCATAGACTATTAGTGACTTACTGCATTACCCGGCTGGGAATACTGGGTGGATATTCGTCCCAACGCCATAGATCTGTCGGAGTATTCTTTTCCACTTCCCATGCTGCAACGTCAGGATCGGTATTAAACCGGAGTAAGTTTCCACGCAGTGCCGGCAATTCAAACTGAACCTTACCACCCACCAGGGTCATTAATGGATACAGGGTATCGAGGTCTTCTACCTCGACTTCCATATAGTCTCCATTCAGGATAATGATGTCCGCCCACTTGCCGGGTTCGATGGAACCGATCTTGTCTTCTTTCCACAGGGTATAGCTACCCCAGCGGGTCATCATGGCCAGCAGGGTCAAACGGTCGGGCACGGCCTCTTCCGGGACACCAAAGTTTTCACCATCGATCATGCGGGTCATCCAGGCCACACCGTCTTCAAACGGTGAATGCCGGATCTCACTCTGGCTGCCAAACTCACTGATTAATGCACGGACCCCTGCCTTCATCATACTGGCTACCGGCCCGGTCATAGTCAGGTACTCCTCACCATAGTCCTCCATGATGACCTGGCTTGGTACTTCAGTGGCATCGCAGGAAAATGTCTGTCCGATCCTGGCAGCAATCTCGATCTGCTCAGGTGTCACGGAATGGCAATGATCGGTCTGTAACCTGAGGGAACGCATTTTTTCCAGGGACATCCCTGACTGCAGTAATTCGTCCTGATAAAACTTGAGGGCGCCATCACCGGCCATGTGCCATCCGGGTATACCAGTCTGTCGACCTTCCTTTGCCAGCTCCACCAGGACCTTGTAATGTTCAAGACGTCTCAGGTTTGCGGTACTGGATTCCGCAGTGGGACACAGTTCCCTGGCCTTGAGTTCAGGGGTCTTGGCAGGGATAGAGGTGCACCAGGCTACACCACCTCCATCAGATGCACCGGCACTGCTGCCGATACTCCACATCATGGGTGAACCGTATCCAACCCAATCACCGATTCGCCAGTAGGTCTCGGTGATTCGTGGATTAAAGGGTTGCATCCAGCGATGTCCCCAGGCCAGGCGCAAGGGCATCAGATCATTTCGAAGTAAATGTACTGATGCATTGAATCCACCTTCACACTGAATATGGGTCTTGTGGGTAGTCAGGCCATTCTGGGCATTCAACTGCATCACCTCGAAATATCCCTTGGTATATTCATCCGTTCTTCCTGCAGCACCGACAATAATGTCACCTCGGATACATCGGGGACCATCGGTATAGTCACCTGACCAGCCAACACTCTCATCGATCCAGAAGTCATCAGGTATTGGATTCCTGAAGCGATCTTCAATTGATTTAATGCCTGAAGAATTATAAGCCGCACCACCACGGGTACTAATGACCACTGGGTTGTCTGGGGATAATTCATCGAGGACCTGTTTGGTCGCGGTCTTCCCAATGACCTGTACAGCAACCTGTGCCGGCCCAAGGCGTACCTGGATCCACTGACCATCCGGAACCTGTCTCGCCCTCGCCGGTAAAGCTTGTCGTAACTTTTCCATCATCTCATCGGGATTACCTGCAGTAATGGAGATCTGAATCAATTCCGGAATGGCATTCAACACCCATGGGAAGGCCGTCAAGGTATTTTCATACAGGTGATTGTGGGTATCGATCAAGCCTGGTAATACACTCATGCCCTTGGCATCAATCACCTCAGTCCAGTCAGCAATGTACTGCTGGATCTCATCATTGCTACCTACTGCCATGATGGTGTCATCCTGTATGGCAATGGCCTCTTCAAAGCTGATATTATTAACATCATCAGAGTCCATGGTGATGACCTTGCCATTGATAATCACCGTGGTCGCATACGGAGAAGGTGCGGCCAGGGCAACGCTGCCAATCAATAATCCAATTAATACAAAAAACCCTTTACTGATTCTATTCATTACTTCCTCCCAATTCAGTTGTTTAGTACAACAATATTCAATTTGTAAAATAACCATTCATAATTGCATCAAACCATATATTAATGCCATAAGGCGCTACACCCTGGGGAAGACCTTCCTCCGGGGCACTGTAACCGTGAATACCTGCATCCAGTTGATAAACCTTTATTTCCGGAGCCGGCCTCATCGCCGCATAGCCCGGTAAGTAAACATCCCGATATATTTCCGGGGCATGGTCCCGGCTGTTCTTGGTAATAATCAACACTAATGGCGGAACAGGCTTAACATCGGGACCAGACAGACTTCTCAAGTAACCCAGATAGCGTGACACCATGCCTTCGGTATCTTCGGGGGTCATGTCCATCCTTTCTGCGGTGGCCCTGGCGGCTGCTTCTATCTGCTCCGGGTTATCAAAGTGCAGAATATTCTCCGCTTTAAAATGTGGCTGTGTCGTGCCACGCTGCCATTTATCGTGGACTTCTTCCATCACCATGGCCAGCCTGGCCAGGGCATCCACGCCCTCTTCCTGGATTAATTCATAACCGTAATACCTGGCATGGTCCCGCCAGGAACGAATGCGCAGACAATTAAACGGCATGGCCCAGGGTTCACTGATACCCTGAATCTCCCGGGTCATGACTCCATACAGGGCACCAAAGGGGGAACTCTCCATCCCCAGAACCCCGACGATATTGGGGATATGCTGGGTCAACATCATGGTCATGGGGCCGCCGGTGGAATGTCCATGGCTATAGATTGAAAATTCATCCTGGGGAAAATAGATCCGTGCCAATTCTGTTGCACCCTTCTCATGGGCGATGGGCCAACCGGCCATGCGATTATAAAAAGTCGTTCCCTCTTTGGCACAAGCCAGGAATAAGGTTCCCCAACGTTTTCTTCTTTCTAATTCTTTGTCCTGAACGACTTCATATTGATCGGGAGTGATCTCTTCATCTTTTTTCCATATAGGGGTGCGCACAACGGTGTCAGACTTGATTGTATCGCCCGGCCAATCTCCATTTTCAGCCTGGAGGTTATATCTTCCCGGATAAGACATGTTGACTACCCTGACACCGAACTTGGTAGCAAGCATTTTTGCAAAGCTGGTCTTGCTGCGATGGTCACCTGAACCACCATGTAATAAAAATAACCCTATCTTGCGTCCATCCGGGCCTATGGGTATTTTAGATTGATCCACGGGCTGGTGGATACTGGCTGCGATATCCCAATCCATGTCCACCACATTGACCCTATGAACCACCTGTTTTGATTCAATGGGGATATCAGGTCGGGAAAGTATTTCCTTTGAACCCCTTACCAGTTCCGGCCTTGAAACCTTGTGCCACTCATAGCCGCTAACCATTTCTGCCGTTTGTGAGTATGCAGGACTCATATACATACTCAAAAATAAAGTAATTGTCAGTGGAATATAATTTACTTGTGATAACTTACTCATATTCGTATCCCGTGTTAGTACACTAATCCTGATTATTCGACCGTCGGTATTTGCGGCCCTGTGTCAGGCCATCTCCACAGATCCGTTGGTGTGTTCTTTTCGATCTCCCAGGTGGCAACATCAGGATCGGTATTGAACTTCAACAGGTTACCTCTGAGCTCCTTGTTTTCATATACCACTTTACCATCCACCATGGTCATGATGGGATATAAGGTGTCCAGATCTTCTACCGTTACATCCATGTAATCACCATTGAGAATTATGATGTCGGCCCACTTGCCCGGTTCAATTGAACCCACCTTGTCATCTTTCCATAAGGCATAAGCCCCCCAACGGGTCATCATTAACAATAATGTCAGGCGATCCGGGACTGCCTCTTCTGGCACACCGAAATTTTTACCATCTATCTTCCTGGTTAACCACATGACTCCGTCCTCAAAGGGAGAATGTCGGATTTCACTCTGGCTACCAAATTCACTGACCACGGCACGGGCCCCACCCTTGAGCATACTGGCCACGGGGGCATTGAGGGTCAGGTACTCTTCACCATAGGCCTCTTCTATGACCTGACTCGGGACACGGGTGGCATCACAGGAAAACGCCATGTTGATCCTGGCGGCCTTCTCTATCTGGTCTGGCCGCACAGCGTGACAATGGTCTACCTCCAGGCGCATGGTGCGCAACTGTTCTACGGGGATACCGGAATTCAACACCACATCAAACCAGGCATCCAATGCCGCATCACCGGCCACGTGCCAACCAGGGATACCCGTTTGTCTACCCTCCCTGGCAAGATCAGTAAGTATTTCCAGGTGTTCCAGACGTCTGACATTGGTAGGGCTGGATTCCATGGTGGGGCAGCGTTCCCGGGCCTTGAACTCATCTGTGGTGGCAGGAATAGTGGTACACCAGCCCACACCACCATTGTCCAGTGCCCCGGCGCTGCTGCCTATGGCCCAGAAATGGTCCGTACCGTAACCCAACAGATCACCGATACGCCAGTAATTCTCAACGATGTACGGGTTAAATGGTTGCATCCAACGATGTCCCCATGCCAGGCGGATAGGCATGAGATCATTTCGATCCAGGTGAACGGTAGCATTGAATCCACCCTCACATTGAATATGGGTCTTGAAGGTGGTGACACCCGTCTGGGCATTAAGCTGCATAACTTCCAGATAGGCCTTGTTATATTCATCTAATCTGCCACTTTGGGGAACAATGATATCGACGCGGGCGCAACGGGTACCGTCAGTCTGGTCACCGGAAAAACCCAGGTGTTCATCAATCCAGAAATCATCCGGAACAGGGTTGCGGTAACGTTGCTCGAAGGCATTAATGGCCCGGGTACTGTAAACGGATCCACCACGGGTATAAACGACGATAGGATTGTCCGGCGAAAGTTCATCCAGATACTGACGGGTCACCGATGTCCCCAGCATGGGCACGGCCACTGAGGGAGGGTTGATCTGGATCTGAATATACTGGCCTTGTGGGATCTGCTGTATCCTGGCCTTGATACCCGCAGTCAGGGTATTTAACAGATCATCCTGACTATTGCCGGAAAACCTCACCTGCAGGACCTCAGGTATGGCCTTTGCTACCCAGGGAAAGTTGGACAGTGTGGTGTCATACAGGTGGTTATGGGTATCTATCAAACCGGGCAGGACCGTATTGCCTTTTGCATCTATGGTCTCGGTCCAGTCGGCCACATATTGCTGCATATCTGCATTAGCACCGACAGCAATGATCTCATTGTCTCGAATGGCAATGGCGTCATACATACTAATGCTGTTGATGTCATCAGAATCTGCCGAGATCACCTTGCCATTAATAATAATGGTGGTGGCATATGGTGATTGTCCGGCATTGGCTGGCTGTATCATCAATGCCCCCAAAAATATGACCAGGAGCACTTTAATACCTGAATAATACCTATCACTACATAACATCGCTCTCATACCCCCCCCCCGATTGTGAGATATTATTATCTACATTTATTGATGCTTATTATGGCTGGTTGTTTAACCAGTTAAACTTAATACTATCAATCATGAAACATCCATAATTACCGCTTATTTTAGACTACATTACTGAGGTTTATTCATTGGTGCAAACAAATTACCCCATTTTCATAATAGTTTCTAAAACCAGAAAAATTCCAGTTTTTTCCGTGAATTATATAGCTGAAAATGAGTAGTTTCGAGTTATGCCAATTAACGTGAGGTGTCAGTCGCTGCCTCGACAAGGAACCTCTCCAGCAACCGCCTGGCAATTTCCCCTTCATCCCGGTCCCGGTATTTCTCGATGATGTGCTCCAGTTGCTTGCGGGTGGCGTCAGCTGCCTGACTGGACTGTTGGTTATCTGAACTTCCATGATAATGCCGCCATAGGTCCCGGTAATCTATGGCCAGGTAAAATTCTATTTCTGAAATATCATTATGATTGGGGAAATCCTTTATGAAAGTCTCCTTTTTTGTTATTGCATTCAGCAACCCTTCTTCACCCTGAGGAACGGACAGAAAAAATTCCTGGGTTATGGTCCTGAACTGGCTGTCCATTTTGTATTCGCCATCCGGGTACAAGTCTAAATACTCATACAAAGCCTTACCATCATAAAAAAATTTCGAGTGTCGGCCAAACCAGGAAATATTGACCTGTAGTCTTTGAGTCCTGTCCAAGGCCAGCTCTATCAACTTTTCATTTTCTGCCCCGTGGGCCTCGACTTCATCTGATAATAGTATTGCCAGGTCATCTGCTGTTTTTCCCAGGGAATAGAGTGCGGATTCAGGATCATCCTGGTTTTGTATCTGCAGTTGCGAGCGTTGTATCTGTTTTAGTGCAGTATTCAAATTTTCGGAGGTTAGAAAGATATCTGCATTAGCAATATGGGGCAAAATTAATACCAGATAAATAAGAATTTGGATACCTGAATCATAAGTAATTTTATTCATAATATCGCCCTCTGTATAAACCAGATCAGGCCAAATATGGATATCACACCTGATACGCCATTTACAATAGTTCTTTTGTACTTTGTCCTGGCTATGCTATTTAGCATAGGCCATGCTAATACAACGATTGCGATCTGCCCAACTTCAACACCAAGGTTAAAGGAAAAAAGACTCAGGATTAATCCGGCATTTTCCAGGTCCATTCCCTGTAGCAAACCGGCAAAACCAAACCCATGTATGAGGCCAAATGCGAATGTTAAACGCCATCGATATTTGACTTCCTTCACCAGTATATTTTCAACCCCGACATAGAGGATGCTAAGCGCAATAGCGGATTCAACAATCCAGCCTACCGGATGGACCAGGCCCAGGGTAGCCATTGCCAGAGTAATACTGTGCGCGACGGTAAAAGATGTGACGATGATTACCAAATTTTTTAATCCCCTGGACACAATTAGCAGTCCAAGTAAAAATAAAAGATGGTCATAACCTGTAACAATATGTTCCAACCCAAACGCAAAAAACTCAATGGCGCTGGTTAACGCAGATTGTTTTGTTAACTCAGGTTCCCAGGTATTGGAATGCTGAAAGACAAACTGATTACTGATTTCACCTGATGTCAGGGAGGCCAGTGTTCTGTGGTCAGGATAAAGGTCTGATAAAAACCTCAGTTGAATCTTTGCATACTGAATTAAAGCGTCCGTAGGATATTCTACGACCAGTTCCAGATAGGGAAAATCATCACTATCCAGCCAGGTGCCCATGGAAATTAGCGAATGACTGGTAACCGAATCATTTACCTGTACAGTGACATGTTCAAGTATATAGTTATTTATACTGTCTCTTGTGTCTGAAATTTCATTTTCTGAAACGATTTCATCCAGATCACTATCCAGTCCCAACAATAGATCCATATCATCCATGGGTAATCGATAGATTGCATTTAGGGTTTGACCACTGACAGTAAATTCAGCGTAGCTGACACTTAGTGGATGAGAATTTACAATACTGGAAAATAAGCAGAAAAAAACAGTACTAGATAGTATCCAATAAAATCTTGTTTTCATTTTTTTGATGAAATATTTCTTAACCTGATTTGTTAGAGTATAAAATTAAAAAAAAATTGCAGGCAAATAAAAAACGGACATCAAAGACGTCCGTTTTTTAAAGTGTACTGATAATCTAAATTAATATCTATGCTGTTTGCTGACCTTTTCTCATCATTACTACGGCACCAACAACGATCAGGAGCACAATAACACCTCCGACCAGCATCATATTATTACCACCTCCTGCATCATCATTGCCTGATGCAGCAACATTTTGCTGACTGGCTGGCGCTGCCGTAACAGATGTAGCCTGCTGATCTGAACCCGCCTGCTGGTTTGCAAGTTGTTCCTGGCTCTGTTGAATTTCCTGTATCTGCTGGGCCTGCATATGTTCATTTTTCTGCTGCGCCATGGGATCCAGTGCTGTCTTGAATTCTCCTGTCTCCGGGTCAAACTCAAGATACACCTGGGAAATCATGTCCTCGTCCGCAGCCCAGACTGATGACATTGGCAGAAAACAAACCAGACATAAGGTTAATATATGAAGTGTTGTCCTGATTATATTGTTCATAGGATTTCCTCTTAATCAAATAGTTAAAGAGCGGCCATAAGGGCCGCTCTTTAACTGGAATGTAACTCCCTCATTAATAACCGTTTGCACCATTAAGAAACGGTGGAATCTGCGGGACTTCCGTCCAGCGCCAGGCGGTGGTTGGAGTCTGCATATCCAAGGTCCACTGTGCCGTGTCAGTATTGAAATGCAGAGTGTTACCACGCAGTGCGGGCATCTCGTGAGAGATCTTGCCATTAATGAAGGTCATGACAGATGTTAACTCATCGAGATCTTCAATCGGCGTGGTCATGTAGTCACCACTTAGTATGACGATATCGGCAAACTTGCCCTTTTCAATGGAACCCAGTGCATTCTCTTTCCATAATGGATAGGCACCCCAACGGGTCATCATCAGAAGCAGGGTCATACGGTCCGGTACTGCCTCTTCCGGGACACCCCAGGTCTCGCCGTCGATCTTACGAGTCAGCCACATGACACCATCTTCAAAAGCAGACTCCCGCAGTTCGCCCTGGATACCGAACTCACTGATGACGGTATTGACACCGGCCTGCATCATGCTCGCTACCGGCGCATTCCAAGTCAGGTATTCTTCTCCATAACCTTCCTTAATGACACTGGTGGGAACGTCCGTTGCATCACAGGAAAAGGTATGGCCCGTTCTGGCTGCGATCTCAATCTGTTCCGGCGTCACCGAATGGCAGTGGTCACTCTGGGTTCGAAGCATCTGGATACGCTCTGGCTCCATATAATGCAGGTAGGTCTTCATCATGATCTCGGTTGCGCCATCACCGGCGGAGTGCCAGCCAGGAATATTGGAAATACGACCTTCTGCGGCCAGCTTGGCCAGTGTCACCAGGTGTTCGGTACGTCTGCCGCGATTGGCAGTAATACCACCGTCGATTCCACCACCCTCTACAGTCCTGCCTTCCCAGGCGTCAAGTTCAATACCTTCCGGTGCCGGTGGGCACTGTTCGCGGGCCTTGATATCTGCATTCTGGGCACGCATTGAGGTACACCAGCCTACACCACCGGCGTCGATACCACCCACACTACTACCGGTACTGAAAAACCAGTCGGAACCATGGCCTACCCAGTCACCGATACGGCGATAGGATTCAGTAATGCTGTCTGAGAAAGGCTGTAACCAGCGATGGTTCCAGGACATCCTGATGGGCATCATGTCATTTCGGTCCAGGTGGTTGGTAGCAGAAAATCCACCTTCACACTGGATGTGACTGGAGTAGGACGTCACCCCAATCTGGGCATTGGCCTGCATCACTTCAAACAGGCCCTTAATGTATTTGTTAAAGGTCTCCTGATCCTGGGTACCGATCAGGTCCAGGCTGGTGCAACGACCAAAGTCCGTGTATTCCCCTGACCATCCACGCTCTTTATCTACCATCCAGTAGTCTGAAGGCAATTCATTACCGTAGTAATCTTCAATGTCCGCAATTGCCTTCCCATTGAGTATCGAACCACCACGGGTGGTGATCAGTACCGGGTGATTGGGGGCGACGGCATCCACCTTGGCACGGTTGATGAGGTTGGTATTCATGGCCGGTACAGAAACGGGGGGTGGCCCCATTGTGACCCTGATCCATTTACCTTCAGGGACTTGCCTGGCCCGGGCCTCAATTGCCCTGATTACATTATCAGTCAACGCCTCTGGCGTATCACCATTAACACGGAGTTCCAACAGATCAGGAATCGAATTCACTACCCATGGGAATCCCGTTGCCGTTTCATAGATATGGTTATGGGTGTCAATATAACCGGGGGTCACTGTATTCCCCTTGGCATCAATGACCTCGGTCCAGTCAGCCACCAGCGCCTGAATTTCGGCATTGCTACCTACTGCCAGGATCTTGTCTCCCTGTATGGCGACGGCCTCAGCGATAGTGACCTGGCTGGGATCATCATTGTCCGCCGTGATGACCTGTCCGTTGATAATGACAGTTTCCGCATATGGTGATGTGCCTGCTACTACCTGGCTGGCAAATGCGAAAGTTAATAAAAGTGCTAATACGATTTTCATCATACCCCCTTCCTTAAGTTAGAAAACAAATACATCAATAAATTTAAAAACATCCTATATTTTACTTTATATCCGGTAAGCGTCTAGCTGATAATTTTTAAAATTCTTATTTTATCCATAAATACAGCCAATATAACCTCTATTACAACCAGTCTTAGGCATTACTGGAAATATCCGCCTTTTATGGCGTCGTCCCATTGTTGAAATACTGCCGGACCCACACCGAATGGGACACCTTCTACGTGTTCACCATTCATATAGCCGTGAGTACCAAGATCGAACTGCGTCAACGAAACTTTGGGGGCCGGTCGCATTTTCCCGAACATAGGGATAACCACTTCCTCGTATACCTCCCGGCTGTGGTCCCGGCTATGGGCGGTGATCTGAAACATGACTGGCGGCACCGGTTTCACACCCCTGCCCTTCAATTCGCGTGTCAATCCAATATATCGGTCTACCAGCTCTTCAGTCTCTTCCTTACCAAGGTTCATTCGCTTTGCCGTTACCTCGGCGGCCTGGCGCAATGAGTCTTCTATCCCATGGGTCACAATATATTCGGCCTTGAAAGATGCATACCGCTGAGTATCTCCCCAGTCCTCGAGAATGTCTTCCATGATCATGGGCAGACGCATCAGGGCCTCCGGCCCTTCCTGCCCCAGGAGTTCAGGTCCTTTATACCTGGCACTGTCTCGCCAGCTACGAATGTAGAGTTCATTAAAGGGATCTGATCGGGACGGCAATAATATGTCTTCATCTTCTACCCGGGTAAACCCTTCTATTTTCCCGAGTTGTCCACCCCAGGCGGCCTGGGCCCGGTATATGTATCCGAAGGATGAATTTTCAATGGCCAGTATGCCGCGAATATTCGGCACCCGCTGCGACAACATCATGGTGAATGGCCCACCAGTGGAATGCCCGTGTACATATATGGAATATTCGTCCTCTGGAAAATGTTTCTTCATGGCCTCGACACCACCTTTTTCAAATGCCATGGGCCAGCCTGCCATACGATAATAAAAGGTGGTCCCGGGTTTGGCCCTGGCCAGGGTACGAATGCCATAGCGTGGGCGTTGTCCATGGTCCTTTATAATATCGTACTGATCACGGGTAATATGCTCGCCACGCAGCCAGATAGGTGTGCGAACTTCCAGGGAATACTTATGGTGGTCATAGGCGGTGACATTACGCCCCGGCCAGATACGATCCGGGGTATGAAAGGCATGACGACCCGGGTAACTCATACTGATGACCTTGTAACCCAGTTTTTTTGCCATCAAGTCCGCACGCTTGTGCATGGTCTTGAAATCACCGCTACCACCATGCAAGAGGAAAATACCGATCTTCTTACCGTCTGCATCCCGGGCGACCTTCGAAGGATCCACCGGTTCATGGACTGACATACCGATGTCCCACTCCATATCCACCGCATTGATCCGCATAATGTCCTCAACGTAGCCGCGTTCTCCTTTTAAAGGTATGTCAGGCTTGCTCATAAAATTACGGATCATGGCAACGATCTCTTCCTCTAGCATATCAGAGGGAGGAACATAATCAGCAAAAGTCACCGCTGACCATGTTAAAAGTATGCCAATAAGATAATATTTGAACGACTCAATGGGTCTGGAGTAGATATTCATAACAAATTTCACCTTTCAATAATATAATATTAAGACGTTAATTAACGCGAAAAATACCGTGACAATTGAGCATATATCGCCTCCCTAAAGGCTGTCAAATCGGCACAAATTCCTTATTTCTACTAGAAACTACCGCTGATGGAGAGGTTAATCCTCCTGCCATTATTAAAGGTCTGGACCAGGCTACTGTCCACCGCTGTCAGGTCCCTTTGACCCACATAGAATGTCCGCACCCGGTTCTCGTTATAGTTAAGGATATTGATCCCTTCCACCCTGATTCTTAGACCAAACCAGCGCGTGGTCTCCGCAAAGGCATTAAACCAGACCCCTTCTGAACGTACATCAAGTTCGTCCACCTTGAACCTGGGACGCTCCGCCTGTTCACCCACTTCGCCACCCCATGAGACCTGGGCCTCCTTGAAGTCCTGACGGAACTTTATCAAGTACGACCAGTTATTCTCATTGGCAAAACTAAAGCCTGGATCCAGACCACCCACGCCTGAAAGGACTCTATTTTGACCGGTGACCGGATCGGTTACCGTAGAGTCCTGCAACCTCAACCGGGCATCAATTCGCGCGTCTTGTAATCCAATCCAGTGCAGTGGGATGGTAGCTTCAATGTCCGTACCCCAACGCCGCCCATTGCCGATATTACCCGGCGCCTCAAGGGTAGGACTTAAGGGCAAAAGGTCCTGGACGTCATCAATCCAGTCATGAAACAGGGAGACAGTCACCACACCCAGGTCCCCGAAACGACGTTCATGTGAGACCTCGGCCTGCCAGGTGGCCTGGGGCTTGAGATTAGGGTTACCGCCAGTGAGATCATCATCACGTTGAGTCACTGCGGTCACAAAATCATTAAAGTCGAGCTGTGATACGTCCCGGGCAAAACGTAACCGGGTTTGTTGTTGTTGGCTGGGGGAATAGGTAAGGTTGATGTAAGGTTTCATGAAGAAGAAATTACGATCCAGCTCCGTATCGCCGGTCTGGGAGATATCGGACACCTCGGCCCCAAGTCCGAATTCCACGCTGAACGCATCCTTGTTCCAGGTGTCATTTAAAAGAAAATCACCGCGGATTTCCTCTACCTTGCTGACTGAGCCAGGGACATCAATTATGGTCACAACCCCACCGGCATGTTCGGTCTGCAATAAAGCACTATCCAGGGAATTAAACGCGCCTTCCATGTTGAACTGCACTGAATGGTTGTCCCATCCCGCGTAGGTAAATTCCAGCCTGGTAATGGCCTCAAGTGTTTTCTTGTCGATATCGTCAACCGTTAACAGTTCCATGTCGCCATCCGGGTTAAAGTCCCGCCTGCCATTGGAAGGTCCTTGATCCAGGTAGTACAACAAAAATATACCCTTTCCAATCAGGTCTTCACTAAGTAGTCTTTCAGCATCCAACCCCAGGGCAAATGACAGATTGCGACGCTCGGTATCGATAACGGTGGTACTGGTTTCACCACCTACCGGGGTAATGGATCGTTCCAGCAGTTCATCCCTGACAACTGCACTGAGTTTTGTATTGAGCGTGACATAATTTTCACCGAGATACGTTGAACCGTTGAGATAAGTATTAAAGTCGTAACCATCAAAGCCGGGACCGCCATCATCATCAAACCTTGCCTCGGTGAGATTACCATTGGCATCGAAGATATTTTCCGGACCGCCATCTCCAAAGTTACTGTACCTGGCATCGGCACCAATGTTGTATTCGATATTACCTATTCGATCGATCATGGAAATGCTTCCACCCGGGGCCAATCCATGCCCGAATGTCTGCCTCACAAAGGTCTCCCAGCGTACGGTTGCCGGGACATCTGTCTTTAGGATGATGTTGGCAACAACCGTTTGTCCCTGCAGGTCGATACCACGGACCTGGCCGCGAATCAGCTCGATATGATCCACGCTGGCCGCCGGAATACGGGTTAATATGGCGGATGGGGAGTCCTGCTTGGCACTGGGGCGCCGGTCATTAATGAGGATATTACCCAGGGAAGCACCAAATCCCCTTCTGCTACTGCCTTCCTGTTGAGCGTTCAGGCAACTGAGACAATCACTGATAACAAAACCCGGGATCTGCTGGACCATATCCAGGGCATTGTTGGGATTATATTGTTGAAAAAAACTTGCCGGGTAATTGACAATCTCTTCAGAGGAGGAAGACGCATCTGCGCCTCTTTGAGCACCTGCAGCAGAACGCTGTTGAGCATTTACGCCTGCGTTCATCCCGAGTGCGATTATTAGTGCAAATATAATCCTGATTTTCATAATGACTCCAACGTCAATTTAGTGTGGTTAAAATTTGGAAGATTCAAAGATTCCGCCCCCGAATACCATTCTAAAAAAAGCGGACTATCATTACACATAAACAAGCAAAAATCATGTATAATTACCTGTATACCACCCCCTAAGCTAATATCATTCAATAAAAATATCCGGATACTTGTGGTTCTAAACCATGCGGTTAGACTGGTTCAATCAATGTAAACCTGTGACCAGTATGTAATCAGAAATATCCCAATCCCGCGAAATCTGATAAAATTCTCAAGCTAAATCAAGTAAAGAGGTATTGATGTGAAACAGGACAATATGGACCAAACGGTCGATTCCGCAAAACAGGCGGAGACAGATAACGACCAACCTGCCGGTTATTACCATAGCAAGAAAGACCGTATCTTCGTGCGCGCCATACAGGGCGCCTACAACATGACCGAGGAACTCGACAGGCTACGTGCCATGCCCCGGGTCCGTAAGGCAAAAGATATAAAATTTGTCGATGGCCCTCAGGCCTATAGTCGTCACTATGTTGAACCGAAAGATGGCATTACCCAGACATTTCATCTACATCTGGAAGAATATGGTCCGGGTGGGAAATCACAAAAGCACGGGCATGTGAATGAGGCTGCATTTTACATCCTTGATGGCGAAGGTTATGAAATTCATGACCAGATAAAGTATGACTGGAAGGCCGGTGATGTAGCCATCGTCCATAATAATTGCGTGCATCAGCACTTTAACGCCAGCGATACAGAACCAGCCAGGGCATTGGTTATCAAGACCAAACCCATGTTTATGTTTATGAATATGTTATTCCAGAAGACTGTTATTCCAAGACAGACGGAACCGGCACCTGGAGGAGAAGACTTCGAGGTACGTGAAGAGGAAGAAGATTTTAACCATCCAGAGGGAGGATACTAATCATGGCTTGGGATGAAACTTCAGTCTGGATAACCGGCGAGAACAATGACCAGCTTTATCAGAATATGCTGGACGATGCCAGCACAGCACCCGAACGCAATGCCAAACGCAAAAAGGTTGTTACCCCGGAAGAGATGCCCTGGGAGATGTCGCGTCAAGGCCTGTTAAAACACCTGCTCAATGAACAGATGAATACTCGCATGGAAACTGTGGATGCCTATATGCAGATCATTCCGCCGGGCAGTCATTCCGGAAAACACCGTCATCTTGCAGAAGAATGTCTGTATGTACTTGAAGGCCATGGCTACGATATGCACCAGGACTGCGATATTGAAATTACAGACGAATATTTCTGGAAACCACAGGAAGAAGTAAAACGATTTGAGTGGGAGGCGGGTGACATTATTTATGTACCACCTAACACCATTCACCAGCATTTCAATGGCGACCCTGATCGCCCAGCAAGGTTAATCTCATCCACCAATCGTATCTTCAAACAATGTGGTCTAAATGACCTGGAGCAAATTGAAGACGCACCGGAATATAAACCAGGTGTGACCTTGACACCTGAACTGGTCCGCGCATTTCTCCGCGGAGATCAGGGTTAATCCGGAACAAGGTTAGGATTAAAAGTCGGCCTGAGGTCTAGTCCATGCTGGGAGCCCTGTTAGCGCTTGCCTCAGCCGCCACCTTTGGCCTGAACAACGCCGCCGTCAGGCGTGGCGTGCTCACCGCAACGGTGTTACAGGCCATGGCCATTACCGTTCCCATGGGTGTGCCCTTGTTTTTGCTGACATGCCTGTTATTCGGTGGGTTTCATGCTCTGGCAGGGTTTTCATCATCACAATGGTGGTGGATGGCCAGTGCCGGCATGGTCCATTTTATCATTGGTAGATATAGCAACTACCGTTCCATCCGGGCGATGGGGGCCAATCTCTCCAGTCCTATCCAGCAGTTAAGTGTCCCTATCTCGATCATCCTGGCAATTATTTTTTTAGGTGAGGTTATTACACCTGCAAGGGTATTTGGGTTCATCCTGGTGATGCTGGGTCCCACTATTATGCTGAAACAAAAAAAGGGCGCGGGACCCCGAAAAACAAAATCTGGTTTTGAACCACATTATGCCGAGGGTTTTCTCTGGGGAGGTGTTAGTGCAGTTGCCTATGGTGCCAGTCCATTGTTTATTATGATGGGACTGCAATCTAACCCCACAATCATAGATAGTATTGCAGGAGGCCTGATCTCATATTCAGCAGCCACCCTGGTTATCATCACCCTGATCATGATTCTGGGAGGCCGGAAATACATGGCAGGGATGGGTGAATCCGCACCAAAATGGTTTGCACTATCGGGATTCATAGTGTTTTTCTCACAAATCTTCCGTTACATGTCCCTGGCAGTAGCACCGGTTACCGTGGTGGTTCCTATCCAGCGGCTATCACCCGTATTTCGGGTTATCTTTGGCTGGCTAATCAATCGTGACCATGAATTTTTTGGGTTCTGGGTCCTGTTTGGCATCTTCCTCTCCATGTTTGGTGCCATTTTACTGGCCATGAGTACGGATATTGTCATCGCCCTGTTACCTGTCTCCTGGGCGGATTTTCTCCAGCTCAGTTGGCCATAATTTTTGCAATATTTACGCTAATTTCTATATTTATTGACAATTTGCAGATTGACGCATAAGGTCTTTTTACCGGTAGAAATCCGGGATACTTGCGGTATTTGAATTTATTTAAAGGGGGGGGGAAATATGTTTGGATCCAAACATTCTCTGGTAGCACATATTCTTGTAGTACTTTTAACTTATACACTTGGTACAGCGGTACTGGCAGATGTTGCGCCCTATGCGGACAGTGTCATTATCAATGGTAATGTCATTACAGCTGACAATGACAATCCTGATCTCATAACCATGGCAGAGGCCGTCGCGGTACGTGGTGACAAAATCATGGCGGTTGGAAGCAATGAAGAAATCCAGCAGTTAGTGGCGGACTGGACCGAGGTTGTTGATGCCAAAGGCAATACTGTCATCCCTGGCCTGATTGATTCACATAATCACCTCTATGAACATACCCTGGATTTTCCCTGGTCGTTGAAACAAATCCCGGAAATGCTGGAAATCCGTATTGGCGCCAAAGGTGAAGATGAGGGTATGACCGTTGACGAATTCACCAACATTGTCCTCAGTGCAATCAAGGCCATGACAACAAAACTGCCCGAAGGCCATTGGATAAGAGTTAACGCCAGACCTCCCGATGTTGCAGTCAAGGCATTCGGTACCACCATAACCCGTGACATCCTGGATGATCTCACCCCAAACCATCCAACATATATCACCACCCGTGGCGGGTCTGTAGTCAACACAAAGACCATCGAGGCATTCGAGGCATTCTACGGTACCCGCATGCCGGAAGATTACTGGCTGGTGTCCCGGGAACTTGGAACATCCGGTGAATATAACGACTTTGACCGTTGTGCCAAGATCGATATTATCAATACCCAGTTTGGCACCTTTGACCGTTATATCAATGCCTACATGCAGTCCATGCAGGTCAATGCCCAGATTGGTGTCACAGCGTATAAAACCCACTTGCAGTGTGAGGGGGGATTCAGTGCCTCATCACACCTGGACCGAAATGATCTCATGCCCATTCGGCTGGCCTGGGGGCATCGCTGGTGGCAACCCTTCTCTTCTAACATCCACGAGATGTACCGCCGTATTGGTGACTTTACTGGATACGGTTCGGACTTCCTCTGGAGTATCGGCAGCAGCGTAGGTGGTATTGATGCCGGTGGTGTGGGCTGGTGCAGTACCATACCCGCCGCTGACTCCATCAAAAACCGTGAACAATGTCCTCCACTTATCAACGATATTGAAATCGAAGATATTACCGATGCTAATATTGTCCCTAACCGTGGACGCAGGCTAGAACACCTGGATACCCTGGCTGAACTGGCCGGCGAAGGCAGATTGTCCGGCATTCCCGGCTGGCACGTGGCCGGTGATGGTGCGGTTGAAGTACTGCAAAAAACCTATCGCAAATACATGTCCGATGATCGCATCAGAAACCTCAGAATCCAGGCAGACCATTGTTTTGGGATCCGGCCCGATCAGATCCAGATGGCGGCCAGGATGGGCCAGACCTTCGCCTGTAATTTCGATACCGAGAATACCCGTATTATTGAAAAAGACTATGGCGAGGAGTACCTGGCATGGAATGCACCGGTTGCCAGTATGTTAAAGGCCGGTGTGAACACTGTCCTGGGTTCCTTCGGGACTTATGGGCGACTGCGTTTTTCGCCTTTTGAGGACGGTGTGCATTGGCTTACCCGCGAGGATGAAAACGGTGATACCTGGGGTCTGAAGGATGAAGCTGTACCTGATCGACTTACCCTGTTATTGATGATGTCCCGATTTGGTGGTCACCCATTATGGAGAGAGAATGCCATTGGTTCTATTGAGGTAGGCAAGCTTGCCGATATCGTTATATTAAACGGTGATTACATGTCTGTCCCGGTGCAGGACCTGGACCAGCTTACCTCCATATTCACCATGGTTGGCGGCAAGGTGAATTTTGAAGATCCCTTGTTAAGGGGTAATACCCTCAGGTTCAATTCCGATACCATAGATTGGACCTTCGATATGCAAACCCCAACCACTCTGTGGCGTTGGACCGAAACCCCCGTCGCGCCACCATTTCTACAGGGCGCCAACGGGTATTAAGTACCAGATAAACGGGAGGAATTTCTGTTCCTCCCGTTTTCCATTCCAGAAAATCCAACCCCTGATGATAAACAAACTACCTGTAGTATTTCTGTTAGTTTTATTGTTACTCATTTCAGGTATTCATCAACTTTTTACAGGAACAATTCCATAAGGGATATATATAATTTAAACGGGAGAGGACTATGAAACGATTAAACAATATTACCATTACACTACTGCTATTACTGTTAAGTGGTCAAAGTTATGCAGGCAAGGCACCTTATGCCGACACTGTTATTATTAACGGCCAGGTCATCACGGCTGACTCCAATGATCCAAACCAGATCACCATTGCAGAGGCCGTGGCGATCCAGGGTGACAAGATCATGGCGGTTGGCAGTAATACTGAAATCCAGGCGCTCATTGCTGACTGGACTGAAGTGATCGATGCCAAAGGCTTATCAGTCACCCCTGGATATATCGATACCCATAACCATATATATGAAACATCCACTGGCTTTCCCTGGGTAGTCAACTATATCCCCGACCTGCTGGAAGTCAGAGTGGGGGGGGCGAATCCCGAAGAGATGGCACAAAATGCACTGAATGCCATCCGCGCCAGGGCAAGTCAGATACCAGAAGGAAAGTGGATAAGGATTAATATGCGACCGCCACAGATCGCGGTCCCAATCATGAACGGGAATATTCTCAATCGCGCCAGACTTGATGAGGTCGCTCCAAACCATCCCACCTATGTCACCACCCGGGGTGGAACCATATTAAATACTAAAGCCCAACAGGAATTTGCGCATTATTACGGTAATGAATTACCAGACGATTACTGGATGGTGGACGCAGACCGTGGCTGGTCCGGTGAGTATACCGACTTTGGCAGGTGCTCCAGCCTGGATCTCATCGGCATGCAAGACCAGGAAACCTATAACAAGTACATACAGGGTTATTTTGAAGTCATGCAGGCCAATGCCCAGATCGGTGTGACCACCTACAAAAGCCATATCCAGTGTGAGGCAGGATTCAGTGCTACCAATCACATGGACCGCAATGACATGATGCCCATCCGCATGGCCTGGGACCATCGCTGGCTACAACCGTTCTCCAATAGCATTAAGGAATCCTATCGCAGGATTGGTGATTTTTTAGGCCATGGATCTGATATGTTCTTCAGTACCGGCAGCAGTGTGGGTGGCATTGATGCGGGTGGTGTGGGCTGGTGTACTGCTATGGTTGCTAAAAATGAAGAGATCAAAAAACGCGAACAATGTCCCCCTGCACCAGAAGGTGTTGAACTCAATGCCTGGAAGGGACGATCTGTTGAAGATGGCAGTATCGCTGTGAATCGTGGCAGACGTACAGAACACCTGGTGACCCTGGCGGAACTGGCTGCAGAAGGACGTATCAGTAATATTCCGGGCTGGCATTCCGCCGGTGATGGTGCCACGGAGATTATGATGAAGACCTACCGTGCACACATGTCAGATGAACGAATAAGGATGTTGCGAACCACCAGTGACCATTGTCACTCTGTCACCCCGGAAGAAATTGAGATTGCAACACGAACCGGTCATACCTTCTCCTGTGATGCCACGGAAGTCCCTACCCAGGTGATCAAGGAAGGTTATGGTGAAGAATATTTAACCTGGAATGCCCCTGTAGCCAGTATGATGAATGCCGGTGTCAATGCCGTCATCAGCCAATTCGGTATTGAAAGCGAATTACGCGAATCCGCATTTGAAGACGGTGTTATGTGGATGACCCGAAAGATCAATGGAGAGACGTGGGGAGTCCCGGAAGAGGCCATTCCAGATCGAATGACATTGATGTTGATGATGACCCGTCGCGCGGCTTATCCCATCTGGAAAGAAAATGCCCTGGGATCCATTGAACCCGGAAAGTTTGCAGACATCGTTATCTTAAGTGGAGATTACATGTCCACACCAGTGGAAGACCTGGATCAATTAACATCAGTTCTGACCCTTATCGGTGGCAAGGTGGCCCATGAAATGCCGGCCTTACGTGGCAATACCCTGCACTTCAGTACGGATACCGCTGAATGGACTTTTGATATGCAGACCCCAACAGAACTGTGGCGCTGGACGGAACCACCACAGATACCACCATTTCTAAATGGTGCAAATGGTTACTAATAAAATATAACTAGACACACCCGGCAATCCTGCCGGGTGTGTCTAGACCATCAGACGGGCAAAAATCAGTGAGATAATCAGGAACAGCCACAGCAGAATTGCAGCAGACTTATCGATATTGCCTGTTCCAGAATCAGCACCGCCGATAAAACGCAGCATCCTGTCCACTGACTCCGGCGATTCTGCCCTGACATACAGACCACGGTGTGAATCGATTTGAGATAATTGCATCATGGTATCGACATTAGGGACTGTAAATAGCCTGCCACTCATGGGAGTAAAATGTAGAAACTCACCAAACTCACCATACTCTGGGACACCTTCGTTTTCTCCGAGCAAGCCGGTCTGGAGAGTAATCATATCGAAGGAACTGGTTTCAACTTTTTCCACTGCGTATTCCAGATACGAATACGGCAAGGTGTCCTCTCCGTCGGACACCAGAATACCAATTTTATGACTTTTGTCCCTCAGGTTCTGCGGCAGAGTATTAAATGACCCTGCCAGTGCATTGATTGCGGCCTCTATGCTTGTTCCGGTGCTGGTAAATAACTCGGGAGAAATCACAAAATCAAGCATCTCGTTAATTTGTGTGATGTTACTTTCCCAACCGAGTATCACCTGAGCCTTTTCAGTAAATCCACTCATAGAAACAATGATATTTTCCTGGCGGTCTTCCATTTCCCGAAACAACTCTGACAATCTTTCCCGCCCTCGTTCAAACCGGGTTTGAGTTTCGGTACTGACTGAGGGATCCGGAATCGCAAGCATACTGGGAGACAGGTCAAATGCGATAGAAATGGCAACGGGATTTTCATTTAAACTATAACTGTACCTGGGTCGGTCACTGGTGGTAGACCAAACCAGCAAACCCATTGCTGACAGTACCAGGACCAGGATAAAACCTGATGGATGGTTATAATTTTTGTCCCCGGAGCTCTTAATTAATACTGCCCAGTAGATGATTATCGCCAGGCCTGCGATGATAGTGGCACCGATAATCAAAACGACTCCCCCGCCTAGAAATTAGGTGGTGCTGATGAAATGACTCCCCGTTCCCCTTCCGCTTCACCGGAGCCATCTCCGGTCACAGGGGCATTAACCTCCTGTGATCCCCTGTCCAGTGAAAGCAGATATTCCAGGAAGAGTTTTGGCTGTCCATACTCCGGATTACTACGAAGACTTTCCTTCAAGGACTGAATTGCCTGTTGATAATAATCAAACTGGCCCTCTGACTGGAAGGCATCATATAACATCCTCGCCTGCGCATAATGAACAACAGTAAGAAACGCATTATCGACTTGCATATTTTCAAGATCATTAAAAAGTTTATTGGCGTTGGTTCTATCTCCGGTGAGGGACAGATATACACCATGATTAAACATCAGGTTCTGTTTCAGGGAACTGCCACTTTTCAGAAATGCAGCAGTCGGTTGCAAATATAAGGGAGGACTATCCAGGCTATCGATAATTGGCTGATATTGATCTGCATAAAGATTCTGCAAATCCTTCGCTCCAGTCTTCACCATATCCAGGGACTCTTCTCCCAATGGTCCCTCGGGAGCATCTAACGTCTCGGTAATCCTGACAAATTCATCAATCGTGGCGATCCTGTCTTCCAGAAATTCACCGATAAACCTTTCATAGATTTGAACAATTTCTCTTTTATAGGCTTCATCTTCAGAAATTCGCCTGAGATCGCCCAGGTCATTCAGAACCTTATTGGTAAAGCTATTGGTGGCAATTTCATCTGTCAGTCTGTCCAGGTCCTGGTTTGCCGCATTTACCTGCGGCACATAATTTGAGTAATAGCCGTAAGACTGGAGTCCCGCAATAATAATTACGATTCCCAGTATCCTGAGTAACTTTGAGGACTGGTCAATAAATCCAGCTTGTGATGGACCCATTCCTTTTCCCCATTTATCCGCACTGCTCATATATTGCCTCCCTTAAAAAAATTCCGACCGGTGCTCGGATGAAAAAATGTTGCTACAAGAAACAACCACAGGATTATCATTATTCGGGCTGTTTGTAGAAATGGCTCGGAAAGGTTGATTCTCTCCCGTCTGGTCTCCTGATAACTGTACCCTTCCAGGCGACTAATGTCTCTCAATGTATTTTCCAGGTTTCGGGCATCCAGGTTTTCAATGGTCACCACCGTTCCGACGGTCCTGGCAAAATTTAGGAATTTTTCAACCTCTTCATTAGACATATCATTCTCATCTGTCGTTATCCATAGCAGGTAAAACGAAACACCCATACTGGCCAGCCTGGTAAGTTGTTGCTCAACATCTTTGGTATAGGCCGCTTCAGCATCCGTGAGGAGAATAACTGCCTTTTTATTCTGTTGTGGATACCGGTCAAAAAGATTGAGGCCGGTTTCCATTGCCAATGCAATGTCAGTCCCCCAATTCACATATTCATCCATTGATGCTAGTTGCTCGATGACAAAGTCTATGTTTGCTGTAGGCGCAGACATGGTGAACGCATTGTCATTAAAAAATATCATTCCAACCCTGTCCTGGGCCTTTCTTTGAGATAAAAAACCCAACAGGCTCTCACGGGCGAGCTCATACCTTGCGAGCATAGGTAGTGCATTTGGATCATCTACTGCGGTGGAGAAAGTCCCCGCCCTGCGCTCAAACCTTAGTTCCAGTTCTTCCCTTCTGACATTAGTGTCATGGCGCATGGAACGCGACGTATCAAATACCACCAGAAAATCTCTGGCCCGTTGGTCAACGGTAATACTCCGAATAACGGTCGGCTGCATCAATACAATGATTATCAACCCAAGAATGATAGCGGTGAAGATTACAGGCAAACGGTCAAGTATACCTTTTGCTGTAACCGTATCACTCAATAACATGATGTCAGGAAAATGTGCGCGTTTTTTATAAAACCACAAAAAAATAAAAATTACGACCGCCGCTACACCCAGCCACAAGGGCCATATCCTTTCAAAAGTTAAACTGTCCCAGTCCAGCAAGGTTCTTCCCCTAAGAAGCCTTATATCCTGCTGCGGCAGTAATGGAGACAAACCTGTCTAAAAACGCCTCGCGTTTATCGTTTTCAATCCCTTCCTGATTTAATACATCAATAAAAAACTCTCTGATATTTTTTTGATTTTCGCCACCATAAAAATGACCGAGCCATTCATAGGGATTGACATCCAGCTCGTCCTGACAATACCAGGTCATACTTCGCCTTAGCAGATCTGAATATTCTTCATCAGAGAGATTGCCGCCATCATGTCTCAAGTGTTCCAGGACAGATTCCCAACGGGTATTGTGTCGTCGTCTTGTTTCGGGTCTATGTTGGGTATTACCGGTCAGTAACACAGGGAAAAAACTTGCGAGAAAAATCAGCCCCCCTGTCAGGACCGGCCACATGCTTGCAGCTTCATCCTCAGGAACACTCATGGCAGTTGGGTAACCACTGCCACCTATATAGGCAGACAGGTCATCCAATCCACCCTCACCTCTGATGTCCAACGCCTGCATCACCACGATTTGTGATGGATTGGTATTGAATCTGATTGATTTATTATTTACAACATTGCCACCACTATCGACGATCTGATAACCCACCGTAATAACCGGAAGTGCATATAGCTTATTGCCACGACAACTGGTTAAATCTCCGGGACAATCCAGAACCTGAAAATTAAATGTACTACGAACCAGTGTATTGCCATTAGATAACTCTATACTGCTTGTCACTGGTGTATCAATTAAGTTAATGCCCTTTTCTGAACCCCAGCTTCGCTCAAATAATTGTTCATCAAGGCTTTCAATAATGACCTCATCAGAGGGAAATTCTGCCTCAATTATTAATGATAATTTATCACCTAGATTAACAGGTTTTTTCCCTGCCTCAGCTATTCCAGAACGAACGGTTATGTAATCGTCCTCATAGACATCCGGTACATACTCCGATGCAATCAACTCAAATGAGCTTAAGATCAAGAATATTGGTAGGGCCCGTAAGATTTTGAAATATTTCATATTTAATTTTTCCTGCGTCTTCTGATTCTTGCTAATTGTGCCAATTGCGGATAAATATCACGCTGACTGTTAATAACCATATAATCCATTCCAGCAGATCTAAAGGTGTTTTTTAATGCTTCCACCCTCAGGTGTTCCTCATGGTTGATCTTTCTTACCCGTGCTGAAGAAAACCATGTTAACCGTCTGGCCTGTCGCTCCGGATCCCAAACCTTGAGCATACCGCCGATTCCCGATCCCACCTCAAAACTGATAATAACGGGTATTAAATTATGTTGCATACGATTTAATACCTGCCTCCATTTGGCGTCCAGATGAAAATGATTTGTCTGCATGGAGACAAAATCCGATACCAGAAATATCAGGTCAGGCACATTCTTATTAACCGTATGCATATATTTTGAAAGTACGGTTGAGATATCTGTTTCATCCTGGGTAGCGATATTTGAAAGGGAGGTCGCCAGGCGTTCCATCTGGGTCTTAAGATTTGCCGCCTTGACCTCCTGATGTAACGCTGAACTGAACAAGATAGTTTTGACCAAATCACCAGCTCGCCATAATGAGTACGTCAATTGTAAAATTGAAGCATTCCTTAAGGACGATTTAATTGGAAGCCCCATGGAAGCTGATATGTCTGCCAGAATCGTTATAGAGGACTGTGCCTCCTCTTCCCACTCAATCACCTGCCTGTCACCACGAGGACTGAATTTATCAATGTCCCTTGGATTATCCTCACCTTGTATGAATGGCCGGGTACGCAAATATCTTAAGCCACTGCCTGCCCTGCCCAAAGGATGTCTGCCTGGTAGAAATTTTAACGGAGACAACTTGATGGGCATTAACACACCCAACGCCAACAGTGCGTCTCTATCTACCACAGAGGGCTCATCCTTATGCTGAGTAGTTGTAGGCATAGCCTCTTTCAGAAAGAATGGTATTTATTAGATTTGACATCTCTACCGGGTAACTTGTCTCCAACCTGTGATTAAGTATTGGCACAGCCGAAGCGAAAACATCATAAGGTACAACATGTTTTCTACCATGAAAAAATGCATGGGCACGCAGAAATGGTGGCCAAAAACTTGTGGTTCGGGAACTGGCCCCGCCAGCCGGGCTGATAACTTCCTTACCAAGGCCGGAATTATCAAATGCATCTGATGGATATGACGGGTCGCTTCTCCTTGTGGCTACAGTAACTGCATTCATTAGATGTACAATGGTATCTGATATTTCCACTTCTTCCTGAATCATGTCCTGAATTTCAGCAAACTCATAACGTGTTATTACCGGACCAATCTTTTTCAGGTTTTCCTGCAAAGAAGCCTTGGCCTCCCTGGCAATCTGGAACTCAATTTCACGAGGAGAAAAAGTCCATTCAATTTTGACCATAAATCTCTGTTTCGCAGCAGCATCCAACTCCCAGGTACCTTCATGAGAAAGCGGATTCTGGGTGGCGATAACATGAAAGGGCTGTGGTAGTTTATGGGAATGACTGCCGATAGTGACCTGATGTTCCTGCATGGCTTCCAGTAGTGCAGACTGGGTCCTGGGATCTGTCCTGTTCAATTCATCAAACAAAACAATGTTATTAAAGATAGGGCCTTTGATAAGTTCAAATTTGTCTGCTCCTTCTGACGCAATTTCCGCTCCAAGTAAATCGGACGGTTTAAGCGTCGGTTGCCCGGATATCCTGCCCGCCGTCATTCCGTCTATTGAAGCAGCCAGGGTAGTCGATAAAAGCGTCTTGCCTTCACCGGGAACAGATTCTAGTAATACATGGCCTTTCGCCATTAAGGTTATTACCAGGAGATCCACTCCTGTTTCATGACCTTTAACAACTTTACCCAGGTTGTCCCTCAAGTTATGGGTTAATTGCACTGCACGATCAAAGTCCATACTCTTCTCTCTTATATATATATGTTAGAAAATATCATATTAAAAAATCAGACAGGTCCAGAATGCGTGTCTTATCAAATTGATTTTTTGCAGTTTGTGCAAATTGCAAAAAGGTAGCTTTTTACGTCGCTAATCATAAGTAATTCAATGATAAGATCAGATAATGTTTTTTTCCTGATCTAAAAGACCACAAACTCCCCCGAACCAGTGTAGATGGAATAATATTTATAATATATTCTCGATATAAATGAATAATCCTGGTTAAACACACAATATATTCAACCAGATTATCAATATATCGATTAGAATCGCGATCCCCTGCATTCACAATTCTGTTAATGCTATTCTCCTGCATAGTACAATTATATGGTTAATAAGGCAATTATCGAAAGTTATATAACTTTCTGAAATGTATGATCTTTTTATGTTTGAATGTGCAACAAATTGGAAAATAGTGGTACGACCCTGAGCTGACCCCAAACGCCAATTCAATTGGACTTCGTACCATCATTTTTGGCGTGAACCACTGCAATCCAGATATAAATGCTTCCCTGATTATCAGTTATACAATGACAATTGGTTCAATTATCCTTCGGCCTAAGCGTTCTGCTCCGGTCTCTGTAATTAATACACCATCCCCGATCTGGGTGCTGGGGGTCGCCAGTCCGGGAATAGGCACACGTGGTTTTATACTGAACACCATGCCGGGTTCAAGGACTAAATCGCTGTTTTCATCATCCCGGGACCACCCCATCCTGGGACCATCTCCCAGTGCACCTCCTGTATGAAAAACAACTCCTATATATGGTTTGCCTCCTACTCTGGCAAGATATTTATCTACTTCGTCCTTGTAGAAAAGACTGTAATCAGCAAATGTTCTGCCCGGTTTTGCCCAATCCACCAGGGCATCGAATAGCTCCATGTTGTATCTGAAGATAGATTCCCAGTTAGTGGGCTCCGGACGACCTACACACATGGTCTGATTCACCTGAAGGTTATAACCTAATACCTGTGCAGATAGAGTCTCACTGAGAATTTGACCCGGCTGTATAATTTCATTCAGTGGTTTTCCATTGGCGGTATTGCCCTCGGCACCTGCACGTATGGTGATCCTGCCCGGTGGTTCACCTGAAGCATCCAGGTAGGCCTTGGCTATGGCGAACCAGACATCACGCTGGGGTACACCAGGTGCTGCAGTCTCAACAGATGCCTTAATCCCCAGTTCGCCAATTCTATTGGAAAGGCGTAATGCCTCGATTTCCTCAGGTCCGCGCGACAGTTTGACCCGCATTAAGAGATCTGCTGCAGATTCAAAATTTATGCGGGGTAACGCCTGTTTAAGACGGGACAATGTTGTATAACTGACTCCACCTTCATCATTACGTAATGTACCTGACAGGTTTCCAACACCCACCCTGCCGCTGGTAATACCTGCTTTCTTCATGGCATTAACAATAAGCTCGGAACGATTGAGTAAGCCGACATCTATCTCAATTTCGCCCTGCATAAAATCAACAATATCATCATCCTCATCTCCATAACGGTAGATGGCCGTCGGTTTGCCGGCTTGAGGAAAGACCACCCAGTTGGGACCGGATTCAGTCAACCATTTTACGTCTGCATTACCTTCCGGCCGCATGGGGACAAGTAATGCATCAAAGTCATATCGGACCATCCACTCCCGGCATTTTTTCCATCGCCTGCGTATCTCCGAAAGGGAAAATTCTTTGGGCATATTTTCCGGTATAAGGGCATCAGTACCCGGAATATCCAGATTGCTTCTGGGCACAGATTCAGCCAAGGTTTGTGACGCGTACCCTGAAATACCTGCAGTGATAGACAACGCGGTTGAACTGATTAAAAATTCACGCCTGTTTAAATGATCTGACCTATGGTCGTTTGACATTCATGTTCCCCCCGTGGTTTATTTGCAATGTACAAACAAATTATCTACATCATTGGATCCTAAATACGATATACCCATTTCGTTGTTCAAATGATGCAGTTTGTGCCTCTGGTGGCATAAGTGGTGATAAGTCTATGCCGAGTAATTGTCCACGATACACTTCACGTTGAATATCAGGATCGTTGGGATCAAGGGGCATTCCATCCATAAAAATCCCTTCAATACGATATTGGAATTTGGCAGGGCCGGTACGCTCAAGTTGCCCAACGGTTAATAGGTTATAGACATCACGGGATGATCGTATCCTGGCAGAAAAATTTACATGGTCAGCACGTATGTAAAACTTTGCATCTTCTATAAAAGGAAACCCATCGCCACCAACTAATGCATTGAGGACCTCCTCCTCCAGTAACCAGGCGCCGGGAAATTCCTGCGACTGATTTAAAACTTCACTAATCCCTAATCCGGAAATCTTTGTCTGTGCCCAGTTAAAAAACAACGTGAACGTTGTACCACGTAAGACTTCCCAGTCTTCAGCGATCCGATATGCGATATAGGGTTCCGCAAAAGGCGACACCAGGCCACCGGGTAATCTTGCCATCCTGTCATCTCGGGACTGGGATGCCACCTTGAATGGTTCCAGTAATGAGGCATATCGCCGCAAGGAATCTTCCTTACCCTGTAATTGCACATAGGACTCCTGCAGATCCGCTAATGACTCAAGGTCTTCGGTCAGGCGTTTTTGCATCAGTTCCGTGCTAGCTAATACATCGATAGGATCCTGGGCCCCTGCCCATAATGCTCCGATTGCGCTACCCACATAGACATCATAAAAACGCATCCGCCTCACCGCGGTGTCCGCCTGGTCATAGTAATCCGTCCTGGCCTGTTCCACCTCCGGTTCCAGACGGGTGATCCTGTCTCCGACACTATCAAGTTGTTGTTGTAATAACCTTGTGCCGGCAGACGGCTCATCCATATCCTGCACAAAATAGGCAAACACACCTGACAAATGCGCAAACACCGGAGGTGCTGAAATTCCCAGGATGAAAAGTATGAATAAAATAATTTTACTGGCAGGTTTTATCATTTATCACTCTTTGCGATAGCACGCTGACTTGCCAGTCCGCCCCCGAGCAGTCCCAGAATGGGCCCGGTGACAAGTACGACACCTATTACCAACATAGGTGAACTTAACTGGCTGGACATAAAAGGCATCAGTGAAATGATGATGCGCTGGATGACCTCACCCAGATATAAAAATGCTGCGCCGGCCAAGATGGAAGAAAATAGCCCTAGCAGAAAAGCCTCCATGAGAAACTGCCCCCGTATACCCCAGGGGCCCACTCCCACAAAATGCTGGATCTGTATCTCCACCTCACGATTAAGTACAGCCAGCTGCATGGCCGTCAGACTCATCAAAAGTGCGGCAATAAAAAAGCCAATAATAAATATGATGCCACCCCGTTGTATACCATTGGATATCCGGTACAGGATCTGGGCAAATCCCTGACCCCATACTACATCACCCACCCCTTCCAGGGTCCTGATTTGATTCACTGCATCATCGGCCTGGTCCGGGTCTAGCAATTCCACAGACAGGCTATCTGAAAAGGCATCCGCTGGTAGTGCATTCATCAAGGTATTGCGTCCAAAAACCGGTGCCAGCCGTTCATAAGCAGACTCACCGGCCAGAACCTCAACACTGCGAACACCGGAAAGGGCTTCAAGCGACGTAACCAGGTTTTGTGCCGGTGTGCCTTCAGCCGGAAATACCCTGACCTGGACCTGACGCTCCAGAAGATTGGCCACCTGTGCAAGATTGGCATTCAACCAGAGAAAACCTCCAAACATAAGCAAGGTAAGGGTCAACAGTACTACGGTTGCGATACTTGCCCAGGTATTTCTGGCAATCCCCTCTCTCGCTTCCCTGAGACGGTAAAAAATTGCCCACATGTTCATGCCTCTTTCTCCTCTTCATCGTCAGACCAGTAACCACCGGTGGCATCACTGACGACCTGACCTTTTTGCATACGAATGACCCTTCTGCCTAACCTGTTCACCACATCAACAGCATGGGTAGCAAACAATACCGTTGCCTTGTGCTCCTGATGAAAGCGATCAAATATTTTAAGCACCCTTTCAGTATTTTCCGGATCCAGATCGCCTGTTGGTTCATCAGCAATAATTAATTTTGGTTCATTGATCAATGCCCTGCCGATGGCAACACGTTGCTGTTCACCACCCGACAGTTGCCCTGGCAGTCTATGTGACTTGTCAGCAAGTCCCACCAGTTCAAGTATCTCCTTGGTCCGTTTCCTGACTTCATCAGGCGGCATAGCCAGGACTTCTGCACCATAGGCGATATTTTCATATGCCGTCTTTTTTTCCAGTAACCTGAACGACTGAAAGATGATCCCCATTGAACGTCTGAGGCGACTGCCATGGATGGTGCTGGTATCCATCCCACCAATCAGTACCTTGCCCTTATCAGGCACTTCTTCCTTGTATAGCAGTTTCAGTAAGGTTGTTTTTCCCATTCCCGAAGCACCCACCAGAAAGGCCCAATCACCAGTTTCCAGTTTCAGTGACACGTCGTCCAACGCGGTAAACCCGGCGGCCTCATAACTTTTATATACATGTTCTAATACAATTTCGATGACGGCTCACTCCCTTGTTTGTTAATCAGGAACGTTTGCTCCTGAAAAAAAGTATTGCCCCGAGGACCAGCACGGCGGCCACCAGGCTATATAGTAATGTATGGTTGGTTGCGACCTGGGGTTCGGTACCGGCAGATTCATCTGCTACAGCAGATATCGTAGTTCCAGATGCAGATACTGCCTGTAATGGTTCTGCTTCCAGGTAAACCCAGAGGGTAAAATCACCCACTTCTTTTAAAAAAGACCTTCTT
>JAURPG010000108.1 GCA_030835405.1 Gammaproteobacteria bacterium | reverse complement strand
GTAGTCAATTAAACCCAAATCCTAACTTTGAAAGGGGTACCGTTACTGGGGGCAGGTCATTTTTAGGTCAGGTTTCAGGTTCTGGATCTGGGTATTTGTCAGGGCCATGGGGGCAACTCCATTTTGGCAAAAGTCTACTTGCCCCCAATCTTGCCCCCACTTGCCCCCAGATGTCAAGGTTGAATACTGGACGTAATTGAACAAAAAACCAATAAAAAACCCGGTAAAAACGGGCTTTATTGGATGTTGCTGGATGTTACTACATACTAATATGGTGGAGGCGGCCGGAGTCGAACCGGCGTCCGCGAGCCTTCCATCCTTGGTTCTACATGCGTAGTCTTTCTATTTTTTTAATCTGTTGCTACCCGAAAGACGGGGAAGACAACAGACGAGCCTGGTGAGAGTTTAACGAATCCACTCCAGACACGCTTCATCGCGATCTTGTGAAGTCGACGCCAGGAACCGGGTTCACAAGCACACACCGGGCTGACGGCACCCTACCGGGTTTTAAGCGGCGAGTGCGTAGTTGTCGTCGTTGGCAACTAAAAGTGTTGTAGCTGGATTTACGAGGTAATCTACGCCTCGGCATGCCCCTTGGGTTTCAGTGCCCCCGTCGAAGCCAATACGCCCCCGATGAAGACAGTCACAAGTAACAAGCTATAAGTTACAAGGTTTATGATCAAAATAACAGACTAGTAGATGATAAATTTCTGAATTAGTTCTAAAAAATAACTTGTGACCTGTAACTTATGACTTATAACTGCTTTTTAAAGTGCGTTGTTTCTCCCTCTCCCAGTCCTTTTGCTTGAGCGCGTGTCGTTTGTCATGGGACTGTTTACCTTTGGCCAGGCCAATTTCAGCTTTTACCTTTCCCTGTTTCCAATAGAGTGCGGTAACGACAGCGGTATAACCCTTCCGGTCAACAGAACCTATTAGCTGATTCAGTTCTTTTCTGTGTAATAACAGTTTCCGGGTCCGTTGGGGATCGGGACGAATATGGGTTGAAGCCGTTAGAAGAGGGGTAATCAGGCAACCAATAATAAATGCTTCATTGTCCTTGAGTAACACATAACTGTCCCTTAACTGGACTTTTCCAGCGCGGAGACTTTTAACTTCCCAACCTTGCAGGGAAATTCCGGCTTCGAATTTTTCTTCAATAAAAAAATCATGTTTGGCCTTTTTATTCAGCACTATTGTGTTTGATGAATTTTCTTTTTTATTCGTTTTGGCCATTTGAAATGCACTTAGCTGGGTGGTAAGAGCACAAATTATATCAGTTAGATGATATTGGGTTGAGCATTGTGTGGTTTTCCAGCAAAATTGATGTGGGAACCCTTGGTTTAATCAGATATTTCCGTTTCGCATGGATGTGCGGTCAATATTAGTTACAGCATGTATTTGATATTGTAAGTGAAATAAAAATAACATTTTTTTATTTTGCGTGTTCTGATAAGTCCTGGATGGACTTATTCAGAGCTTATTAAAATAATAACTGGAGTCACTATGTCGGCAAAACGCACCTCAATACATGGTCAATGGTCCTCTCGCTGGGCATTCATCCTGGCAGCAACCGGTTCAGCGGTGGGTTTGGGTAATATCTGGCGGTTCCCTTATATGGCCGGTGAAAGCGGTGGAGGCGCTTTCTTACTCCTTTATGTTGGATGTGTGTTGATAATGGGGCTGCCCATCATGATGGCGGAAATATTGTTAGGGCGCAGGGGACGCCAGAGTCCGGTCAATACCATGCGTATCCTCGCGGAAGAAGAAGGTTATACCCGGCATTGGCAGTGGCTGGGAATCATGGGCGTGCTAGCGGGCTTTTTAATCGTATCTTATTACAGCGTCATTGCCGGATGGGTGATGGCATATGTGTTTCGTGCTGCAACCGGTAGTTTTACCGGGGGTGATCCAGAGGCGATTGAGCAGATGTTTTCTGAATTAATAGCGGACCCGGAACGATTACTGGCGTGGCACACGGTCTTTATCATGATGACGGTAATAGTTGTTTCAAGGGGGGTGAAGAGTGGGCTGGAGAAGGCAGTAAGATTTTTAATGCCTGCGTTATTTGTACTTCTGATTGTCATGGTGGGGTATGCCATGAATACTGAACGTTTTATGGAAGGTATGATGTTTATGTTGAGACCAGACTTTACTGCGATGAAAGAAAACTTTCAGGAAGTCTTTCTCAATGCCTCCGGACATGCCTTTTTCAGTCTTAGCCTGGGAATGGGGGCGATCATGATATATGGGTCGTATTTGTCTGACCGGACGTCTATCACCGCTGCTGCTGTGCTGATTGCCTCAGCTGATACCCTGATTGCCGTGCTGGCAAGTTTTGCCATTTTTCCATTGGTATTTACTTATGGATTGGAGCCTGCCCAGGGCCCCGGCCTGATATTTGTTACCTTGCCGATTGCCTTTGGTCAAATGCCCGGCGGTATATTTTTTGGGTCACTGTTTTTCTTATTGTTATTATTTGCTGCCTGGACATCCGGTATTTCATTAATTGAACCCGCAGTAACATGGCTGATGGAAAACGGTGGGATGTCCAGGATCAAGGCCACCGCATATACAGGATTCGTTGCCTGGTTGCTGGGAATTGCCACCATACTGTCATTTAATCATTGGGCATTCCCATTTACGTTCGCAGGGATAGAAAAGGGAAATGGTATCTTTGATATTATTGATATCATCACGGCGAACATAATGTTACCTCTGGGTGGCCTGGCGATGGCAATATTTACCGGATGGTTAATGTCTCGTGCTTCAACTATGGATGAGTTGAAGATAAAGGAAAATACCTATAATGCCTGGCGATTTGTGATCAAATATCTCTCGCCGATTGGAGTCACAATCATCTTTCTGAACCAGATAGGTATATTATAAATAAAGTCGTTTTCAAGTGGGTATTGTAACTAAATGTGCAGAGGTTCCTTATACTGCTGAACAAATGTATAGCCTTGTTAATGATATTGAGGCTTACCCGGAGTTTCTTCCCTGGTGTACAGATGCCAGGGTCTATAATCGTACCGAAACAAGTCTGAATGCCAGCGTCTCACTGGCGACAGGAAAAATTAAACAATCTTTTTCAACGGAAAATACAATGGAGTTTGGCAGGCGAATAGATGTCAAACTTATCAGTGGGCCATTTAAATATCTGTATGGTTATTGGGAATTCCTCAATATCGACAATAACCGGTGTCGAATAAAATTGAATATGGAGTTCGAGTTTAAAAATAAATTATTGAAATTGACCTTGAAATCTTTCTTTAATAAGTTTATGGATTCCCTCGTTGGTGCATTTACTGACAGGGCAAGAATAAAATACCCAAAATTTTGATATGATTCACGTTGAAGTCATATATGCAACTGAAAAAAATGTAGAGATTGTCCCGCTTAGTGTTGAGCCAGGCTCTACAGTTTTATCTGCTATTAATCAATCCGGCATAATCAGCAAATTTCCTGATATTAATCTTGATTTTAATAAAGTCGGAATTTTTTCGAAACTATGCAATCTGGATACGGTTGTTAATGATGGTGACAGGCTTGAGGTCTATCGCCCATTAAAGGCCGATCCAAAAGATGCCAGACGAATGCGTGCCGACCGCCAGAAGAAAGTGTAACAAGGATGACGCCACGTTATCCTGTGATCCTGTCAAAATACTATTTTGCCGTTATTATGGTATTGCTTGTTGTAGTAATTCTAACTGGCTTGATTGCATTGTCTCTGGGAAGTATCCACATTTCAGTATTTGAAATTCCCGGACATTTATTTACCAGTATCGATAGCATAGAAAATAGAATTATTAACGAAGTCAGGCTCCCCAGGATATTATCCGGGTTCTGTGTTGGCGGACTATTGGCCCTGGCCGGGTGTTTAATGCAGGTGTTGTTGCGTAATCCACTTGCCGAACCTTATATCCTGGGTGTTTCGGGTGGGGCATCTGCATTTGCTTTAATTGCAATATTTCTGGGCATATCTGGTAATTGGGTCAATTTATCTGCATTTACGGGGGCAATTTTAACGATCCTACTGGTATTTTATCTTTCCGGTGCCCGAGGAAACTGGAACCCTTTAAAGACCTTATTGACAGGTGTGGTACTCGCAGCAGGTTGGGGGGCTATTATCAGTTTTCTCCTGACCATAAGTCCCGAAACCCGGGTTCACGGGATGTTGTTCTGGTTAATGGGTGATCTTAGCCTGGGGGAATTCAGTATTTTTAGTGTCTTTATTCTGGTGGTAAGTTTTTTTGCCTGTTTATTTTTTGCAAAGGAACTGAACCTTCTGGCCCTGGGACAATTGGCAGCTCAATCATTGGGGGTCAGTGCAGATAAACTAACCTATATAATCTATTTTCTCTCATCTCTGTTAACTGCAACGGCGGTTATGCAGGCTGGAAGTATCGGCTTTATCGGCCTGATTGTTCCGCATCTGTCCAGACTATGTGTTGGTAGTGACCACAGAATATTAATACCAGTTTCTGTACTGACAGGCGGTTCTTTACTGGTCATTTCCGATTCACTGGCAAGGACAATCATGGCCCCGCATCAGTTGCCTGTGGGTATATTAACAGCAATGCTCGGTGTGCCAGTCTTTTTGATTTTACTTAATGCGGTGAATAATAAACGCACATGAAAATTCTGGAATTAAGTTCATTGAATGTGTCAGTGGGGAGTAGAGATCTGATCCAGGATCTCAATCTTGAAGTAAATGCAAATGAGTGCTGGGGAGTATTAGGAGGCAATGGTACAGGGAAGACCAGTTTGCTCTATACCATTATGGGCTTAAGAAAAAAACAGTCAGGCTCGATTTGTGTGTGTGGAAAAGATATCGGGGATTACTCCCCGAAATCCCTGGCAAAAGTTATGGGCATCCTGTTTCAAGATTCACATGACGCCTTTCCAGTTACTGTCATGGAGATTGTGATGGCAGGTCGTTATCCGCATTTAAAGCCCTGGTCCATGTATTCACAAGAAGATATACAAGTTGTTGAAGACATCTTGAAATTAGTTGAAATGGAAGATATGTCCTACCGGTATGTGAATACCTTATCTGGAGGAGAACGTCGACGGGTAGCTATTGCCAGCATCATTGTTCAGTCACCTCAAATCTGGTTGCTGGATGAACCTACCAATCATCTTGATATGCACTACCAGATTTTGATGTTAAAACTTTTAAAACAATGGGCCAATAAATCTAACGGGTCCATTATCATGGTGTTGCATGATGTGAATTTATTGACCCGTTTTTGTACCCACGCTATCTTGATTATTGATTCTAAAAATATTCTGGTTGGTAAAGTCGAAGATATTATTAAAAGAGAAAATATAGAGGTGCTTTATGATCACCCGGTACGGCAATATACAGACAACATTGATACTCTGTATTATCCCGAATGACCCCGGCTTTTTTATTTAGTCCCGCGCAGAATTTATATATCTGCAAATCAGTTCCATTCCCTGGGTAATTCTTACACTGTGTCGCTGGATTAATTCGGGAGGGATAGAGTAGAGATTATTATTTCTAACTGCGGTTATTGACTTCCAGTCGTTCCATTGCTCAAGCCATTGTGGTCTGGCATGGGTTTCCCCACTGGCTATAATCACTGCAGGGTCTTTATTCAAAATTGACTCTATATTCACATTAAGTGTCAGTACATCCTGATCCGCAAAGATGTTTACCCCCCCGCATAATTCGATTTGCCTGGAAATTAAATGAGTGGCCCCAATGGTATAAATTGGTTTGTCCCAGAATTGGTAAAATACAGGGACTCTTTTCAGGCGCGAATATTTCCTCTGTAAAGTATAAATTGCATCCTTAAATTTGGCGTTATTATTTGCAGCGGTTTGCTCTGTTCCTGCTAATTTACCAATTCGCAGGATTGTTGAGCTAATATCATCAATTGATTGAGGTTCAGATTGAAAAACTCTGATACCCAGGTTAGCTAACTTGCTGGTAATGGCCGTGCCATTACCGCTAAGCCAGCTTAGAACTAAGTCTGGTTTCATAGCCATAACACTTTCAATGTCTATACCGTTGGCGTCACCAACCACTGGCAATGTAGTTGCTGTTTGTGGGAAATCGCTGAAACTAACAGTTGCAATCAATTGCTTACCGGCACCTGCAGAATATACAAGTTCTGTCAGGTAAGGTGCGAGGGTGATTATCCGTTTCGCTGGCACTTGTATATCAACTACCTGCCCTGCATCATCTATGACCTGTATGGCTTCCGAAGATATGGACAACGATACTAGCAGGGAAAAGACTAAGCTATATTTGAAGAATTGTGACAAATTAATTTTTACAGGTATGCGGGAAGACTGTTGTTGCCCTTATTGCTCAGATTGTTCCTGTTCATTGTCCAGATTTTCCAGTTCCTCATCTTCGGGCAATACGCCTTCAATAATTTCTGGTTCATTATTGCCAACCATGGGTAAATTATTAAACATTCGTTTAAAAAAACCATCCCTGCGGATTCGCTTGGGAACATCGACTGTTCTGGACTCTCGAATCGGATCACTAAGATCACGGTCTGTTACTTTTACATCTCCAGTAATGTAGGCAAGTTTCCCATCTATGAAATGCACTCTCATGTGACGTCGTCTGGGATTTCTGCTTTCTCTTGCCATACTATAGAAATATTCCCATTGATCCGTGTGGAAAGGATCAATTACCGCAGGTGTCCCAAGAATAAACGCCACCTGGTTTTTGTCCATACCAGGTTGTAATCGGTCAATTAAATGTTGATCCATGACATTACCTTGCTGGATGTTTATCCGGTAAAGTCCAGGTAGATCGATGCTTCCCTTATAGCTACAACCTGTGGTCAATAGTACAAGGGAAATTAATGTGAATTTGCAATAATTACTCATAATTTTTGATTAAATGTCTCTGTTCCGGGGTTAAATATACGTGATTCAACGGTAATTAAATATATGCTGGGAGATAATTTATACAACATCCATTATAATTCACATGAGTTAAACTTAAAGTATACTATTATGACCATGGAAGCCCAAGATCTTAAAAAAGCCGGTTTAAAAGCAACTTTGCCCAGGATCCGGATTCTGGAAATAATGGAAGATTCTTCCGACAAGCATATGAGCGCGGAGGATATTTACAAATCCCTGCTAGATGCAGGAGAAGAAGTTGGATTGGCCACGGTTTATCGTGTGTTAACGCAGTTCGAATCTGCAGGACTGGTAATGCGCCATAACTTTGATTCCGGTCATTCTGTTTTTGAGATAGACAAGGGTGGTCATCACGACCATATGGTCTGTTTGAAAACGGGTAAAGTCATTGAGTTTCAAAGCGAAGAGATCGAAACCTTACAGCATAAAATTGCCGAACAGTATGGTTTTGAGTTGCAGGATCATAGTCTGGTTCTTTATGTCATGCCTAAATAGAATCATGACTTTTACCTTTATGATTTGTTATCGCCTTGCTTAAATGCTCATTTACTTGCTGTAAACTCTGATTTTCCGAAGACCCTGGCCTCACCTAAAGACAAAATCCCCAAACCCGATAAGGGTCCCAGTTACAACTAAAAAGAATTTATTTTTATTACATCAGTTCGTGAGCATTTCCCGGGCGTGGTCACGGGTTTTCTCAGAGATGCGCATTCCTCCCAGCATTCGAGCGATTTCTTCAATCCTCTCCTGTTCATCCAGGGGTTTTACCTGGGTAAAGGTCTCGTTAGCATTTGATAATTTGGCTACCTGGTAATGATTGTTGGCCCTGGAGGCTACTTGGGGTAAATGTGTAACACAAAAGATCTGATGAGTTGATGATATATCTTTTAGTAATCCACCGACAATATCCGCTGTCTTTCCACCGATTCCGGCATCAACTTCGTCGAATATTAATGTAGGAAATACCCTTGATTGCTTGGCAACCAGTTGAATTGCGAGACTGAGGCGCGATAACTCTCCACCTGAGGCTATTTTACGCATGGGTTGTGGAGAGCTTCCCGGATTTAGACTGACAAGAAACTCAACAAAATCAATACCCTCAGCTTGCGGCTTATCATGCTCACTAGTTGAAATTTCTATTACAAATTTCCCTCCTGGCATTCCTAATCCGGATAGCTGGGCGCTTATGGTATCTGACATCTTTTTCGCCTTTTTGAGCCTTTTGTCGTGTAAATCCGCAGCGATCCTCTTATATTCATCAAATAGGTTTTGTTGATCTTTCAGTAAAGAATTAATCGAATCATGATTGGATTTTAGTTCATCGAGACGGGCAACTAATTTTTCAAAATGAGTTGGCAGATCTCTGGCATGGACCTGGTGTTTTCTTGACATATCCATCATCAGGTTAATACGTTTGTCTACCTCAATTAACCTTTCAGGATCAGGTTCGATACGGTTTGAGTAATGTCGTATTTCATCTATTGCGTCTACCAATTGAATTGATGCATTTTCCAGTAAAGTTGTTAATTTCTCCAGGGTTGTATCTGACTTTTCCAGGTCTTTGAAATCTGCAATGGCCTTCTGTAGCAGGTTCTCTGCTGATAGTTCATCATCGCCTAGCATTTGAATTGCTTTTTGTGACTTTTCAATAAGGTCAGAGATATTGGATAAGCGTTTATATTCTTCTTCAAGAGCATCATATTCACCTTCAGAAAGCTTTAACGATTCCAGTTCATTTATCTGGTATTCAAGTAATTCCACTGTTGATTTATACCCCCCTGAGTCTGTTGAGATTGAAGATAATTTTTTATTGATTGAATCCCATTTATCACAGATTTCTGACAATTTTTTTAATATGGGTTCATGTCCGGCATAACTATCAAGAAATTGGCGTTGACTCGCTTTTCTATTGAGAGATTGATGGGCATGTTGACCATGGATATTTACCAGAAGTTCTCCTATCTCACGGAGTAGTTGAACTGGAACAGAACTGGTATTGATATAGGCCCTGGACCGACCATCCTTACTGATAACTCTGCGAATGATCAGACCAGGTTCATCGAATGTTAGTGATTGTTCTGTTAAAAATGCTTCAATTTCTGGATTCGCTGATATATCAAAGGTTGCAGTAATTTCAGCTTTATCTTTATTTTCACGAACAATGGCAGAATCACCCCTGTCTCCCAGGATCAACCCCAGGGCATCAATTAAAATTGATTTTCCTGCACCGGTTTCCCCCGTTAGTACAGTCATACCCGGGGCAAACTCCAGTTCCAGTTCCTCAATGATTGCCAGATTCCGGATATGTAGATGGGTGAGCATAATGTGAGTTTAAGAGGTTAACCCCAGGCTAATTTTGCTCGTAATACGCTGTAATGGTCATAGTTTAATGGGTGTATCAGACGAATTTTTTTGTCTTTTTTATAGATTAATATCCTGTCGCCTTCCAGCAGGTCGCAAATCATTTCACCATCACAGGTTAAATTACCATGCTCTATTTTTGACTCTTTCATAATCAGCTCTACCTTGCTATTACCATCGATAACGATGGGCCTGTTACTCAAGGTATGTGGGCATATAGGTACCAGTAATAGAGCATTCAGCTTGGGATGAATTATCGGCCCTCCGCCTGCCAGTGAATATGCCGTAGAACCGGTTGGCGTGGCAACAATCATTCCATCGGCACGCTGACTATGGACATAGTTACCGCCTACATAGGTTTCAAATTCAATTAATTTACCGATATTACCTTTTTGAATGATGACTTCGTTAAATGCTGAGTCTTCGGTAATTGTTTTATCCTCCCGGTGCAACTCGCAATGCAGTTGAAACCGAATATCTTCCGTATATTCACCCTCAAGAATTTTTGATAGCATTGGCTCTACTGTGTCTGCGGGGATATCAGCCAGGAAACCTAATCTGCCCCTGTTGATTCCCAACAGTGGGATATCATGATTTGCGACAATATGTGCGGCTTGCAGGATGGTCCCGTCACCGCCAATGGCGATAGCGAGGTCATAATCCTGGTCCACAAATTCCTGTGTATCTATCGTTTTATGGTGTGTTCCGGGGGCAAATTCATAACATTTAATATCAAGGAAAACTTCAATATTGCGGCTTTCCAGGACCTCGATAACCGTATGCAAGGTATCTGAAATGACTTTTGAATAATTATTTGAAATGAGTACAATTTTCTTGAACATCTTTTGTTCTCTGTTATCTAATTTTGTAAATTATCATGTCCTGGCTCAAACGCCAATGATGTATATTTTATTCAATAGTTTACTGAATTTCTCAGGACTTTTAGGTAATATCATTACAGAATGACGAATCAGCATAGACAATCCAGTTCAGATGAAATTCAGCTGTCAGAGCGCAGCCTGTTTCTCTTTAAATCACTGGTTGATCACTTTATAAATGATGGACAGCCTGTTGGCTCACGTATCCTTGCTCGTGATGCGGGGCTGGATCTCAGTCCTGCGACAATCAGAAACATTATGGCAGATCTTGAAGATTTAGGGTTATTACAGTCTCCCCATACCTCTGCAGGCAGGATTCCTACCGTGAAGGGTTACCGATTATTTGTTGATAGCTTGTTAAGGATCGATCATATTGACCAGATTGATGCCAAGCATATAGCCAGCGAACTGGAAAAAGAGCACGACATAAATGTGTTGATGGAAAAAACATCCAATATGTTGTCTGAAATTACTCATCTGGCAGGAATTGTCATGCTTCCAAAGCAGAAGAGCCTGGTGTTGAAACAAATTGAATTTGTGACTCTAAGTCAAAATCGAATCCTGGTCATTTTGATTATGAATGATGGTGAAATTCAGAATCGGGTTATCCATACGGCAAAAAATTATTCACCCTCTGAGTTACAGGAAGCATCTAATTTTCTGAACATGAATTTTTCAGGCAAAGACCTGAATAAAATACGTCAAGCACTGTTGGCAGATCTTAATAAGATGAGGGAAGATGTTAATAAAACTATGCAGACTGCTATTGAGTTTGCCACCAGTGTATTGAAATCAGGAGAGCACAAGGGAGATTATATTCTCGCTGGCCAAACAAACCTCATGGACTTTGCTGAACTGAGTGATGTAGAGAAGTTAAAACGGTTATTTGACAGTTTTAATCAAAAACGAGATATTCTACATATCCTGGAACAGGCAATTAACGCAAAAGGTGTTCAGATTTTTATTGGTGAAGAATCTGGATACGATGTACTCGACAACTGCAGTGTAGTTACCTCTCCTTATGATGCAGATGGTAGAATATTGGGCGTTCTAGGTGTTATAGGCCCTACTAGAATGAATTATCAGCGGGTTATTCCCATTGTAGATATTACTGCAAGGATGTTGAGTTCAGCCTTGAATTCTTCGAATTAATCTATACATTTCTCTTTCCCGTAAAATATTTCCTAATTAAGCTAATTAGGTTTTGCTAACTTATTAAGGTAATTAATCAAAATGTCAGAAGAAAAACGAAAATCAGATGAAAACAATAGTACTGAAGAATCAGGTTCCGGAGATAAGCATGAGTCAGTAACTGGAGATCCAGAGTCGCTTGAAGCAGATAATATTGAAATTACTGAAGGCGAGGCAAATTCAATTGAAGAACAATTGCGAGTGGACCTTGAAATTGCAATGAAAAAGGCCGAAGAGAATCTTGAGTTAGCCCAGCATACCCAGGCAGAAATGGAAAATTTGCGGAAACGTACGTCCCGTGACATCGAAAATGCACACAAATATGCACTTGAAAAATTTGTAAATGAGCTATTACCAGTGATCGATAGCCTGGTTTTGGGTATTCAGGCGTCGGAATCAGCCAGTGACTCAGGCAGTATGGTGGAGGGCATGAATCTGACCTTGAAGAAGTTTACTGACACACTGGAGAAATTTGGTGTAGAGGTTATCGACCCACAGGGTGAGAAATTCAATCCGGATCGCCATGATGCTGTATCCATGGCGGAATCAGATGAATATGAGTCCGGAAATATCATGTCGGTCTTGCAAAAGGGCTATGAACTGAACGGCCGGTTAATCCGACCTGCGATGGTTGTAGTTGTAAAATAAAGGCAAAATTGTAATTGATTACCATATTTTTTCGGTAAATTAGGCAATAAATTTCGTGTGTCGCCTTGAAATATTACCCTCGTGTCCTCATATATGTACCTAACACGAATTATGAAAAATTCAATTAATTCAAATACTTAAAAATTCTGGAGAATGTAGCAATGGCAAAGATTATTGGAATCGACCTTGGAACTACCAATTCCTGTGTCGCGGTACTAGAAGGCGGAGCCCCCAAGGTTATTGAAAATAGCGAAGGCGGCAGGACCACACCTTCAATTATAGCCTTTACGGCGGAGGATGAAGTATTGGTAGGTCAATCTGCCAAGCGACAATCCGTTACTAATCCAGAAAGCACCTTAAACGCGGTAAAACGACTGATAGGAAGGCGTTTTGAAGACGATGTGGTACAGAAAGATATCAACATGGTCCCATATAAAATAATAAAAGCCGATAACGGTGATGCTTGGGTAGAGGTGAAGGGTAAGAAAATGGCGCCGCCGGAAATTTCTGCACGGGTACTCATGAAAATGAAAAAGACGGCGGAAGATTATCTTGGTGAAGAGGTTAAGGAAGCAGTCATCACTGTTCCAGCCTATTTTAATGATTCACAGCGCCAGGCCACCAAGGACGCTGGACGTATTGCCGGGCTGGATGTCAGGCGAATTATCAACGAACCCACAGCGGCAGCACTTGCCTACGGGATGGATAAAAAGCAGGGCGATGCAAAGATTGCAGTATATGATCTGGGTGGCGGTACATTTGATATTTCTATTATTGAAATAGCCGAAGTGGATGGCGAACATCAGTTTGAAGTCCTGTCTACCAATGGTGATACCTTTTTGGGTGGCGAGGATTTCGATTTACGTATTATCGATTACCTGTGCGAAGAATTTAAAAATGAACAGGGTATAGACCTGCATAATGATCCCCTGGCCTTGCAGCGGCTTAAGGAATCAGCAGAAAAGGCAAAGATAGAGCTATCTTCCAGCACCCAGACAGATATCAATCTACCATATATAACGGCCGATTCATCTGGACCGAAACATATGAATATAAAACTGTCACGGGCAAAACTGGAGTCGTTGGTTGAAAAGCTGGTAGAAAGAACTATAGAGCCTTGCAAGGTTGCCTTGCAGGATGCTGGTTTGGATAAATCCGAGATTACCGATGTAATTCTGGTTGGCGGTCAAACCCGTATGCCCAAGGTGCAGGAAACAGTATCAAAAATATTTGGTAAAGACCCCAGAAAAGACGTCAATCCCGACGAAGCGGTTGCTGCCGGCGCTGCTATTCAGGCAGGTGTCTTGGGTGGCGATGTTAAAGATGTACTTTTACTCGATGTTACGCCTTTATCGCTTGGTATTGAAACATTAGGCGGTGTGATGACCAAACTGATTGAGAAGAACACTACCATTCCAACCAAGGCACAACAGGTCTTTTCAACTGCTGAAGATAACCAGACCGCAGTGACAGTGCATGTTTTACAAGGTGAGCGTGAAATAGCATCAGGTAACAAGTCCCTTGGCAGGTTTGATTTATCAGATATACCACCGGCACCAAGAGGTGTTCCGCAAATTGAGGTGGCATTCAATATCGATGCGAATGGTATTTTGAATGTGTCAGCCAAAGACAAGGCCACCGGCAAGGAACAGTCAATTGTTATCAAGGCGTCCAGCGGATTGTCGGACGACGAGATTGACAAGATGGTGAAGGACGCAGAAGCCCATGCTGAAGAAGACAGGATTGCCAGGGAAATGGTGGAAACCAGAAACATGGCTGAAAACATGGTCCATGCAACACGTAATTCGCTTGAAGAGCTGGGCGATACGGTTGAAGACAATGAAAAAGCGGATATAGAGGCCGCAATTAAAAATGTGGAGGAAGCCCTTAAAGGTGACGACAAGTCTGAGATAGAGGGAAAAACCAAGAAGCTGACAGAGGTTGCAGGTAAACTGGCGGAAAAAGCCTACCAGGCTTCAGCAGATGAGCAACCAGACGCACAAGCCGCAGGTGGTGAAGAGTCACAAAATGCAAAATCTGATGATGATGTTGTCGATGCTGAATTTGAGGAAGTTGACGACGATAAGAAATAATCATTTATAAATTACAGATAGTTAAAAAACAGATAATAAAGCCCGGGAATCATCTTCCCGGGCTTGTTACGTATAAAAGCAATAGCAGGTATTAAATAAATGTCATCCAAGCGCGATTATTATGATGTCCTCGGGGTATCGAAAAATGCATCTGAGGCAGAATTAAAAAAAGCCTACCGACGGCTCGCGATGAAATATCATCCGGATCGCAATTCTGATGATGCCGAGGCAGAAACTAAATTTAAAGAGGCGAAAGAAGCCTACGATGTTCTGTCTGACGAACAAAAAAGGGCCGCTTATGATCAGTTTGGACACCAGGGCGTAGAAGGGAGCTTCGCTGGTGGTCATGCCCAAGGTGGTGGATTTGGTGATATTTTTGACAGTGTATTCGGGGACATCTTTGGTGGCGGTCGAGGAGGCGGTGAACGGGTCTATCGGGGGGCAGACCTCAGGTATGACCTGGATTTAAGCCTTGAAGAGGCGATCAATGGAACAACGATCAAGATTCGTGTAGGCAAGTTAAATACCTGTTCAGTCTGCAGTGGTAGTGGTGCCAAAAAGGGCTCTTCTCCTACAAATTGTCCTACCTGCGATGGCATGGGTCAGGTAAGAATGCAGCAGGGTTTTTTTTCCATTCAACAGACCTGCCCGCAATGCCGGGGAAAGGGAAAGATTATTTCAGATCCCTGTGGTTCCTGTCATGGGCAGGGTAGAGTCAGGGACAACAAGACTATCTCAGTTAAAATTCCACCAGGCGTTGATACTGGCGACAGGGTCAGGCTAACGGGGGAAGGTGAGGCCGGTGAGAAAGGCGGCCCAGCAGGCGATCTTTATGTACATGTGATTGTCAGGGATCATCCCATCTTTACTCGTGAAGCCACCAACTTGCATTGTACTGTACCCATCAGCTTCACAATGGCGGCACTTGGAGGCGATATTGAGGTGCCAACCCTTAATGGCAGGTTGAACCTTAAAATTCCTGCCGAGACACAAACCGGTAAACTATTTAGATTACGTGGAAAGGGAGTACGTTCAGTAAGGTCATCAAATTCAGGGGATTTAATCTGTAAGGTTGTAGTGGAAACGCCGGTAAAGCTTGATAAAAAACAAAAACAGTTATTGGAAGAACTGGAACAATCGATGGCAAGTGACGGTAAACACCATAGCCCAAAATCCAAATCATGGCTTGATGGCGTAAAAGATTTTTTTGATAATCTTACACCTTAAGTAACAATTAATATTCGGTTGTCAGATCGAATATTCAGATCCTGAAAAAATATCCTATGAATGAGTAACAACTCGTTAAAGAGTTATATATACTTTACAGGTATCTTGTCCAAAATTTTTATACTATGTCTAAGGTGACGAAAGGACGAATATGACAACTAGAATTGCAGTATGCGGTGCAGCCGGCAGAATGGGCCGAACAATTGTTGAGACCTGTTCTGAAACAGAAAATGTTTATGTAACAGCGGCAATTGAACATCCCGGATCAAGTCAACTGGGAGAGGACTGTGGTCTATTGGCTGGAATTGGGGCAAATAATGTCAAGGTTGTAGCTGATATATCGGAAATACTTGATGATTTCGATGTCATAATCGATTTTACCTTACCAGATGCCACCATAAATAATGTCCAGCAATGTGTGTCTGCTGGTAAGTCAATGGTCATTGGAACCACTGGTTTAAACCATGAGCAAAAACAAACTATACATGATGCCAGCAAATCCATCGGGATTGTTTTTGCCCCGAATATGAGCATAGGAGTAAATTTATGTTTCAAACTCGTCGAATTGGCAGCGAGAATCATTGGTGAGCAGGCAGATATAGAAATTATTGAAGCACATCATCGAATGAAGAAAGACGCTCCCTCCGGAACCGCCGTCAGGTTAGGAGAAATTATTGCAGACAGGTTAGGCCGGAATTTGAAGGAGTGTGCCGTATATGGCCGGGAAGGAATTACCGGTGAGAGGGACAGAAAAACAATTGGATTTGAAACAATACGTGCCGGAGATATTGTCGGTGATCATACTGTGTTGTTTGCATCATCGGGTGAAAGGGTTGAAATCACCCATAAGGCATCAAACAGGAAAACTTTTTCCTCTGGTGCGGTACTCGCTGCTGAATGGGTTCGTAGTAAAAAATCCGGTTTATTTGATATGCAGGATGTATTGGGATTGAGATAAATTATATGCCCAGGTGATCAAGTGTATATTAAAATTCCACTTATAAAATCTATCATGACGCCCTTCCCATAATCAATTGGGATTGATGCAACGGTATCTGATGCCTGGGGATACATGGAAGAACATCAGATACACCATCTGCCTGTGGTTAAAGATGAAAAGATAACTGGCATAATCAATCATAGGGATTTTCATATGAAAAATGTCGAAAAGTTAGCTGAGTTGGAGATTGAGGTTCCTCAACTTTTCGATTTAAACGATCGATTAGACAATGTCCTGGAGACTATGGCGGACAAACATTTAGATACCGTCCTGGTAACTAAAAATTCAAAATTGGTGGGGATATTTACCTATACTGATGCCTGTCGGCATTTCGCATCTTATCTTCGTGAAGAATTCGGGCCGCATGGCGGAAATGATGCAGCTTAAGTCCAGGTAAAGTTAATAGCTCTCACGCATCCGGTCTTCCAGTCGTTCCACCCAGAATCCCCTGTCAATAAAATAATAGGCAACAACCATACGGTGAGCATTAAAAAACTGATTTAACTCCATTTCTTCAAGGCCTCCATCCAGTCTTGTCAGGTGCCAGCTGACGTTGGGGTCGCCAATCAGATTGCCTGGAAAGAAACCCTGGTTATCAGTTTCGTGTAGTTTTCGCAGGTTAGACATTTTTAAAACTGTTCTGGAAGGTTTGTACCATTCCCCGGATTCTATGGTGATTTCTGAGCGTGTTACGTGTATATATTCCTGGCGGACAGAGGGAATAATTAAAACCGGGATGATCAGGGATACTACAAAGGTTACCAGCGCTGCTTTACCAGGACGACTGGACTTGTAGATCAACCAGGAGATCAAACTGGTGGCGCCGATAAAGCAGAAAATTGCCCCCCAAATCATGACCCTGTCTTTGGTACTGGCTACCAGCATACTGCCATCGGGACCGATGGAGATACTCGCCGCATAGAATTTATGTAACAATGATTCCATGATGTACGCTATAAATTACCTGTAAAGTACAATAGCAGATTTATAATATTTTGTGATCATCTTATAGAAAATGGTAAAAAATAACGATATTAACAAGGACCTTGGGCTAGTGATGAGTGGTGGTGGTGCCAGGGCCGCCTATCAGGTAGGATTTTTAAGGGCGTTATCCAGACATTATCCCGATGTCTGTTTCCCTTATATTACTGGTGTTTCTTCAGGTGCTATTAATGCAGCATTTTTAGCTAATGAATCAGGTAATTTAAACGAAAAAATTGATCGCCTGGTGGACATCTGGAGTAATTTGACCATTGATCACGTTTTCCGGGTTGATTCGGCCTCTATTCTCACCCATGTGTTTCGTTGGGGGCTAAGGCTGGTTCTTGGCGGCGCATCAAACGCCATCACCACACGAAGTCTTGTGGATACTGAACCCTTGAGGCATCTAATGGAAAGTATTTTAAAACCGGAGAATGGCGTACTGAAGGGAATTGATAGAAATATCAATGCCGGAAAATTACAGGCTATTGCGATAACCGCATCCAGTTATACCACAGGCCAGTCCATATCATGGGTGCATGGAAAAGAGCTTGTTGAGTGGGAAAGGGGACACAGGAAAAGTATTGTCTCAGATCTGACTATTGACCATATTATGGCATCTACTTCTTTGCCAATGTTATTTCCATCTGTTTATGTAGATGGTAGTTGGTATGGTGATGGCGGGATAAGACTCACAGCACCGCTTGCACCTGCTATACACATGGGGGCAAAAAAACTACTTGCGATTTCAACGCGTCATATATCCCCACAAAGAAATGAATTGGTAGCAAAGCTGGATGATTACCCCTCGCCAGCCAAAGTAATAGGGGCCATGTATAGTGCGATATTTCTGGATGTATTTGATAATGACGCGTTGAGGCTTGAACGCATTAACCATTTGCTGAAAGGCACAAAAGGAAAGAACCCGGAAAACCTTGAGCCAATAAAATTATTACTTCTCAGGCCATCTGAAGATCTCGGCGATCTTGCTGCACAATATGAACCCCGATTACCCAGTGCATTTCGTTTTATGACCAGGGGATGGGGTACACAGGAAAATCAATCTACTGACATGTTAAGCCTAGTCATGTTCCAGTCAGATTATCTCCAGCATCTAATTCATATGGGTGAAAGGGATGCAGAGCAGCAAATGCCAGAAATTAGAACATTCCTTTATAATGACGAATAGATAACGTACCGTTTAAAAAAAAGAATATTTATGGATCTTTCAAAATACAAACAGAACGGTTTTTATAACGAATCATTAACAAGTGACCTCAAGGCCCGTCGGGGTATGGGGCAGTTAATCAATTTACTCAAACGCATAAAGCCGGGCAACCTGTATCAGCGACGCATCGAAGCCGAACTTGCGATCAGGACTATGGGCATAACTTTTACCGTTTATAGTGAAGGTGAAAATATTGATCGGGAGTGGCCCTACTACATTATTCCAAGGCTTATTTTGAAAAATGAGTGGGATAAGGTGGAAAAAGGTCTGGTGTAGCGATTGACTGCTTTGAATCACTTTATCCAGGATATATATAACGATAAAAAAATCCTGAAAGACAAGATCATTCCGAAACAAATCCTGCATACTTCAAAAAATTATCGTAAAGAATGTGAAGGGATGAACCCGGTATATGGAGTCTGGGTGACCTGCCCCCCTAAAACGGTACCAGTTTTTAAGTTAGAAACTCGCTTAAACTGGACCACTAAGGAGGTCAAACATGCCGAGAAAACACTACTCACCCGAAGAGATCATCAAACTCCTACGCTTAGTTGAAATCGAGGTCGGCCGGGGCAAAACCACCGGTCAGGCCTG
>JAURPG010000107.1 GCA_030835405.1 Gammaproteobacteria bacterium | reverse complement strand
TGTCAGCTATTTGTCCCAAGGTGAAGTTGTGGGCAAAGAACCAGTGGGACGCGGGGTGCCTACCGTGCCAGATACCGGCTATGATCCTAATCCAGCCAATGGGCGCGCAATATACCAGCAACACTGTGCCGCCTGTCATGGTGAACAGGGCCAGGGTGTTGCTGAAATGCCTCCGGTGTGGGGACTGGATTCTTATAATAAAGGAGCCGGCATGAACAACATACATAAAGGTGCTGGTTTTATCTGGGCCAACATGCCGTTAGGCAATGGCCGAACCTTAACTCACCAGCAGGCCCTGGATGTATCAGCTTACCTGAACCTACAGATCCGCCCGTCTGATCCCAGGGAGAGTAAATTTCTTAAGCTACTGGAACATGTGTTCAATTGATCGCAACGCTGCTTAAAGAAGCAACCCCCTCTTTTGCCTGGACAAAAACATTAACCCACTGGCGTGCAGAGGCATTTGCCGGCTTTGTGGGGGCAATTCTGGTTATCCCCCAGGGAATAACCTATGCCTATCTTGCCGGCCTTCAACCTGAGTATGGTTTATATTGTGCGATATTCGTGACCCTGTTCTCCAGCCTGATGGGGACCTCTTCAATGATGAGTGGCCCCAATACCGCCGTGGCCATCCTCATAGGCACGGCTGTACTGCCACTGGCAGGACGAGGCAGCCCGGTATATGTAGACTTTGTATTCCTGCTTTGCATGATGGTAGGACTGATTCAGTTGCTGTTCTGGTTGTTGAGAGGGGCAAAAATTTTTCAATACATGTCACCGGGATCCATTTCAGGTATTTCTGCCGGCGCGGGATTTTTAATCATCATGGCATCGCTGGACAGCATCCTGGATCTATCCACATTTAATACAACATTTTTCTATGAAAAGCTCTATGTCATTATCAGTGACTCACTTCATCTGGTTAATCCTTATAGTCTGGCCATAGGCATCACTACTATACTCGGTGGTTATCTTGGTAAACGTTTCTTCCCTCGCTATTTTATTATTGTTGCCATTACCGCAGGCTACCTATGCGGGCTATTAGTAGCATTTATCTGGCCGCAACCGGTCACAGAACTGGAGTACCTGGGCCGTATGCCCATACAGTGGATCCCGTTTAATATTCCAACGCTAAATATTGAATACCTGATTACCAGCGTTTCCCTGATCCCATACGCCATTACCATTGCCTTCATTGGTCTTGCACAATCACTGGTCATCGTAAGAGGCCTGAAGATGGAAACCAACCAGGACATTAATCTGGACAAAGAGGTCTATGCCCAGGGCATAGCTAATTTTCTTGCCCCGTTCTTCTCCAGCTTTGTGGGTTCTGGAAGCTTTAACCGTACCCGGGCAAACCTAAGCCTGGGTGGAAGTACACCACTTTCAGGCATTCTCGCCGCTATATGTGTTCTTATCATGATTATGTTTCTCGGTCCCATATTGACCTACATGCCTATGGCGGCCATGGCGGGGACACTATTTATTGTCGGTGCGGACATGATTAAATGGCAGGATATCAAGCACTATGCCCAGGTCCGTTCTGAACTGGTCATCTACCTGGCGACATTCCTCAGTATTATCTTTTCGGGTCTTGCTGCAGGAGTAGGCGTTGCAGTATTTCTATCCATCAGTGTCTTCATGTTTCGTATCAGCCAACTTGATCTCAAACTTGAGGAGACAGATTCTGGCATCGCGCTAAAAGTGAAAGGTGCCCTGTTCTATGCCTCGGTGGGTCAATTAACGGAGATCTTTCATGAACACAGTAAGGAAACCATAACCGTTGACCTGCAGTACACCACCCATATTGATCAATCGGCGGTAGACTTCTTCTCCAGGGAATCGAAAAATATGACTTCCCAGGGTGGAAAACTAACACTGTTAATCAATGATAATCAACGTAAGTTCCTGAAAACTCTTGGAGTTTGCGGTGAACTTGAGCTCGTTTCACTGAATGCTGAATAGGCATATAATCAGTCGAATCAGCTTGGAATTGAAAGAGGGAGATACAAATGAAAGACAATGAAAAAAATGGCGTTGGTCGCCGCACACTCATCACCAATATGGGAGTCGCCACGGTTGCCGGCATAGCCGTAGCAAGTGCGCCGGCAACTACGCAGGCAAACGAACAACCTCCCCAATATAGTAAAGATAAGTGGATGGAGGCGTTACCAGGTGATCACCGCGTTTTTATTGATTCTTCTACCGTCGCTGGCGGTGGCAGTGCGGTACGCTATGCAAACAATATTATTGTCTCCCATATCGATGAATACGAAGGCAAGGCGCAAGACTACGCCATGGTCGTATGTTTCCGCCATGCATCAACCCCTTATGGTTATGGTAATGCCATGTGGGAAAAATATGGAGAACAGATAAACCGTGACCCTTCAGTCTTGGCGCCTGCCAGCAACCCCATGTATACCGCTAACGATTACAGCGGTTCCAATACGATCCCGAAACTGTTAGACATGGGTGTGCATTTTGCCATTTGTAAACGGGCCACCCGAAGGGCGGCGATGAATATTGCCAAGGCTACCGGAATGCCTGTGGAGGAGGCCTTTGCCATGCTGGTGGATGGGGCAATACCTAACGCACATTTTGTCGCGGCCGGTGTCCTGGCGGCCACCCGGTCACAGGAATATGGATATACTCTTTTATACGCAGAATAAAAAGTCAGTAATAAGATAAAAAGGGCAGTAATCTAACTGCCCTTTTTTATTTCTATTACGTCATTGCCAGAAGCTGTTTAATATTCCCCATTTTTCTGTAATGATTAAACATCAAAATATATTTACGGTTGTGTGGTTTATATGGACTACAGTTATCTAAATGAAATATTAATATTATTTGCCGCCGCCATGTCGGTGGTGGTGCTATTTCTATATTTAAACCTGCCGCCGATCCTGGGATACCTAATTGTAGGCATCTTGCTCGGTCCCTATAGCCTCGCCTTAATCTCAAATATTGAACATATAAGAGAACTCGCTGAATTTGGGGTAGTACTGTTATTGTTCACCATAGGATTGGAATTTTCCCTCCCACTGCTTATTCATATGCGAAGCGCTGTCCTTGGGTTAGGCGGTGCACAGGTCCTGTTAACCACAGTCATTACTGCTGCCATTTCCATGTTCTTGGGAATGCCTTTGGATATATCTATCATATTGGGTGGCGTAGTAGCCATGTCTTCAACGGCACTGGTAACTACCTTGTTGTCTGCACAACATGAGCTGCATACCCGGCATGGTCGTAACGCCATTGGTATACTCCTGTTTCAGGATCTGATGGTTATTCCCTTTCTGCTATTCGTTAATCATCTGATCACCTCATCGGGTACTACAACCGATGTTATTTTCAAGGCTGTTGGACAGGGGTTTTTAGGGATCATATTTATTTTGGCCTTGGGCAGGTGGGTACTAAGACCGTTATTCGGGATAATCGCTAAATTTAAATCGTCAGAACTCTTTACCCTGACTGCTTTACTGGTTGCGTTGGCGGCCGCCTGGATTACCCAACAAATGGGACTCTCACTTGCTCTTGGGGCATTTATCGCCGGCATCATGTTGGCGGAGACGGAATTCCGTCACCAACTAGAGGCAGAGATCCGGCCGTTCCGGGACATCCTGCTTGCGCTATTTTTCATCTCCATCGGTATGCTGCTGAATATTCAATTACTCCCCGAGATATGGCCATGGGTGCTGCTGCTGTTGTCTGCGTTGATTGTCTTTAAGTTTGGATTGATCGCCATATTATGTCGACTGTTTGGTTGGGACTGGGCGGTTGCCACCAGGACAGGTATCACCCTGGCTCATGGAGGTGAATTTGGGTTTGCCATCTTGGCATTGGCACTCAGCGGTGATCTGCTACCAGCCGATTATGGCCAGGTGGTCCTGGCCGCATTACTCATCAGCATGGGTCTGGCGCCTATCCTGATACGATACAACCAGAAACTGGTTGGAAAGCTGTTGCCTGTAGCCTCTAATATAAGTGATGCAGAAATAGAACAGAAGATTGCCGAGACTGCTAATGAATTGAATAATCATGTGATCATTTGTGGTTATGGACGGGTAGGACAAAATGTTGCCCGCTTTCTGGAAAGTGAAGAGATTAACTATATTGCAATGGATACAAATCTCATGCTGGTGCAGCAGGCGGTTAAAAATCATCATTCAGTGACTTACGGTGACACATCCAACATAGCTTTACTGAAATCTGCTGGCCTTGAACGTGCGGCAGCATTGGTATTCTGCCTGGATGATGTTTCGCCGGTAATGAAAGTATTGCATCAGGTGTGCGAGGTCAATAAGGACATACTAATACTGGTGCGTACCAGCGACGACTCTCACCTGGAAGAATTAAAACACGCCGGCGCCACGGAAGTGATCCCGGAGACCATGGAAGCAAGCCTGATGCTTTCTTCTCACTTGATGTTAATGCTTGGTATGTCTGAAACGAGCGTCATTGGAAAAATCAGAGAGGTGCGAAAAGACCGTTATAAATTTTTAAAAGGCATCCTGCGCGATGACTTATAGATCAACTGGCAACAATGGTTTTCTGTCATATGGCAGGTGTACATCAAACATAAATAATAGGACATAACTCTCCATGGCATCTCCCATCAAATAGGCGATCTCCATCAAGTCCTTGTTGCCAAACTGCTCCTGCAATAACTGGTAAGTTTCTGAACTCACACGATGATCTTTCAGGACATCTCGTGACAACTGAATGATTGAAGCATCAAACGGTGGAACATCTTCGAGGGATCCGTTATGTCGAATCGCATCCATTACATCAGGTGTAATCTCGGCCTTCAGTCCCACTGGTTCATAAAGCGTCCACTCAAATACCTGGTCCAGTTCCCTGGCCATGGATAATCGAATCAAGGCGCGAACCTTATTATTTATTCTGGTTGGTGATTGATCGACTCTGGCATGTAATCGAAGCCCGCCAGGACCCGGCAGCCCTGCAAGAGAAGTGGATTCTGGTGAGGTATAGCGATCATAAATCATCTTACCTTCAGCGTCGAGATCTGCACGATTAACGATAGGTAGCCGACCACGTGATTCTGGATAGATATCATCCGGCAGGGAAGCGAGATATTCCGCTTCGGTCATCGGAGTATTATCAGTGAAATTCTCATAATACGTTGAAACTATGGCGCAACCCGACAAAAATGAAAATAAACACAGCCCCATCAAAGACAAATGACATGTTACTTTGCTCATTTCCCCTCCTTTTAGTTTTTTTTGATTAATATGCTAAATATTAACACGTGATAAAAAGAACAGAATTCTTGATTAGCATGAAGATAATAATTTCAGCTAAAAAACCCTGTCCACTTTAATTGGGATGGAGGATGTCTAATAAGAATTAATATTAAGCTAAATTAAGTCGTTATAACTTATATTGACTGAACCATTTGTGTCGAACAGTTGTTCCTTAATTTTAGAGACAGCAATATCTTCAAGAATGGCTTTATGTAAAACAACCGATTGCATTGGAGCTTTGGGGCTCGTCGGGAATTTTTTAAGTAAATCTGATGCCTTAATTTTACAGTCTATCCGTTCTCCATCCAGCTCTGCGACAAAGGTAATAACCCTGGTCTCTGGATTCCAACACTGTAAATCCGGAAAATTAATACTGCCATCTCCGGACCTTTTTCGTTTATGCATTATTTGAATCATAATTCAAAGTATCGCTATAAGTGGCGGTATACATATTGCTGTCCTTAAAAGAATGGCAAAGGGAAAGGTAGAGTAAAGAATATACAGGTATGCCTGAAACACAGCAAATTTATCAATATTTTACGTTTTAATCGCAGATCTCAATAACCCACAAACTACCATAATTTCATAACAATCCTTGACTTATTGCGTTAAAGCCTATCAAATGTGCATATAAGGCTGTAATTTGCCTTATAATTTTAAAATAAGGTTTTGTTTCTTGGCCATTTCAGTTTTATTTCTTTTGGAATCACACCTGTAAATACCTCGATAACACAACAATATTTAATTAACTTTAACAAATAAATTCGAGGTTTATTCGATGAAAACAGGAACAGTAAAGTGGTTTAACGATTCAAAAGGTTTTGGTTTTATTTCACCTTCCGATGGCTCAGACGATGTATTCGTACATCATAGTTCAATTACAGGTGACGGCTTTCGCTCTCTTAAAGAAGGACAAAGTGTCAGCTTTGATGTTCAGCAAGGTGAAAAAGGCCTTCAGGCTACCCAGGTTATACCTGAGTAATCATCTCTAAATCTGGAATAATCCTGTGCAAATCAGGATTATTCCATTTTTATATCTCTTCACTACAAGACAAGATATTCTTTGAAAAAAATTTTTATAGGCAACCTGCCAAAAGAAACGACTGAATCTCAAGTTCATGAACTTTTTGCAAACTATGGGACAGTCAGGTCTATTCAACTAACGACGGATATTTTTACCGGAAAGTGCCGGGGCTTCGGTTTTGTTCAAATGGAAGGTCACGAAGCTAGGGAAGCCATTAAAGGTCTGAACGGATATACTTTAGACGGCAATCATCTCAAAGTAAAATTTGAGATTCCAAAATCGAAACGTGGTTCCAAGAATCATCGATAAGCCCTTTATCTCTTTGATGGGAAAATTATAACTCCCTGACTTTCTTACGATTTTCCGGCATGGAAGATCCACCTCACTGGTATTTCTATAGCTTGAAATCCATCATCTCAGAAACGACTCTATTTTAATAAATAGTCATAATCATATTGCATATCCATAAATTGTCGTAAAAAATACTAAATATCACTAAAGTAATGACCTGCCCCCCTAAAACGGTACCAGTCTTTAAGTTAGAAACTCGCTTAAACTGGACCACTAAGGAGGTCAAACATGCCGAGAAAACACTACTCACCCGAAGAGATCATCAAACTCCTACGCTTAGTTGAAATCGAGGTC
>JAURPG010000106.1 GCA_030835405.1 Gammaproteobacteria bacterium | reverse complement strand
TTACTCACCAAACTTGTAGACAGAGTGGTATAACCTACGTTCTCAGGTCTGGCCTGAATTTCTATAACCGGTTCCAGATCGACCCGTCTAAAAACGATACCATAATTAACCGGTGCCGGCCTCAAGGTCAAATACACCTTCTTACCTGAGTGTAACCCTACACCGGAAGCACGAATAACATTTTTTAATGTTTTCTGTTTAATCATAAACTGTCTTTTTCATAGCACAATCAAAGCGCTTTTTTACGGTCAATCATCCACACTGTCAAGTTTAAATATAAATTACCTTTAGTCTGCTTGTCGTCTTAGAAACGCAGGAATATCAAGATAGTCCGGATCCTGCTCGTCTGTAGCCTGGCTTGGTTCCACATCCTGGTTTCGTATCACCGTAGGTCTGTCGAATTCTCTATAATCCACCGCAACATTTGATTCTGGCACCACTTTGATCCTTGATGGCTCATTTTGGAGCGCGGTATTGCCCAGGCCAGTTGCAACAATAGTTACCCTGAGATCACCACTCATTTCAGGGTCAATCACAGTACCAACTACAACTGTTGCATTATCAGACGCAAATTCTTTAATGGTATTTCCAACGTCTTCAAACTCTCCTATAGCAAAATCCATACCAGCTGTAATATTCACCAGGATACCCTTGGCACCGGCAAGGTTTACATCTTCCAGTAACGGACTGGAAATAGCTGCCTCTGCTGCTGTCTTGGCGCGATCTTCACCCTGGGCCTTACCTGAACCCATCATCGCCATACCCATTTCAGACATTACCGTTCTGACATCAGCAAAATCGACATTTATTAATCCTGGACAGGTAATCAACTGTGCTATTCCCTGGACTGCACCTAGTAATACGTCATTTGCTGCAGCGAATGCATTCAATAAACTAACTTCCCGACCTAATACACTCATGAGTTTCTCATTAGGTATGGTGATTAATGAATCAACAAATTGACTAAGGTCAGAGATTCCATTATCAGCAACTAAAGCGCGTTTTTTCCCTTCAAAGGAAAATGGACGAGTCACTACGGCAACAGTAAGAATACCCATTTCTTTAGCAACCTGGGCGACCACCGGGGCTGCCCCAGTTCCCGTTCCACCACCCATACCAGCAGTTATAAACACCAAATCACTACCATCAAGGACATCCATTATTCGGTCACGATCTTCTAATGCTGATTGTCTGCCCAAATCAGGATCGGCTCCAGCACCAAGACCTTTTGTGACATTTCCACCTAACTGCAAAATAGTTTTAGAGGTGGAGTTTTTTAATGCCTGAGCATCTGTATTTGAGCAAATAAAGTCCACGCCTTCTATATTTGCTTTCAACATATGCTCAACAGCATTTCCACCTCCACCACCTACGCCTATCACTTTTATGATGGCTGCCTGATTAGTCGCATCGACAAGTTCAAACATATTTTTACCCTCCGGTTATTAAATGTTAAAAATTAAAAATTTCCTGAAAACCAACTTTTCATTCTTTCATATACACTTCTGAATCCACCATCTGCATGTTTACTATGATGTGATTCCAATACCTGCCGTTGTCCAAATAACAACAAACCTACGCCGGTTGAATATATTGGATTTTTAACCACATCAGAGAGACCAGTAATATGCTGAGGTGCGCCGACTCGAACAGGCATATGAAATATTTCCTCTGCCAGTTCAATGGCTCCTTCCATCTTTGAGCTTCCCCCGGTTAACACAATTCCGGCTGCAATCAAGTCTTCAAAACCACTACGTTGCAATTCAGAACGAACAAGGTTGAATAATTCTTCATATCTAGGTTCAACTACTTCTGCTAGGGTTTGTCTTGCTAATCTTCTGGCTGGCCTGTCACCTACACTGGGAACTTCAATAGTTTCATCTGGATTTGCAAGCTGTGTTAATGCACATGCATATCTAACCTTGATATCCTCAGCATGTTGAGTTGGGGTGCGAAGTGCAACGGCGATATCATTAGTAACTTGATCGCCCGCAATGGGGATCACAGCAGTGTGATGTATTGAACCATCGGTAAAGACTGCGATGTCAGTTGTTCCACCGCCTATATCTACAATACATACACCTAGATCCTTCTCATCATCTGTCAATACCGCATAACTGGAAGCCAACTGCTCGAGAATAATATCATCAACTTCCAGACCACATCTTCTGACACATTTGATAATGTTCTGTGCAGCACTGACTGCACCAGTCACCATATGCACCTTCGCCTCTAACCTGACACCAGACATACCGATGGGTTCTTTTATTCCTTCCTGGTTATCAATCACAAATTCCTGGGGCAGGATATGTAACATTCTCTGGTCTGCGGGGATGGCTACTGCTCTGGCAGCATCAATCACCCTGTCGATATCACCTATAGTTACCTCGCTATCACGAATTGCAACAATCCCATGTGAATTCAAGCTGCGAATATGACTGCCTGCAATACCAGCATAAACAGAATGAATTTCACAACCAGCCATCAATTCTGCTTCTTCGACCGCACGTTGTATGGAATGGACAGTGGATTCAATATTGACCACGACACCTTTTTTTAAACCCCTGGATTGGCAGGAACCTATCCCAATGACTTCAATTCCTTCTGAAGGCGACATTTCTCCAACGATAGCAACGACTTTTGAAGTGCCTATATCTAGTCCAACAATTAAATTTTTGTCAGATTTTTTTGCCATTTTGTTTTTGCCCATTATTGAATTCCGATTCATTGTTGCTTTGCCAACCGATTACAAAGCCGTTGGTATATCGCAAATCTACATAATTAATCCGTCGCTTTTCATTATTATTAGAAATCTGCGGATAATATTTAAAAAACTGCTTGGCCTTATCCATGACATCTGTTTTACCAAAATACAGAGTTAAATCATTGTCCAGGGTTAATTCCCATGATCGTCTATCGCTTAGGTGTAATTCCTTTACATTTAATGATTCGGGGATGACTTCCCTAAACTGATCCAGATAATCCAGAACCAACGCATAATAATTTTCAGGGCCAGATAAATATGGAAGGTCGCCCGGAAAAGTTGACTCGTCAGGATAAAAAATTAATGCTTCCTGATTTATTAATGCGTTATCTTCCCATTTTGCAACTGCTTGTTGCTCTTTTATGTCAACCATAATTCGATCTGGCCAAATTCTTCTCACCAGGATTTCCCTAACCCATGGTTCTTCGCTGACTACATTTTGAATTGTTTCCACATTGACATTAAAAAAACCTCCTCTAACCACATTACTTGCGCGTTCCTGTAAACTGACTGGTGAAAGATGATTAAAATTACCATTAATGCTCACGTGACGGATAGGTAATGTCATGGGATCCAATATCTTCATACTAATAACAACCAATATTGCAATAATAGCTATTGAAAATAATATGCCGTGAAAGAGTTTTCCTGGTGGCTCAGCTAAAGAATGATTGTCAGTCAAAGTATCTTTACTATGCTTACCTGTATGTTTCATTCTATTCATTGCAATGTATCTCCCTTGCAATGTTCCACATCAACGCTGGTATAGAGAATCATTAGCGCAAGCTGTTCAAAAGAAAATCCTGCTTGTCTGGCTGACATTGGCACCAGACTATGACTTGTCATGCCCGGAACGGTATTCAATTCGATTAACCAGGGATTTCCTTCTTGATCTATCATAAAATCGATTCGTCCCCAACCTGATGCAGACAAAGAAATGAATGCATCCATTACCAGTTTTGCCAATCTGGACTCCTGGTCCTCATCCAGACCACAGGGACAGAGGTACTCTGTCGTATCTACATGGTATTTAGCTTCATAGTCATAGAATTCTCTTGGTGTTTTAAGCTGAATCATCGGCAAAACTTTGTCCATTAGTACCGTTGCCGTATATTCATCACCATCAATCCACTGTTCTGCTATTACCTCATTATCTGTTGCGCGGGCGTTTTGCCACGCTGATGTAAGCTCCTCATTGTTTTTAACAATAGAGACACCGACACTTGAGCCCTCACTAACCGGTTTAATAACTACAGGAAAACCCAATTCCACTGGTATTTCCTTCAGTTCATGATCGCTTGCAATATAGAGAAATTTTGGAGTAGGAAGATTAGAAGCCTTCCAAATCAATTTACTTTTTGCCTTATTCATACATAAAGCTGAACCTAGAACACCACTTCCGGTATAAGGAATACCCATTGTCTGTAAGGCGCCCTGTATTGTTCCATCTTCGCCACCTCTACCATGCAAGGCAATAAAAGCACGATTAAAATTTTTCTGCTTTAACTCAAACAATGATAATTCACTGGGATCAAACAAATATGCATCAACACCTGACCGTATCAATGCATCGTATATGGCTGTACCGGTTTCCAATGATATTTCTCTCTCAGCCGAGTTCCCGCCCATTAATATAGCAACCTTTCCATAGTCATAAGTTGAGATTGTATCCATATCAACCATTGCTTGATGTTCCTTCAGGCATGTATGTTCCAATAATTCGAACCTCAGGTATTAATAGGACATTAAATTTTTCCTTTACCACCTGTTGAATTTTATTTATTAACTTCTCTATATCCTCGGCAGTTGCATCTTCTTTATTGAGTATGAAATTTGCATGTTTTTCTGACACCACAGCACCACCTATGGCAATTCCCTTGAGTCCGCTCTTATCAATAAGTTTTGCTGCGGGTTCTCCAGTATCTGGATTTTTAAAGACAGATCCGCAACTTGCTTCTCCAATAGGCTGTGAATTGGATCGTCTATTCAATAAATCTTTGATAATTGCTTTACCATTTTGGTCTATGTCACTTTTCAACTTTAACGTGGCGGATAAAAACCATTCATCCTTCCCTAATTCAACATTTCGATAAGCAATGTTAAATTCTTCCTTACTCCGAATACGTTCTACACCTCGTCTATTGATGGTGGTTACTGAATGGACTACACCCCATGTTTCACCTCCGAAGGCACCCGCATTCATGGCCAGCGCACCACCCAGGGTTCCAGGTATACCAACCAGAAATTCAGCACCAGTTAATCCATATTTCACACTGGTTTTTGCAAGTTGTGCACACGACATCCCGGCCCCTGCCAATAACAGCCCACCCTTTAACAGTATTATCGAATCCTCCATGTTTTTTGTTGCGATTACAGTTCCTCTGATACCACCATCCCTTACCAGTAAATTACTTCCAAGCCCTATCCAGGTTAGCTGTTCATCTTCTTTAAGCTCTCCAAGAAATAGCTTTAAATCTTCAAGATCATGAGGGATATATAACCGATCTGCCATACCACCCACACGCCATGATGTATGTCTGGACATCGGCTCATTTGTCATGAACCTACCTTCAAACTGATTTAAATTTCCTGACCCCATCATGTATGATTCTTGATAGTCATTTATTGCCAATATATTCAATATTTCACCTGGTTAATGAACGGTCTTTCCAAATTTCTCTACTAATGCTGGCCCCAGGGTTGCTATATCTCCTGCGCCCAGTATCAATATAATCCCGTTATCAAATATACTGTCTGCGATAACCGGGATAACTCCATCTACGTCTTTAACATGTTTGATATTTTTATTTCCGTCGGAAACAAGTGCTGAACAGAGTGCGGTAGTATCCGCTCCCGGTATTGGCGCTTCTCCGGCTGGATAAACATCCAGTAGAATTAACTGGTTCTGTGAGGACAAAACATCACAAAATTCCTTAAAAAGGTCCCTGGTTCGGGTAAATCGGTGCGGTTGAAAAACAACCAGTAAATCTCGGCCGGGCCAACCTTCTCTTACGGCTTTTAACGTTTCTTTTAGCTCATTAGGATGGTGTGCATAATCATCGATTATGGTCATTAACTTGCCATCGATTTCTATGTCTCCCAGCACATTGCATCGCCTTGCTATGCCTTGAAATTCTTTTAATGCATTAATAATCGGCTGGTCAGGCACGTCTAGCTCAGAAGCAATAGCGATGGCAGCTAGTGAATTTAATATGTTATGTCGACCAGGCAAATTAAGATTAATCTCTAATATAGACTTATTGTCTGGCCTGATAACGGAAAAGTATGAACGATGTTCATTTATGGATATATCTGACGCAATATAATCTGCATCATCGCCAAAACCATATGTAAAATATGGCTTGCTTAATGAAGGTATGATTTTTCTGGTTGCTGAATCTTCGAGACAAAGCACGGCAAAGCCATAAAATGGAAGCCTTTGCAAAAACTCAACAAATGTATTGCTTAGCCGGTTGAAACTATCTTCATAAGTACCAAGGTGGTCTGCATCTATGTTTGTCAATACAGCAAAAACAGGTTGTAAGTGCAAAAATGAAGCATCGCTTTCATCAGCTTCAGCTACCAGGTATTTACCACTACCCAGCCTGGCATTTGTGTTTATGCTATTTAGTAATCCACCAATGATGTAAGTGGGATCCATGCCTGCTTCCGCAAGAATACTGGCGATTAAACTGGTAGTCGTGGTCTTGCCATGAGTGCCAGCAATGGCTATTCCATGTCTGAACCGCATAATCTCTGCCAACATTTCTGCCCTCGGAATTACGGGAATCCGTTGGGACCTTGCCGTTTGTACTTCTGGATTATCAGTAGAGACCGCACTGGAAACTATGACTACATCAGATCCATCTACATTATTCGATTCATGCCCAATTCGCACAGGTATTCCAAGCCCTTCCAGATGTGCGGTGACACTTGAAGTTTTCAAATCAGAGCCAGATATTTTGTAACCAAGGTTATGTAGAATCTCAGCAATTCCACACATGCCAGCACCACCTATGCCAACGAAATGAATATTACGGGCCCGGCCCATTGCTGTGTCACTTAGCTCAGGCATTCAACACCCCCAAACATAAATTCCCAATGGTTTCAGTGGCATCGGGGCTTGCTTTTCGTTTCGCAATATTCGACATTTCTACAAGTGCATCACGATTATCATGAAAATATGTAATCAGTTCAGCTAATCGCTGTTTGTTTAACTCAGTTTGGGGTAACAACACTCCACCACCAGCATCCGTCAAATATCTGGCATTCATCGTTTGGTGATCATCTACCGCATAGGGATAAGGAATAAAAATAGATGGCAATCCCATCACAGACACTTCACTCACGGTAAGCGCACCTGACCTGCAAATTACCAAGTCTGCCCAGGCATATGCCTGGGCCATATCTTCAATATATGGCTCGACCTTGTATGGTTTTAAATCAGTTGAATGATAAATTTTTACAGTTGACTCAATATGGGCAGTACCTGTCTGATGAATGATATTTACATTTATCTCCTTTGATAAACTGCCAAGTACTTGAGGGATAATTTCATTTAATGCTTTTGCTCCAAGACTTCCACCAAGTATTAATAACCTTAATGATTTTTGTGATCCGATCCGTTTATTGTTTTCCTCCTCAATAGCCCTTTTTATAATTTCGACCCTCACCGGATTTCCTGTGGTAACAACATTCTTTCCATTAAATGTATACGGAAATGCCTGCATTACCGTTTTGGCAAATGGTGACAGCAAACGGTTGGTCAGTCCCGCAATTGAATTTTGTTCATGAATTAATAAAGGAATTCTTAAAATCCAGGCGGCGATACCACCGGGGCCACTGACAAATCCCCCTAATCCAATAACCATAGAAGGTTTAAGATTTATCATAATCTTTAACGAAGAAACGATGGCGGCCAGGATTGTAAAAGGTGCAAATAGCCAACGAAATATATGCTTCCCTCTTAATCCAGAAATTTTTATGGTCAGGAGTTCAATATTATTTTGAGGAACAACACGAGACTCCAGGCCATTGGAAGTACCAAGCCAGCATAGCGACATCCCTCGTGTTCTTAGATAATCTGCAATGGCCAATGCCGGATAGACGTGCCCCCCTGTTCCACCCGCCATTATTAATACAGGTCTAATCGCCATAAGGTTTTCTCCCTTCAGACGACGCAGTCTTTTTATATAGTCTGTTTTCCATTTCAATCCGGACTAAAAAGGCAATAAGAATGATCGAAATAACCACGCTGTTATTGCCGTAACTGATCAATGGCAAGGTGAGACCTTTAGTTGGTAGAACGCCCATGTTTACACCAATATTGATAAACGCCTGAATGCCGATCAATACCCCAATACCATAGGAAAAATACGCGGAGAATAATTTACCTAGACGGTGCGCTAATTCACCAATAACCATTGCGCGCCAGATTAAAATAAAATAAAGCGAAATAATCAGAACTGAACCAATCAAGCCCAACTCTTCGGCAAGTATGGCAAATACAAAATCAGTATGTGCTTCTGGAAGGTAAAATAATTTCTGAATACTACTTCCCAGTCCTACCCCAAACCAGTCACCTCTTCCAAATGCAATCAATGCCTGACTGAGTTGAAATCCTGAGTTAAACGGATCCTGCCATGGATCCAGGAAACTGGTTAACCTTTGCATACGATAAGGAGATGAAATCGCCAGACCAAGCAGAGCCGCGCTTGCTGCTATGACCCAAATGAAAAACCGGCTGAGAGGGACACCTCCCATGAATATCATTCCCAGGGCAGTTGCAAACATGACCACTGATGAACCAAAATCTGGTTCCATTAATAATAAACCGGCAATGATTGTGACCACGAGTATAGGGTGAATAAACCCCGAAAAACTTGTTTTAAGCTTATCTTCATGCCGAACCAGATAACCAGATAAATACATAATCATGCATATCTTGGTAATTTCTGAACTTTGAATATTAACTGGCCCTATACTTATCCACCTCATACTGCCATTAACTTCCCTGCCTATCCCCGGGATCAGTACTAATATGAGTAAAATAATACCAAAGATCATTAAATATGAACTGAGACTCTCCCATATATATAATGGAACATTGATAATAAAAATGGCGCATGATAATCCCAGTCCTACTGAAATTAATTGTCGCCAAAAATAATGAAGCGGGCTCGCATATGCATTATCTGTAACTGAAATAGAGGAAGATGCCACCATGATCAATCCCACAGAAACCAGGGCAACAGAAACTGCAACCAAAATAACATCATATGGCGAGTCTATTCGATTAGTCACAGCCTCTTGAAATGGTATGGCCTGGGATCTCATTGTTCTGACCCTCTATTGGCTGCCAACTGCCTGACAATACTGGAGAATCTTTCACCTCGTTCCACATAATTTTTAAACATATCTAGGCTAGAACATGCCGGTGAAAGCAATACCTTGTCTCCAGTTCTAGCGAGCTGATGTGCGGTGTGTACTGCGCCCTCCAATGACGTTGCGTGATATATTTTGCATAGAGAGGATATTGCCTGTTCTACAATACGAGCATCCTTACCAATTAAAATCGCTGAATGGACCCTGCCTTTCATGGCTTCACCCAGGCTCGATAAATCAGCACCTTTTGCATCGCCTCCAGCGATTAAAACGATATCCTCTCCTTCAGCCAGTCCTTGCACCGCGGCACATGTAGCGCCTGGATTTGTTCCTTTTGAGTCATTAATCCATACAACATTATTTAATTCCAGGACCATCTCACAACGGTGAGGTAATCCTTTAAATTGCTTTAATGAATTTGCCATGGAATCTGCATCAAGCCCTATGGCATGACCCAATGCCAGACTGGCCAGGGAATTAGTCAGATTGTGCCTACCGGTGATTTGTAACTCAGAAACCTTCATGAGTCGTTGTTTACCGAAACAAATCCACTCAATATCACCTATTTCACAAACCCCGAAACTACCCTCATCAGGGCTTTGATGATTAAAACCAATGACATTATCATCTACACTTACCAGGTTCGTAACTGTAGGATCATCAAGATTTATTACCTTGATGCCATCGCCCATAAAGATTTTCTTCTTGGCATTAACATACTCGTGGAAATCGTAATATCTATCCATGTGATCTTCACTGATATTTAATATAGTGCTTATAGCAACATTCACATTTTTCAAGGATTCGAGCTGAAAACTAGACAATTCCAGCACATAAAAATCAGGAATATTGGCCTCAAGAAGTTCCAAGGCAGATACTCCATAATTCCCCCCTAACAAGGCTTTCTTACCGGATGCCGTAATCATCTCTGTAACCAACTTGACCACAGTACTTTTTCCATTTGATCCGGTGACTGCGATGACTGGAGCCTGTACCTGGTTAAGGAATAGTTCGATATCCCCGGAAATTGCCACACCGGAATCAATAGCAGCCCGGATGGCCGGTAAGGACAGCGGAACACCTGGACTGATATATAGTGTCTGTGAGGCACAGAGTAAATCCTGATCAAACTCCCCGGAAATAAAGGGGATGGTTGGAAATTCTTTCATAAGTGTTTCTAGTTGAGGAGGGTCATTCCTGGTATCGACAACGGCCAATCTTGTCACCTTATTGGAAAGGTGACGGATTAAGGACATCCCCGTTATACCCAGTCCTACAACTATGGCATCAAATTGTTTTTGAATTTTCTGCATCTGTTCTCTATCTGAAACACTTATTGCACTTAACATTTGCCTTACCGGATTTTTAAACTTGATAATCCAACAAGGACTAAGATAAAGGTAATAATCCAGAATCTGACTATTACCCTGGGTTCCGGCCATCCTTTCAATTCATAATGGTGATGTAGCGGCGCCATCCTGAATATTCTTTTACCTGTTAACTTAAAGGAAGTGACTTGAAGGATTACAGATACGGTTTCAATTACAAACACACCGCCCATGATAAACAGTACAATCTCCTGTCTGACTACCACCGCCACAATTCCCAATGCAGCCCCTAGCGCCAGGGCACCAATGTCTCCCATAAATACCTGTGCCGGATATGTGTTAAACCATAAAAAGCCCAGTCCCGCGCCCACCAGGGCACCCAAAAAGACGCAGACTTCACCGACACCTGGCACATAGGGGATACCCAGATAATCAGAAAATTGAACATTACCTGAGGCATAAGCAAATATTGCCAGACCAGATGCCACCATTACCGTTGGAAGGATTGCCAGACCATCTAATCCATCTGTCAGGTTTACCGCATTACTTGACCCCACAATGACAAAATAGGTAAAAACGATGAACATCCAGCCCATGTCAATAGTGATAATTTTTATAAACGGCAGAATCAATTGTGTTTCAACGGGGTTGACTGCTGTGCTATACAAAACTATGGCTGCGCCGAAACCAGTTATGGATTGAAAAATATATTTCCATTTTGCTGACAGTCCTTTGGGGTCCTGTCTAACTACTTTCTTATAATCATCAATATAACCAATCAGGGCAAATGCCAGCGTTACCAGACAAACTATCACTACATATCTATTTGAAAGATCGGCCCAACACAATGTACTAAATGCAATCGAGATAATTATCAAAAGACCGCCCATAGTTGGCGTGCCAGATTTCAACAAGTGAGTTTTAGGGCCGTCATCTCTCACGGTCTGTTCAACCTTGTAGCGACTGAGATATCGGATTAGTACCGGCCCAATAACCAGAGCAATAAATAATGACGTTAATGCACCGAGTATGGTACGTAAGGTGATATATAAAAAGACATTAAACCCACTGTAATATTGGACTAGATATTCTGATAGCCAAAGCAACATAACTAGTCTCCCTTCCTCAAGCCTGCCACAATCTGCTCCAGCTTCATGAATCTAGATCCTTTAACAAGTACGGTTATATCACCCGATAACTCATTAATTACCTTTTCGAGAAGCTCCCCGGTTGAATCAAAATGTTCACCGCCATTTCCGAATTCGTCATGACTAAACTGACTTAATTCACCCACCGTAAACAATCTCTCAATTCCGTATTTCCTGGCAAGTTTGCCCATCAGTTTATGAAATTCTTCTGCTTGCTCACCTAACTCTCCCATATCGCCAAATATCATCCATCTGGGACCGTGAATTTCAGCAAGCACCTTCAGACCAGCTTCAACTGAGGATGGATTTGCGTTATAGGTATCATTGAATATTGTTGAATCGCAAATACCTGTCAGCCGTTCCATTCGTCCCGGGATACTCTCGACTTTTTCCAGACCTTTTTTAATTTGAGAAACTGGTATACCCATAGCGTAACAACAGGCTGCAGCAGCGAGAGAATTAAGGATATTATGTGAGCCCATCATCGAAAATGTTATGGAGATGACAGCATCCGGAAACTGAATATCAAAAGATGTTTCAGCCGTCTTACTACTAAAGTGGATATTTGTTGCGCTGATATCCGCACGTTTTTCAATTCCAAAATACAGTCTTTCTAATCCTGCGGCTGTTTGTGTCCACAAGTTTGCATACTTGTCATCTGCATTAATGATCGCTGTGCCATTTGAACTTAAGCCGGAAAATATTTCGGATTTTGCCTGGGCAACCCCCTGTTCAGTCTTAAAACCTTCCAGGTGCGCGGGGGCACATTGGGTAATCACAGCAACTGTGGGCAGGGCGATATCACAAAGACCTGCTATATCACCAGCATGGTTGGCCCCCATTTCAATCACTGCATATTTATGGTCATCATCCAGTTCAAATAATGTCAGTGGCACACCAAGATGATTATTCAAATTACCTCTTGTCACCAACACACCGGCATTGATATCAAGTATTGATCCAACCATTTCTTTTACGGTAGTTTTGCCATTACTACCAGTAATGGCGATAACTGGAATATCGAACTGGCTTCTCCATTTACCTGCCAGATCTGCCATTGCCTGTACCGTATTTTTTACTTCAATTTGCGGTATTGAGATATTTTCGAAACGGTTTTCCACGACCGCACCGGCAGCTCCCTGGTCATATACAGAGGGTATAAATGTATGACCATCAAAGCGATCGCCTTGAATTGCAAAGAAAAGGTTACTGCCAAGTATTGAACGTGAGTCAATACTGACACCATTAAATGTGGTATCTAGACCTGATAAGGTCCCATCAATAAAACTAGCTGCTGTTGATAATGACATGGATATCACCACAGCGACTCCAGTAAGTTAATTACCAATTGTCGATCGTTAAATGGGGTCTTCTTACCTTTAATTTCCTGAAAGGTTTCATGTCCCTTGCCTGCAACCAGAATAAAATCATCGGTATTGCAGTCATCGATTGCTGTCTGGATAGCAACCGCCCTGTCCAGTTCAACATGGCATGGGACACTTCCTGACATCCCTGATTGAATGTCTGAAATAATATTCTCTGCAGCCTCATTTCTGGGGTTATCATTTGTCAGAATAATTTCATTACAATATTTTTCAGCAACCTGTCCCATTAATGGTCGTTTCTCTCTATCACGGTTCCCGCCACAACCAAATATGCACACCAGCTTCTTGTTTCCCAGCTTGCGTAATGTTTGAAGGGCCTTTTCAAGCGCATCAGGTGTGTGGGAATAATCGATAAAAACTTTTGGAGATGTGGGCGCACAAAATAATTCCATTCTGCCCGGCACCGCTTTTACATCTGAAAGGACGGACAAAATATCTGACAACGGATAGTTCATCGCGCATAACACCCCAATACATGCCAAGATATTTGCGGCGTTATAGTCACCGACCAGCTTGACCGTTAGTTGGCCTTTGCCCCAGATGCTGGATATCTCCATGCTGACTGAATAAATATCTTTATGAGTGATTATTGCAACCAACTCAACCTCATTTGGAGAAAATTCTGATGCTGTCTCAATAATTTTATATCTGATTATATTTATGTTTTTGGGCAGCTCAGTGACAATACCAGCGCCAAAACTATCACCTATATTTATGACTGCATTTTTAATTGACGGGAGAAAAAACAGTTTCCGCTTAGCATCACCATATGCATCAATGTCCTGATGATAATCCAGATGGTCATGGCTAAGGTTGGTGAACACAGCCGTATCAAACTCAATATTATTCACCCTGGCCTGATCCAGTGCATGCGATGAAACTTCCATTACAACCTGTTCAATATCCTGGTGACAAAATTCAGAAAATAATTCATTGAGCATCAGAATATCAGGGGTTGTATTTACCAATGGCTTGAGTATCTTCCCAGTGCCGCTACCTAATGTACCGATTGAGCCTACCGATTTATTTGAAAGCTGAGAAAGCGCCTGATTCAAAAAATAAACGACTGATGTCTTACCATTTGTCCCGGTCACACCTGTCAAATTTATTTTTGCTGTAGGATGACCGTAAAATCGGGCCGCAATTTTTCCTATAACGTCTCTAACATCAGATACTTCATATACAGGAATATTTTTAATTAATTTAAACTGATAAGTATTGCCTTCAAAAATAACTGCCTCAGCACATTTACCGATTGCATCATCGATATAATCCCGACCATTGACGACTGAACCATTTATTCCAAAAAACAAGCTCCCGGATTTAACCTTTCGACTATCCAACTCAAGTGTCGTAATGTAGGCATCGACAATATCATCTGCCGGTAAAATACCATCGAGCAAATCTCTTAGTTCCATCTTATCTGTTGTCGAATAGGCAGCCATCATTTCCACTATCCTGTAGTTCCTGCCTGTTTTGAAACAGACTGATCGTTGGTATTCAGTTCAGGCAAATCATCTGGCGGGATATCCAGAATCCTAAGCGCCCCTTGAATCACCTTGGAAAATACCGGTGCAGCAACCTGCCCACCATAGTGTTCGCCACTTTGGGGCTCATCAATGATTACTGCCATCACCAGCCTGGGATTCGTTGCTGGTGCAAACCCGGTAAACAATGATAAATATTTATCTTCTGCATAACCCTCACTGGAGGATTTATGTGCTGTACCGGTTTTTCCGGCCACTCTGTAAAATGGAATATTTGCACGTTGACCTGTACCACCGGGTTGAACGACAGTCTCCAGCATGCCACGCAAAGTTGTTGCGATCTCCGATGACATGACCCGTTGACCAGGTATCGCTTCGTCTCCTACCTTGAGAAAAGACAATGGCCGCAAAATTCCATCGGATGCAATAACACTATATGCCTGTGCCAGTTGTAATGTAGTGACTGCCATTCCATGCCCAAAGGCGATTGAAGCCAGGTCAAGTTCAGTCCAGTTTGTATAACTGGACAACAGTCCATGCGATTCTCCTGGGAACCCAGTCCCGGTTTGTTCACCAAATCCGACAGACCGCAAGGTTGCCCATAGTGCCTCCGGTCCAATGGCGAGGCCAATTTTTCCAGAACCGACATTACTGGATTTTTGAATGATTCCTGTTAGATCTAGGATGCCATAATTAGACATGTCACTGATGACATGATTGCTGATTCGCAAGTAACCAGGACTGGTTTGGATAAGAGTATCTTTCTCATATAAACCGGATTCCAAACCAGCAGCGATAGTAAACGGTTTAAGTGTCGAACCTGGTTCAAATACGTCTGTGATAGCTCGATTTCTAAAATTTTCACTCTTTAAACCTGCACGATTATTTGGGTTATAGGATGGTTGAGCTACCAGTGCTACTACCTCTCCATTAACAGGATCGATTACAACCAAAGAACCACTTTTTGCCTGGTAAAACTCTACGGCGGCAGCTAACTCCCTGTATGCAAGGTACTGGACCCGCCTATCAATACTCAGAACCAGATCTTTTCCTGGAGAAGGTTTCTCTATACTCTCAATATCCCTGACTGACCTCCCAAGCCTGTCTTTTAGAACCCTTTTTTTACCTGCTTTACCCTGCAACCAGTGGTCATACGCCAACTCCAGGCCTTCCTGACCGGTGTCATCTACATTGGTAAAACCGACCAGGTGTGCAGTAATTTCACCCGAAGGATAATAGCGCTTGAACTCCTGCTGCAGATTAATGCCATAGATCTCAAGATCAGAAACCTGTTTTGCCAGGTTAGGAGAAATATGACGCTTGAGATAAACAAACTCCCTGTCAATACGATCACTGAGCATCTCATATAACTGGTCTGAAGATATATCCAGCAGGTTTGCCAGCTTGGGTAATTGTTCAGGGTACTCCAGTACCTGTCTCGGGATCGCCCATATTGAATCCACGGGGGTACTAATCGCTAAAGGTTCATTATTCCTGTCGGTGATCATTCCACGGTGGGCAGGGATTGAAACAACGCGCACCGATCTGGCATCACCATGGTCCTGAAGAAAGTCTTTATTAATCACATGCAAGTATACGGCACGCCAAACAAGTAATGCAGAAAATGCCGCAAATGAAAGCAGTATGAACTTTCTTCGAAACGGGTAAACGGACTTGTTCTGTTTCTTCTTCATTTTGCAATCAATACAATTGATTCTATGGCCGGCGATTCCATATTAAGTTTTTCCCTGGCCAATCTTTCAATCCTGTCATCGGTTGCCCAGGTGCTTTGTTCCAGTTGTAACTTTCCCCATTCTTCATTTAAGTCATTTTTAACTGTCTCCAGTTTCTGAATTTCCATAAACGTCTTACGATAATTATGCTGTGTCATAACGATCAAAATTGCTGATATAAAAACAAGCACAAACAAAATTGTTGGGACTGCTAATTTCATGTTGCCATTTTCTCAGCTATCCTCAGTCTTGCACTTCGTGCTCTGGGATTAATTTCACATTCGCGATCGGGTGGCCTGATTAATTTACCTATCTGTTTCAATTCCGGCTTTATCTGGTCTGCTTTTACTGGCAAGTCTTGAGGATAAGGATCATTTTTTGATAACTGTCTGATAAACCTTTTTACGATCCTGTCTTCCAGAGAATGGAAGCTGATGACAGCAAGACGTCCATGAACTGCCAGCAACTTATATGCCTCACTCAGTCCAACTTTTAATTCTTCAAGCTCATCGTTTATTAAAATCCGTATTGCCTGAAATGTTCTGGTAGCAGGGTGTTTGTGTTTATCTACATAGGGAACTGCATCAGATATAATTTCTGCCAACTCCAAAGTTGTTAAAATCGGTTTAATTTTTCGATGTTCTACTATGGCTCTGGCAATTCGCCTTGAAAATTTCTCTTCGCCAAACTGTCTAAGGACATTTGAAATCTCTGATTCTTCAGACTGATTGAGCCAATCTCTGGCAGACAAGCCTGATGTTGGGTCCATTCTCATATCGAGCTCTCCCGATATCGAAAAACTAAATCCCCTTTGTGGGTCATCAATTTGGGGGGATGAAACGCCAAGATCAAATAAAATACCATTAACCAGTCCAACGACTTTTTCACTTTCGAGATTTTCGAAAATCCCTGAAAACGCAGAATGAAAAGCCTTGACCCTGGAATCATGGGTCGCCAACTGATTGGCAACCTGAATTGCCTCCGGGTCTCGATCAAAAACAAATAATTTGCCCTTGTCATTTAAGTTCCTGAGAATGACTTTACTATGCCCGCCTCTGCCGAATGTGCAATCAACATAAATACCATCAGCTTGAATATTAAGACCTTGTTCAACTTCATTGACGAGTACAGGTGCATGTTCGTATTCATCGGCCTTCATCAAGTTAATAAAATATTTCTATGCTTAAAGAGATAATGGTTTAAGTGCATCAGACGGTTCACTGTTTTCATCCCCAACTTGTTCAAGCCACTGATCTCTTTGTTCAATCCATGCCGCCTGATCCCAAACTTCAAACTTATTACCCTGCCCGAGAATGACAGCATGTTTTTTGATACTCGCGTATTCTCTAAGCTCTACAGACAGCAGGATTCGTCCCTGTGAATCCAGCTGGCAATCAGTTGCATAGCCTCGCATCATTTGTTTCGCACGCCGGCTCTGCTTATCAAAATCAGAGAGAGTGGCCAGTTTAGTTTCGATGATTTCCCACTCATTAAGGGGGTAAAGCCACAATGAACGATCCAGTGGGTTTAAGGTCTGCACAAGACAACCGCCAGAAATTGCCGATAACCGCTCTCGAAAACGGCTTGGCACGGCTAATCTGCCCTTATTATCTATACTGACTGTGCCGGAACCTCTGAACACCACAAAACCCCTGTTTTATTTATAAAAAACCACTTTTCACCACTATTCCCCACCATGAGAAATCATAGGGAGTCAACAAGGATTGTGTCAAGTGAATCTTGCTATTTTCTGACGGAAATCTGCCTTTATTTACAGATACTTATGAGACGAAACTTGGAAATATCGCCATTTGAAAGGAAAATATAAAAATAAGTTCTTTTATTTCAATAAATTGTAGAACTTTATTAATGTAATACACTAATTTTAGGCAAATCTGACATTTTGGGGACATAATAATGCTGGTCAATCCCCAAAAATATCAAAAAATAGTGAGTCAGCCGATAAGCCGGGTTCTGTCTTGGACAATCATTTATCTTGGATGTACGTCACCGTACACCTCCAGCGGCCTACCCGGGAACGGTGTGGGCGCACCTACGTTCCCCTATTTGGCCTTGCTCCAGACGGGGTTTACCCTGCCATATCTGTTACCAGATACGCGGTGTGCTCTTACCACACCATTTCACCCTTACCCTCAACAGGCGGTATATTTTCTGTGGCACTTTCCATCGGCTCACGCCGCCCAGGAGTTACCTGGCGTCTTGCCCTGTGGAGCCCGGACTTTCCTCCCTCTATAAAAAGGGCGATTGCCTGGCTGACTCCCCTGCATAGTAATCGCAAAAATCCCTCTTATACAAGCTTATTTTATTCATCAGACATCACGATTCATGGTTTTTTTTTCTGTAACTCTAGACCCAATTTATACAGACTGTTTTTGCTTTCCCCGGTGACTTCGGCAACGATACCCGAGGCCTTATTCAAGGGCAATTCCCGCAACAATGACGCGAGTAATTTATCACGGTTTAATTCACCCGCTGGTTTAGGTTTTTCAACGCCTTGTATGAGGATAACAAATTCACCTTTTTGCTGGTCAATATCTGCATTTAATCTGGACCTGATATCGCCTGCTGAGCCGCTATAAGTGGTTTCGAATTTTTTTGTCAACTCCCTGGCAATAAAAAGTTGCCTGTCTACAGAGAAAATATCAATCACATCATCCAGTGAACCCATTATCCGATGGGGGGTTTCAAAAAAAGCCATGGTCCGTGATTCATTAATCAAATTAATGAGCAATTTCCTACGAAGTGATTTTTTTTCAGGTAAAAAACCCTCAAAAATAAACCTGTCAGATGCAAAGCCTGAGATGGATAATGCAGCTATTAATGCTGAAGGGCCAGGTATTGGAACTACTTTAATCCCGGATTTATGGCATAAACCCACGATTCCTGCCCCTGGGTCACACACCAACGGGGTCCCGGCATCACTGATTAATGCGATATCATTACCCGATTGCAAAGACTTAAACAGTGTCTGCTCACTTTTGCGCTCATTATATTTATGGTGTGAAGTTAACCTGGTTTTAATACCATAATGGTTAAGTAATTTTTTACTTTGCCTGGTGTCTTCTGCAGCAATATACTTCACCTCATTAAGGATAGTTAATGCCCTGGAGCTGATGTCATTAAGATTTCCTATTGGTGTAGCAATAATATATAAAATACCTGCTGAATTTGACACGTCTTACTCCACATGGTTAGTCTGGTCAGGAAAAAAACAGTATATAGACAAGATACAGTTATGCGAATCCTCATAATAATACTGCTTACAACCATGATATATGGCTGTGAAACCACTACTGTGCAACCAGAGGTCACCGCTACGCCCGATCAAAAGGCAATGACTTTATTTCAGTCTGGGCAATTCCAGTTAGCAGGACAGGAATATTTAACACTATCAAATCGTTATCCTGAAGATTCAACCAGATACATGTTAAAAGCTGCACATTCATTCATCAATGCCCATGATTACGATAAAGCCTCCAGGACCCTGGCAACGGTATCTCCCTCAAATGAAAGTATCCTCTTTAAAATATTGATGGCAAAAGTTGAAATTGAAATTGGCAATCCTCAAACTGCCTTATCGGTTTCCCAGGGCCTTAACCAGGAAGCAGTTCCCCCCAATTTTATCAATCTATATTATGAGACCCGGGCAGCCGCGTATGAAAAATTAGACCAAAAGTTTAATGCCGCAAAAGAGTTAATCATTCTTGATAATACTTTGATGCAATCAGGCCTTAATGCTGAACATACACAAAAGATCTGGACCTATCTGATTACCGAAAACCTGGAAAACACTAGTGCTGATGAGGAAATGTCTGAAGAGCATCTCATTGCCTGGGTTGAATTGACCAATATTACAAAATCATTAATCACCCGGACTAATGAATTTAAACAAACCTTAAATATATGGACACAATTAAACCCGGCACACCCGGCAAATTCAGAATTAATTTCTGAACTACTCAAAATCAGTGAAAATATAGACTCCAGACCTGGTCAGATAGCATTGTTATTGCCCTTGACAGGAATTTATGAAAGGTATTCTGAGAGGATTCGAGATGGATTCCTTACTGCCTGGTTCAATGAAAATAACTACAGACCAGTTGTTAAAATTTATAATACAGATAATAGTGACATTATAGATATTTACAATCAGGCCGTTTCTGATGGTGCGGGTTTTATCGTCGGCCCGCTTGACAAGAATGCAGTTAGAAAACTATCAGAGATGTCATCCATTCCAGTAAGAACACTTGCGCTAAATCAGGTCGAAATACCAGAAACATCTCATAAGACTGACGAAATCGTACCATTACATAACCTGGTTCAATTTGGTTTGCCTCCTGAAGACGAAGCCAGACAGGTTGCCCAAAGAGGTATTTTTGAAGGATTTAATAGGGCGTTGGTAGTCACGTCAAATGATGATTTTGGGACCAGAGTTTTTAATGCGTTTAAAGAGGAATGGACAAATATGGGAGGGAAAGTACTGGAAAAAATTGAATATAATCCAGGAACATCAGATTTCGTAACTCCTATTAAACAGCTGTTAAATATCGACAGCAGTGAACAACGTTTTCAAAATTTAAGGCAAAAGCTAAGCAGAAATATCCTCTTTAATAACAGGCTAAGAGAGGATGCCGAATTTATTTTCGTCGTGGCAACCAATCTCACTGCCAGACAAATCGTTCCTCACTTGAGGTTTTTCAGGGCGGAAGGAATTCCAATCTTTACCACATCTGCTGTCTACACTGGCAATACAAACCCGCAAATAGATAACGATTTAAACGGTGTTGAATTTGTCGATATACCCTGGCTATTACAAGAAAATGAAAATGAAAATGAAACAAGCCTGGCTTCTCAAATTCAATATAACTGGAATTCAGATAGCTCAATATTTCCAAGATATTATGCCTTTGGTATTGATGCTTTCAGGTTAGTATCACGTATAGGTGATTTAATGTTAAAAGCCAACAATAAGTACCAGGGGGAGACCGGAGAGCTTTTTATGTCTGAAGACGGTAAACTCAGGCGCAACCTCAATTGGGCAAGATTCGAAAATGGCAAACCAGTCCCCTTAACGTCCGGATCCACACCTTGACGAAAGTAGCAAGCAGCACATCAGTTGGTGCTGCGGCAGAAGATACCGCAATAAAATTTCTCAACCATAAAGGTTTAAGGTTTATTAAACGAAATTTCAGATCGAAATATGGTGAGATCGATCTGATTATGCATGACGAGCGATGTACTATGTTTGTGGAAGTCAGGTATAGAAAAAACAAAAAATTTTTAACACCTTTGGAATCCATTGATCATAAAAAAGTCAATAAAATCATTAATTGTTCTAAGTATTATATACAAAAATCAAAAATTGACGTTGATTCTTATAGATTTGATATTATTACTATCACTGGACTACTGGATAACCCTGACATTGGCTGGTATCAAAATGCCTTCAATGAAGACTGAATAGAAAATAAATGGATCACCTGGAAAGAATTTCGGAAAATTTTAAGCTGACTATAGAACTGGCTATAAAAGCTGGTGAAGTTCTTGGGCCTAAAATTGTTCAAGCATCCGAGGTAATGACATTATGTCTCCTGAATGAAAGGAAAATTCTCAGTTGTGGAAATGGGGGATCGGCAGCAGAAGCTCAAAGGTTTTCAGGCATTATGTTAAATCGATTTAATATGGAAAGACCTGGATTGCCGGCAATTGCGTTGACAACAGATACATCAACTATTACATCCATTGCAAATGATTACCAATATGCTGATATATTTTCAAAACAAATCAGGGCGCTTGGTCAATCTGGTGATATCCTACTAGTCTTTAGTAGCAGCGGAGAATCACATAATATTATTCACGCAATCGATGCTGCCCATGAAAGAGAAATGTATATCATTGCCTTAACAGGCAGAGAAGGAGGGCAGATTGCAGACATCATGCATGAAAACGACATCGAGCTCAGAGTACCAAGCTGGTCTACAGCTAAAATTCATGAATTTCACTTATTGATTGTTAATTGTTTATGTGATCTTATCGATCATCAACTACTAGGGTTGGAGGGCTAAATCTATGCTGAAATCCAGGGTAATGACATACATACTTATCCTATCTATTGTGTTCCTAAATGGTTGTGCAGCCGTTGCCGTAACAGGTGTTGCTGCCGGGGCATCCGTTGCCTCAGATAAAAGGACCACAGGGACTGTTATTGAGGATCAAGCGATTGAACTAAAAGCCTCTGAAGCCATTTTTTCAGACAGGGAACTCAGACAAAGTACGCATGTCAATTTCACCAGTTTTAATACGGTCGTACTGGTAACTGGCGAAGCACCGACAGAAGCCATGCGAGATAAAATCATTGATATTGTCAGAAACATTGAAAAAGTTTCCAGCGTACATAATGAAATAACCATTGCTGCGCCAAGTTCATTTATGTCACGCAGTAGTGATTCAGTCATTACGTCCAAGGTAAAGGCAAAGCTGGTGGCAGACAAGGCAGCCTCTGCACTAAATACAAAGGTCGTAACTGAAAAAGGTGTGGTTTACCTGATGGGGTTACTTTCCCGTGCCAAGGCGGATGCAGCTACTGAAATTGCGCGAACGACCGGAGGGGTACAAAAAGTTGTCAGATTGTTTCAATACACAGATTAAAATATTAACCGTTAATTAGAAGTTTCAATTAACGTTATCTGAAGTGAAAAGGCAATCTATTTGACTATTTTTAATTCAGGCCTTTTATCTGGAGGTGGTGTCTTGACCTCTTGCTCTATACTTTCCTGGTTGTCTTCAGGAAATATCATGCCGTGGCCATTTTCCTTAGCATATATCGCTGTAACGGCGCCAACTGGTAAATAGATATGAGTCGATACCCCGGCAAAACGGGCAGAAAAAGAGACGCTTTCATTATCAATCAACAGGTTTGTTACTGCTGTCAGGGAAATATTTAAAACAATCTTGCCATCTTGAATAAATTCTTGTGGAACACTGGTTCCAGGATAGTCAGCATCAATTAACAAATGCGGCGTCATATCATTATCAACGATCCATTCATTTAACGCGCGTAACAGGTATGGACGGTTTGAATTCATATCAACTGTCAGGTTCTTATTTCCTGTTCATGTTCGGATAAACTTAGTTTGAACGGCTCACGTTCAAACAAACTATCTGCATAGTTCATCAAGGGTTTTGCAGATGCAGGTAGCTTGATGCCGTAATTATCCAGCCTCCATAATAATGGTGCCATACAACAATCAACCAGGGTATATTCCTCAGACATAAAATAGGGTTTCTGTGAGAATACCGCAGATATTGCTGTTAGATGATCTTTCAGGTTCTTTTTTGCATTTGCAACAGTGAGCTCATTATCACTATCTAATTCATCAACGCAGCTATATAGATCCTGTATTACGCGGTATCGCAATTGACGGTTACTGGCCCGAGCAACCGGGTCAACCGGCATTAATGGTGGGTGAGGAAATCTTTCATCAAGATATTCCATCATGATCTGACCATCATAAAGGACCAGGTCTCGGTCTATCAATGTTAATGCCGTATTATATGGATTAATTTCTGACACTTCCTCCGGCAGATTATTACCAGTGACATAATTAATTTCTACATTTATATCCTTTTCAGCCAGGACGATCCTGACTGCATGCCCGATTGGACTAGTAGTATCAGAATACAAGACCATGACTGAGCGTCTATTTGCCACACTCGTCATTATGATTCTCCTAAGACGATTTAATTATTATATGAAGGTATCGTTACTAGTATACGTCTTTCCAATATTCCTTTTTAAGGAAGTAGACGATTACCAGTAAAAATACCAGGTAGAGAATAACCCAGACACCATACGACTTACGTTTTAATTGTATAGGTTCTCCAAGGTAAACCATAAAATTCACAAGATCACTTACCGTTTGCTCGTAACTTTCTCCCTGATAAGCTTGAGGTTTACTAGCTGGCTCTGAAGTTATCTCGAGATGGTCTATTGTCCTGACAAGCTCCCCATCCTCCCCTGTTTCCTCATGGTAGACGGCTGACTGCCAGCCCTGCAATTCCCACAGGACATGAGGCATAGCAACATCCCTGAACACCAGGTTATTTACCCCGGTCGGTTTGGCAGGATCCAGATAAAAGGTCATCAGGTAATTATAAAGCCACTCCGCCCCCCTCGCTCTTGCAGTAACAGACAGGTCGGGTGGTGCAATACCAAAATACTTCTCGCCGTCCTCGGCAGACATGGCAATTTCCATGGTATCTCCGACCTTATCCGTACCAAACATAAAATTTTCAAGCAATACATCGTCAGGGATTCCCAGATCCTCTCCCATGCGGTTATAACGCATATATGATGCAGAGTGACAGGTCTGGCAATAATTAACAAACGTCCTGGCGCCTCGCTGCAATGCTTGCTGATCAGTAAGATCCGGTGAAAATTCATATAGCATCTCACCTTCAGCTGCAAACAACCAACCAGAATTAAATAAAAGGACTGTCAATAATATATAAATACGCATGGTCAGACTCTCACCCTGTCAGGCACAGGTTTATCGTTATCAGTACTTGTATAAAAAGGCATTAAAAGGAAAAACAGAAAATAGATGACTGAAAATCCCCTGGCCAGCATAGTGAAAAACGGGGTCGCTGGCTGCATCCCTAGCCAACCCAAAGCCACAAAACTGATGGTAAATGCTGTCAATGCAAGTTTGTACTTTGTTCCGCGGTAACGGATTGACTTTACCTTGCTACGGTCTAACCATGGCAAAAAACAAAACAATACAGTAGCTAGGCCCATGGCGATGACTCCCCCTAGCTGGTCAGGAACCGCCCGCAAAATGGCATAAAAAGGTGTGAAGTACCAGACTGGTGCGATGTGCTCAGGGGTCTTTAATGGATCTGCAGGGACAAAGTTTGCATGTTCCAGAAAATAGCCGTTCATCTCTGGCCAGAAAAATACTACAGAGACAAATAAAATCATAAAGATAACAACTCCGACGGTATCTTTAACAGTATAATAAGGGTGAAAGGGGATACCATCTAACGGAATACCGTTTTCATCTTTATGTTCCTTAATTTCAATTCCGTCCGGATTATTTGAACCAACTTCATGCAAGGCAAGTATATGGGCAACTACCAGGCCACAAAGTACCAGAGGCAGGGCAATAACATGTAATGCAAAGAATCGGTTTAAAGTCACATCGGAGACCACAAAGTCGCCCCTTATCCATAACGACAGATCATCACCAATGATAGGTAGGGCACCAAACAGAGAGATGATGACCTGTGCCCCCCAATAAGACATCTGGCCCCAGGGAAGCAGGTATCCAAAAAACGCTTCGCCCATTAAGGTAAAATAGATCAACATCCCGATTAACCAGACTAATTCTCTGGGTTTTTTATATGAACCGTATAGCATTGCCCGGTACATATGCAGGTATACAACGATAAAAAATGCGCTGGCACCGGTGGAATGCATATATCGTATCCACCAACCCCATTCAACATCCCGCATAATGTATTCCACGGATGAAAATGCAAGGTCTGCGGCGGGCTTATAATTCATGGTCAGCCAGATACCAGTAACTATCTGAATGACCAGTACAAGCATACTCAGTACACCAAAGTAATACCAGAAATTAAAGTTTTTGGGGGCATAATACTGACCTACATGTTTATTCCACTCCTCCATAAGCGGAAACCTCGCATCGATCCAGTCTCTCAGTGCAAGTATATATTTAATCATGAGGCCACTCCCGAATCGTCACCAATTAATACCCTCGTATCACTTAGATACATGTGTGGTGGGACAACCAGGTTTGTTGGCGCAGGAACACCGCTGTATACCCTTCCCGCCAGGTCAAATCGACTCCCGTGGCACGGGCAGAAGAAGCCCCCCTTCCATTCACTGCCCAGGTTATGATTGCTAGCTTGGTCCCGGCTAACATAGGTGGGGGAGCAACCTAAATGGGTACAAAGACCCAATACGATTAAATATTCAGGTTTTATCGATCGATATTCATTTTTTGCGTAATCAGGCTGTTGCTCACGTTCTGACTCAGGATCTGCAACCACATCATCCTGCTCGGCAATTGTCCCCAGGGACGAATCCGACCGTCTTAATATCCAAACAGGCTTGCCCTGCCATTGTGCAATCCTGAGTTGTCCCGGTTGCAAATCTCCAATTTCAACTTCAACTGGCGCTCCAATTGCTCTGGTTTTGGCACTGGGCGTCATGGTGGCTATAAAAGGAAGACTTGTCGCAACTGCGCCTGCACCGCCAGCAACAGACGCCGTCGTAGTCAGGAACCGTCTGCGATTAATATCTATACCATCTGCACTCATTTTCTTGTTTTCCCCAAACAGTTTGGTTGGTGGGTATAATCATCGGAATTATACCACGTTACTGGGCATGTATAAGCATCTAAGGCAAAATCTACCCATCGCAACTGCAATTTTATCGTGTAGTGGCAAGCACCGGCTAAATTGAGCGATAATTGTCCAATCTATGAAACCAAATCAGCTCATTGATGGATTAAAATTCCTGACCCAGTTTGGCATTTGCGGACTGGCAATTGCATTTATTCTGCTTATTACTTTCCCGGATAAATTCATCATATCTCCGGATAAACATGTAGATAATATCGCGATAGAGGAAAAAAATCCCGTAGAAATTTTCTCATATCATGATGCCATTTCCCTGGCTGCTCCCGCTGTCGTTAATGTCTATGCCAGGCAGCTAAGAACAGAGCAGTCAAATCCATTATTTCAAGACCCGCTTTTCAGACGTTTTTTTGGTGATATTCCTAAAGATCAGGAAATCAATAACAACCTGGGATCGGGTGTAATTCTAAACGACTCCGGCTACCTGCTTACCAACGCCCATGTTATTACTGAGGCAAATGATATTCAGGTTACTTTGTATGATGGACGTCAGACAACAGCAAAAGTTGTTGGAATAGATTCTGAAACAGACCTTGCAGTCCTACATATTGATCTAAAAAACCTTCCCGTCGCTCCAATTGGTAATTCAGATGCGCTCAAAGTAGGTGATGTTGTCATGGCAATCGGCAACCCCTATAACTTTGGGCAGACCGTCACCCAGGGGATCGTCAGTGCGACCCGTCGCAATAGCGTAGGAATTAATCTGATAGAAGACTTTATTCAGACCGATGCCGCGATTAATCCCGGTAATTCAGGGGGAGCACTAATAAACGCCAGGGGTGAACTGGTGGGAATAAATACCGCCATTGTCTCAAATACCGGGGGATCTCAGGGTATTGGATTTGCCATCCCTATGGATCAGGCCATCGACGTAATGCAACAACTGTTAAGCAAAGGCTTTGTGGAAAGAGGCTGGTTGGGAATCGTTCCACAACCGGTACCGGCGGACATCTCTGAGGCATTAGGTCTGAATGCTTCAGGTATATTTGTTACCGCAGTATTTAATGGCAGTCCTGCTGCAGATGCCGGTGTGATGCCGGGCGACATCATTATCGAAGTCAATGGGAATGCTTTAGTGGATTCTCAACAGGCGGTACAGGTAATTTCCGTATACAAACCGGGAGAAATCATCAACCTGGATATCATACGGGACTGGGACCGGATATTTCTAACAGCAGAAGTAAGACAAAGACCCAAAATTGTTCGCTAATATCAGCTTTCATCCAATATCCGCATTTCAGCGGATCTGGCATGGGCAGTTAATCCTTCTCCACGTGCGAGCGTTGACGCTGTCTTAGCCAGATGCCCGGCAGATTCCTGGGTACACTTAATTATCGAAGTGCGTTTTTGAAAATCATACACACCCAATGGTGATGAGAATCGTGCGGAACGGGCCGTGGGCAGGACATGGTTTGGTCCAGCACAATAATCTCCAAGGGATTCTGAAGTATAAGGGCCCAAAAAGATGGCACCTGCGCTTCTAATTTGAGGCAATATTGATTCCGGCTGCTCCAGCGCAAGTTCAAGATGCTCTGGGGCAATTTGATTGATTATCCTCACGGCCGACTCTATAGATGAAACCGAAATCAATGCCCCATGGTTTTCCAGTGCTCGCTGGATAAAGTCCCTACGTTCCATTTCAGGCAGTAACTTATTTATACTCTCGTACACCTGATCTATAAAATTCTCATCGGTACTGACCAGTATGGATCTTGCATCTTCGTCGTGTTCTGCCTGGGCAAACATATCCATTGCAACCCAGTCCGGATTACAGCTGCCGTCTGAAACAATTAATACTTCAGAGGGGCCGGCAATCATATCTATTCCAACAGTACCATAGACAATTCGTTTAGCTTCAGCGACATAGCGATTGCCTGGACCGACGATTTTGTCAACCTGAGGAACCGATTGGGTTCCATAGGCCAGTGCCGCAATTGCCTGGGCCCCACCAATACTGAAGACCCTATCCACACCAGCAATAGATGCAGCTGCCAGTACAATCGGATTTAGATTATCTTCTGGTGCAGGAACAACCATGATCACCTCATCCACCGCGGCAACCCGTGCAGGAATGCAGTTCATTAATACTGAAGATGGATAAGCGGCCTTACCTCCCGGGACGTAGATACCGGCCTTTTCAACCGGTGTAATCTGCTGTCCCAATTCAATACCTTCACTATCCTGATACATCCATGACTCTGCTTTCTGATGCTCAGCATAGCTTGTGATTCTCGATGCGGCATACTCTAATGCATCAACAAATTCTCCAGACACCTTCGTTTTACTTTCATCCCATAGTTGCTTTGGAACCTCGATGGCATCAATTGTTATATTTCTGTGGTCAAACCTGTTGGTATATTCAATCAGGGCATCATCTCCCCGATCCCTAACGTCTGAGACAATTTCGAAAACAGTTTTCGTCAGCTCTGGATCATTTTGAGCCATTACCGTAGATATCTTCCTCAACGAATCTGAGAAACATGCATCTGATTCACTAATTCTTCTAATTGAAATCATTTTTAAATTACTTTCTCTAGAGCGGTAATTAATTTTTTTATTTGCTCACGTTTTAATTTCATGGCTGCTTTGTTTACCACAAGTCTGGAGCTAATATGATAAATTGTCTCTGTCGCCTTCAACCCGTTGGCCTTCAGGGTATTCCCGGTATCAACCAGATCTACGATCTTATCAGCCAACCCTAAAACCGGAGCAAGCTCCATAGAACCGTATAATTTGATAATCTCAACCTGAACACCCTGATTCGTAAAGTATTGCCTTGCAGCGGTTGTGTATTTAGTAGCAATTCTTAATCTTCCGTTACCTGACTTTTTTTGCACCGGCTCTGCAAGCATTAATCGGCACTTTGCAATTCCAAGATCCAATGGTTCATATAATTCACTACTATCGTGTTCAAGCAATACATCCTTGCCGGCGATCCCGACATCCGCCCCACCATATTCCACATAAGTTGGTACATCTGTTGCCCTGATAATGATCAACTTAACATTTGACTGATTGGTGCCCAGTATTAATTTTCTTGATTTATCCGGGTCTTCATCGGGGACGATACCAATTTTCTCAAGCAACGGTAATGTCTCATCGAGAATCCGTCCTTTTGAAATTGCGATTGTTAAACTATTCAACACGGTTACACCTGCTTACAATTAACTTTAAATTTTAAACTTATGCGGGCATACGATTGATTTCTGCACCCAGCTGGCGAAACTTTTCTTCAATCGTTTCATAGCCCCTGTCAATATGGTATATGCGATCGACTATGGTTTCACCTTCAGCCACCAAACCTGCCAGAACCAAACTGGCTGAGGCCCGCAAATCAGTTGCCATGACAGGTGCCGCGATCAATTTGGCCACACCATTACAAATAGCAGTATTACCTTCAAGTTTTATATTCGCCCCCATGCGTTGTAACTCCTGGACATGCATGAAACGATTCTCAAATACTGTTTCAGTAATTGTGCTATTGCCTTCGGCAATGCAATTTAATGCAGTGAATTGCGCCTGCATATCCGTTGGAAAACCAGGAAATGGTGATGTATGGATATCAACAGCCCTGGGCCTTTCTAAATCCATTGTCACAGTAATGCTACTGTCTTCCAGCTCAATTTGTGCGCCAGCAGCTCTAAGTTTAGATAACACGGCATCAAGTAATTTGGGCCGGGTATTTTTTATTTTCACTTTACCTCCCGCCATTACAACGGCAACAAGAAATGTCCCTGTTTCTATCCTGTCAGGTAATATTGTGTGCTGAGCACCATGTAGCGACTCTACACCTTCAATGACTATCGTATCTGTTCCTGCCCCTTGAATATTTGCGCCCATAGCAATCAAACATTCAGCCAGGTCAACAACTTCTGGTTCCCGGGCGGCATTTTCCAGGGTTGTTTTTCCGTCAGCCAGGACTGCAGCCATCATAAGGTTCTCTGTTCCTGTCACCGTGACCATTTCCAGGATCAAATGCGCCCCTTTCAATCTCTTTGCCTTTGCCTTTATATATCCTTTATCAACTGTAATATCCGCCCCCATAGCTGCCAGACCCGAGATATGGATATCTACCGGACGCGATCCTATTGCGCAGCCTCCTGGCAAGGATACATCAGCTTCACCAAAACGCGCCAATAGTGGCCCCAAAACCAGGATGGAGGCACGCATGGTCTTAACCATTTCATAAGGCGCAAAGAATTCATTAATATTGTTATTGGTTACCTCGATGTTTAGTTTTTCATCGAGCATCAAATCTGACCCCATTCTGCCAAGTAACTCCATAGTTGTAGTGATGTCATGGAGATGTGGCACATTGCTAATGGTCATAGTTTGATCTGTCAGTAATGTAGAAGCCAAGATGGGTAACGCAGCGTTTTTTGCTCCTGAGATGGAGACCTCTCCGTTTAATTCCTTACCACCGACAATTTTAAGCTTATCCATGGCCGGTTTTATTCACTGACAGTACGGATATATTTTTCTTTTTCCCATTCATCAGGCGTCAAGGTTTTCAAACTCAAGGCATGTATGTCAGCACCGACTTTGTCTCCCAGGGTTTTATAGACAAGCTGGTGCTGCTGGACCATGGATTTTCCCTGGAATTCCTCACTGACAACAACCGCAGAAAAATGAGTTCCATCACCATCAACGATCACAGTAGACCCTTCCAATCCATCGGCAATCATTTTTTTAATTTCTTCAATATTCATCGTGGTCTCCTGGTAACACTATCGGAAATATTATACTCCTAATTGACAAATGATTCTGTCCGGAAAATGCCGGACGGATAATTTCTAGATGAAGGAAATTCTGAAAAGTACCAGAAAAAACTGAATATTTCTTACAACGGGGTTCTGTTATTCTTTTCTGCCAGTTTTGCAATCAACGAATCCAGGCCATCATTATTTATTTCTGACCTGAATGACCCCCTGTATGTAGATACCAGACTGACCTTATCTACAGCAACGTCAACAACCATCCACTTTCCATTAACATGGTGCATACGATAATCAATAGGCAGTGGATTATTATTTACGGCCCCCTTAACTTCAGTTCTGACCAGCACAAAACGTGAATCAGGTCTGGTCTCATCTGGATGAAATACAATCTGGTTATCAGAATATTCTGTCAGGTTTGTAGCATAGGTACCAATCAAAAGTTCCTTAAATTCATTTAAAAATGCAGTTTGCTGTTCAGATGAGGCACTTCGCCATGCGGCACCAAGTACCGCCCTTGACATAGTTTGAAAATCGAAATGCGGTACCACAAGCTGGTCCATCAATAGAAAAATATAGTCCGGGTCAGATTCAATTTTGTCACGATCAGTTTTGATTCGGTCAACCACCTCAATAGTAGTTGATTTCACCAGATCCACAGCTGTCCCAGATTGTCCGTATACAAGTTGTGAAAAAAAGAATATTGCAGTGACAAGAATTGATGACACTACTACATGGCGTTTCATTACCATCTCCTGGTTAGTAAGTTGTTATATTATTATTTCTTAAAAATGTCGCCGCGGGTTACCACAACTTTGAAATATAACGTCTGAATAGGCTATTCAGTTACACTTTTCTGAGTTTAAAATTTCCTAAAAGTTTTAATGACAGTATATCAAACTCAAAAGCAGAATATATCTTATTGATTTGGAAAGGAAAAGATAAATTACTCTTTAAAAGGCCTGAATAATATTATTAACCTGGGTAGTAAGGTCAGGGCCGCCAAAAGCGCGATGAACATCGCCAATGCGGTCAGTAGACCGAAGTATATGGTCGGGATGAAATTAGAAAATATCAGTATCGAGAACCCTACAATGATGGTGGTGGCGGTATAAAAAACCGCCTTACCGATATTTGCATGACAATAATGCATAGTCGCCAAATAGTTATTTTCATGCTTTGGCAATTCTTCCCTGAACCGGTATATATAATGGATACTGTTATCTACTGCAATTCCGATGGTAATGGCTGCAATGGTAATGGTCATCATGTCCAGAGGGATATTAAATAGCCCCATGATTCCCAAAATAATTGAAGCCGCCAGAATATTGGGAATAATCCCGATGATGGCTAGAGAAACTGACCGAAATAATACGCACAGCATGAGTGCAATGCCGGCCATGACCACACCAAGGGTCAAGATTTGTGATTTAAACAGGCTTTGCAACATATTGTTGTATAACACCAGGAGTCCGGTTAATTCAAATTCATCATCTTCCAGTCCAAATCGGCCACGCAAGTCATTTTTAACCTGATTTATCAGGTCATTTCGTCTCAGGTCCGGCAAGGAATCCTGTATGCGGGTAGAAATCCTCGCCTGGTTATCATCTATGGAAATATAGGGATCGATTATGCTCTGCTTTAATTCCGGACTGATCCTTTTATAAATGACCGCCAGCTCAAAGGCATCAAACTCCTCTCCCTCATTGAGACTTTCTGCCAGCCTTACAACCGATGCCAGGGAAAGCACTTTCCCTACTGCATATAGACCGTCCATATAGTCATGTATATCCTTGATTCGATCCATTTTATATGAGGTAAACCAGGCATCGGCAGGGTCGGCTTCAAATTCACCAAACAGATCATCAAACTCATCAAATTCATCGTCTGTCTGTTCACCATATTCCTTAATAGGGTCGAAGGTAATAATGACGTCCAGAGGTGTAGTCCCACCGAGACGTTGATCTATCTGCTCCAGTCCCTGGTATATTTCAGTGCTGTCGCTGAAATAATTTATAAAACTATTCTCCACCCTCAACCGGGTGATCCCAACCATACTGACCATGGCCAGGACAAGTGTAATAACAAGAATCAACAACCCATGCTTCTCTGTATAATTGGATAATATTGCGGTATATGGCGTTTGTTCCTTCTCGCCATCAGGAATATTCGCCTTTTTCAGCATTACCAGTACGCTGGGTAAGAATAAAAATGATGTTAGAAAAGTGACCAGTAACCCAAGTACCATCATCCACCCAAAATCAATGACAGGCTTTATTTCACTCACCACCAGAGAACCGAACCCAATCATCGTTGTCAGGGCCGTATACAGACACGGCCATACCATACACCGGGTTGTTTCAGACACCAGCTCATGCTGCCCGAGACCAGGTTTGTCTCGACTCAATTGTCGGTAACGTACAATCAAATGTACATTCATAGACATGGTCAATATCAGCATCAGGGAGATAAAGTTGGACGAGATAACTGTTATCTGCCAACCAATAAAACCTAACAGCCCAATCATAATCAATCCGGCAATAATGCAGCTGGCCAGTGGAAGAACGACCCACCTGATACCTCTGAAAATGATAGACAACATAATAATTAAAAAACTGAATACGCCAATTCCAAAAACTATCAAATCCTTTTTTATAAACCGGATCATGTCATCAGCTATCATGGTCAATCCACCTAGATGAATTTCGCCATACTGTTGATAGTCTTTCATGATTTCCCTGATCTTGATTATGTTTTCATGGTTTGCGGTATCAAAATCTGCCTTGGCATTCTCGTAGTTTTCCAATACCTGCTCCAGTTCCTGTTGCTCAACTGTAGTCAAACCCTGTTGTGAGCGCTTAATAAGCAGACTATTTCTTTGTTTTTGGGCATCCAGATATCCGGTATTTGTTTTCAGGTTTAACTGCAATGCAGTCATCCTGGCATCGTCACTGATAATCAAATTACTGTATATAGGGCTCTCTAAAAGTTCCTGTCTCGCGGCATCCCTGTCCACATCATCTTCCACCAGAGTTTTATAATTACTGGCCACATCTGAAAGTTTGCTCCCTGCATTTTGCACCAGCGGTACATCAATAATGGAGACAACTGAATCAACCAGTGGCAAGTTACTAAAATCAGCTTTTAATTTTTTAATCACTTCCAGGGATTCATCTGAAAAGATATCTTGCTCAGGGACAAAAGTGACAAAGAGAAAATCCTGAGTGCCAAACGTTTCACTGGTTTCGCGAAAGATACGTAACCCTTCATCCCCTTCCAATAATAATGAATCCGCGGAGGCATCTAGCTTGAAGTCCTGGGTATAATAACCGGCACCAATACTGATGATCGCCACCAGGACTAATACAAACCCTGGTTTTTTTAGGACAAGGCGGTCATACAACTTTGTAACCAATGAAAACATATAATTATCTACCTGGTAAATCCGTAAGTTTGATATCACCTTCAACGATTCGATGGATTGTATCTACGTATAACTGGTGTTCGACAACCAGGACTCTCCTCGCCAGTGACTCAACCGTATCACCCTCCATCACCGGCAAAGTTTGTTGTGCCAATATTGGCCCTTGATCATAATTATCTGTCACCACATGAATCGTTACGCCGGTTTCCTTATCGCCGGATTCAAGTACAGCATTATGGACATTATTACCATACATACCCTGCCCACCATATTTGGGTAACAGGGCAGGATGAATATTCAGAATTCGACCCTCAAATGACTTGATTGTTTGTTTGCCAATTTTCTTCATATACCCCGCCAACACCACGATATCAACACCATGCTTTAATAAGGCATCACGAATAGATCGGTCCAGATCTTCAGGATCGGGATATTGTTTACTACTTAGATGATAAGCAGGAATTTGTTCAGTCGTTGCCCTGTCCAATGCCCCTGAATCACCATTATTACTGATTACAACCGCAGGTATTGCATCGATCTTCCCGGCATTACAGGCATCGATGATACTTTGCATATTTGATCCTCTATGTGAGGCGAGAAAACCTAGTTTCATCTTTGTCATGAAATATTATTTTCCTGCAGCGTGACCTTGAACCCAAGGCCTTCAAGTTGAAGTCTACACATTTTTCTGGACGGTGGCAGGCATACAGTAAAGTTGGTAAATTCCCTTCGCACCGGATAATTCTTTCTGAAGTCAGCAAATTTTTTACCAGAATAATCTTCCTGACCGTTACTTACCTGTTTAAATCTATCAGAATCTTTACTGACATCATAACCAGATAATACAGCGAATTGTATCACTTCATTATCATCCATGGCGTCTGTCACAGTAAGGTAGCGATCCGCCATAGGCAGGGCAATATCAGGGGACGGAATGGTATTATCCGCCGGATACAGTTTATAAATTTTTTCGGATACTTGCCTGACACCCTGGTACTTTGCATCAAGACTATATCCGGCAATATGCGGGGTGGAAATGATAGTTTTCGATAACAGGGCCTGATTGATTTGGGGTTCGTTTTCCCAAACATCCAGTACCACACTAGCAAGTTTGTCTGTATTAAGATGATCAAGCAGGGCAAGTTCATCAATGACACCACCCCTGGATGAATTAATAATGACAGCATTTGTCTTCACTGCTGATAAAAAATGTTCATCAACTAAACGGTAAGTAGGATGCGGACCTTCCATATCCAATGGAACATGTAAAGTGATTATATCTGCGGCCTGGATCTCTTCTAATGATGCATATTCACGGTCATCTCCGGCGGCTTGAAGTGGTGGATCGTAAAGCATGTATCTACAACCAGTGGCAGCCAGCAGCGAAGCAACACAAGTCCCGACATGGCCACAACCGATAATTCCCACTGTAATATCAGTAGGATCGATTATATTTTTTCTCCCTAATACGTAAATACTACTTAATACATACTCCGCCACTGAACGTGCATTACAACCGGGGGTATTGATTAAAGTGATACCTGCAGACTGTAGATAGGTTTGCTCAACATGATCAATGCCACTGGTTGCTGTGGCAACGATCTTCACATCTGTCCCATCCAAAAGTGCCTCATCCACACGTGTCACTGAACGAACGATGAGTATATCGGTATGTTTAAGGCTTTCCCTTGTGATCTCGCGGTGATTGAGAAGTGTCAGTTGATGGGCAGGATCAAATACCCGGGAGATAAAAGGTATGGCATCATCCGCCACAATACGCATGACAGTCGGCCTCGCGTGCAGTGATGTTGGCTGGAATATTCCTGGTTATAGCTAAAACCGTCTTATCAGGGGCGTTCGGGTAATTCCTCACCTTCTTTCTCCACCGGCATCAGGTCCTGCCTGGAAATACCCAATGCCAGGGTAACGGGACTGGCCACATAGATAGATGAGTAAGTGCCCACAATGACACCCACAATCAGCGCTATAGCAAATCCATGGATGGTTTCCCCGCCGAGGAAAAATAATGCAAAGAGAACCAGCAGAGTCGTCAAGCCGGTGATTATGGTGCGGCTCATAGTCTGATTTATGGAAGTATTACATACCTCAAATGGCGTTGAATTTCTAAGGCGCTTAAAGTTTTCCCTGATACGGTCAAACACAACAATAGTATCGTTTAGTGAGTAACCTATCACGGCGAGGATTGCGGCCAATACGCTTAAGTCGAAATCTACCTGTGTGATGGCAAAAAATCCTATAGTGATAATAATATCATGAACTAGGGCAGCAATTGCTCCAAGCGAAAACCGGGTCTGGAAACGAATTGCAACATACACCAGGATACCAAACAGGGCAAACAACATGGCGAGACCACCACTTTCAGTCAATTCTTCACCTACCTGCGCACCTACAAATTCAACCCGTCTGAGTTCCACATTGCTCCCAGATTGACTGAGTAACCTGGTTACCTCGGTACTGATCTGTGAACTGTTCAATTCATCAATCGGGGCCAATCTGATTAAAACCTCATTTGCTGAGCCATAGTTTTGCACGATGGCACCTGCAAATTCGGAATTATTCAGGACACTCCTGACCTCCTGCAGATTGACGGGGTTTTCGTACCTGAGCTCGACGATGGTTCCCCCGGTAAAGTCCACACCAAAATTAAGTCCGTTAATGAAAGTTATCGCTATGGAAGTCAATATCAATACCGCGGAAAAAATCGCCGCAATTTTTTGATGACCAAGGAAGTTAATGTGTGATTCTTTATTAAATAAATCCATAGTTATATCGCCAGTGATTTAAGTCGTTTACCACCGTAAATCAGGTTAACAATCGCCCTGGTTACCATGATGGCAGTAAACATTGAACATGCAATTCCCAAACACAGGGTAACGGCAAAACCTTTTATCGGGCCAGTCCCGAAGCTAAATAAAACCAGGGCGGCAATAAAGGTGGTAATGTTTGCGTCTGCGATGGTTGAGAAGGCCTTTTCATAACCGGCATGGATACTGGCATGGGGTGAATTACCGTTTCTCAGTTCCTCGCGTATCCTTTCATAAATAAGCACATTCGCATCCACTGCCATACCCACAGTTAATACGATACCTGCAATACCAGGTAATGTCAGAGTGGCCTGCAAAAGGGACAGCAAGGAGACAATCAACACCAGGTTCAATGTCAATGCTATATTCGCGGCTATACCAAATACCTTGTAATAAACGAACATAAATACCAAAACCAGCAAAAATCCAATCATTACTGATTGAAATCCCTGGTTGATGTTTTCCTGCCCCAGGCTGGGCCCAACCGTGCGCTCTTCTACGATCTGAACCGGGGCGGCCAGCGCACCGGCACGCAATAATAACGCCAGGTTGCGGGCTTCCTGGGGTGAATCCAGACCAGTGATCTGAAACCGTTTACCCAGTTGTTCAAGAATCGTGGCATTACTGATTACCTCTTCAACGACTTCGGTTTTCCTGACCAGTTCACCATTTTCTTCTACTGTTTCAGTCTTGTTTTCGATAAAAATAATAGCCATATTCTTACCGACTTCATCTGCAGTAGCCTGGCGAAATATACGTTCACCACGACCATCAAGTGTTATGGAGACATTCGGACCGCCGGATAATGCATCAATCCCTGAGGCTGCCCCGATGATATATTCACCGGTCAGCATGATTTGCCTTTTGATTAATAATGGTATGCCATCACGCGTATAGTAAAGTCTGGAAGAAGGCGGAACACGTCCCTCTAATGCTGCCTGCACATCATTTTCCATATCCACCATACGGAATTCCAGTGTTGCCGTTGCCCCGAGGATTTCCTTGGCACGCGCCGTATCCTGTACACCCGGAAGTTGTACAACGATCCTGTCCTGCCCCTGTTGCTGAATGACAGGTTCGGCTACACCCAACTCATTAACGCGTTTTCTCAAAGTAATAATATTCTGCTGTAAGGCATTAACCCGGGTTTCACTAACTGAGGCATCGCTAATAGATACCAGTAAGGCAAAATCTTCCGAATTGTTATTTATTTCCGAGACACTGAGTTCCAGGTAATTATTTTCAATTATCGGGATTGCCTGTGTTCTGGATTCGGTATCACGAAACCTGATTAACACACCATCATCATTAAGATTGATCGTTCTATACCTAATACCTTCGTCTCTGAGTAGGGTTCGAAGATCAGAGACATAGCGCTCTTGTGCTTTTGTAATCGCGGCATCCATGTCCACTTCAAGCAGAAAATTGACTCCACCTCTAAGATCCAGACCAAGAAACATTGGCTCGCCACCCAGCGAATCCAACCAATCCGGGGTAGCCGCCGCCAGATTCAACGCAACCACATAAGTATTATTCAACGCAGCTCGTATGGCATCCCTTGCCCTCAGCTGTACGTCTTCATCACTGAACCGGATGATCATGGTGTTCAGGCCATATTCAATTTCAGCATACTCAATTCCTGCATCTTCAAGTGCAGCCTCCACTTCAAATTGAGTGAGCTCTGTCACCTGGCCTCGAGACGAGGAAATTTGTACGGCAGGATCCTTTCCGTAAATGTTAGGCAAGGCATATAGTACCGCCAAACCTGTAATAATAGAGATTAAGATATATTTCCAGAGTGGATAACGATTCATTTCAAAGAAACCCTTTACTGCATTATTTAATTTCTTTTATTGTCCCTTTGGGCAACAAAGAAGTAACTGACTGTTTCTGTATCTTCACTTCCGTTTGTGATGCAATTTCAAGAACAATAAAATTTTCATCGATCAGAGTGATTCTCCCCAGCAAACCGCCACTGATTACAACCTCATCACCCTTGCTTAAATTGTCAATTAGCTTTTTATGCTCCTTGGCCTGCTTCATTTGCGGACGCATCAACATAAAATAGAAGATCACAAAAAAAATGACCATCATGACTAAAAATGACCCACCACCTTGCTGCGGGGACGCTGCCTGTGCATAGGCATTGGTAATAAAAAAATCGACCATTCAAGACCTTCTCTTGGCTATAAAACCCGGCATTATGCCATAGACTAATGATTTTGTGCCTACTTTTAAGGACCTTACACCTTAAAATAATGACTTTTTTGCCACGATTCATGAAAATCCGGCCAGTTACGGACGGACTCTCTCAGTGGAGTAGAAAAATCACCATTACTTTGACTTCCCTGACAGGGCCGTATCCCTGGCAGCCAGGAATGCCGATATAAACGTTTCCAGGGAATTAGTCTCAATAGCATTTCGTAATTTCTGCATTAGTTCCTGGTAATAATAAATATTGTGATATGTGCTTAATCTGGATCCGAGAATCTCATTGGCCCTGTCCAGATGATGAAGATATGCACGTGAATAATTTTTACACGTGTAGCATCCACAAAGCGGGTCGATGGGCTCTTCACTATCGCGGTGTGTGGCATTTCGAATTTTTATTACCCCAAATGAGGTAAATAACTGGCCATTTCTTGCATTCCTGGTAGGCATAACGCAATCAAACATATCAATTCCCATACATACCGATTCAACAATGTCTTCCGGTGTACCTACACCCATCAAATACCTTGGTTGATTGGCCGGCATCTCCCCTGTGATATGAGACAGGACTGTCCGCCTTTCATCATTCGTTTCACCAACTGATAAACCGCCCAGGGCATAGCCATCAAATCCGATGTCTACCAGTCCATTCAAGGACTGTTTTCGCAGCTCCAGATTCATGCCTCCCTGAACAATGCCAAACAGGGCATTGTTATTATCACCATGAGCTAATTTGGAACGTTCTGCCCAGCGTAATGAAAGCTCCATGGACTTTTTCACGATTGAATCATCGTGGGTATAAGGTGTACATTCATCAAACACCATGACGATATCTGAATTTAAGCTATGCTGAACGGAAATGGCCGTTTTCGGATCAAGAAAAATTTTTGAACCGTCAATGGGGGATTGAAACTCCACTCCTGCCTCAGATATTTTGCGCTTTTCAGCAAGACTGAAGACCTGAAACCCGCCTGAATCGGTCAGAATTGGCCCAGACCAGTTCATGAAACCATGTAAACCACCAAATTGCTCGATGATATTTGTCCCTGGCCTTAACATCAGATGAAATGTATTTCCCAGAATAATCTGACTACCAGTCTCCCGAAGTTCCTCGGGGGTCATGGCCTTAACGGTTCCATAGGTGCCAACCGGCATAAACGCCGGGGTATCTACTACACCTCGATCAAACATCATCCTGCCCCGTCGGGCCTGTGCGTCAGTTGCTAGTACTTCAAATTCCAATGTCTACTCCTAACATGGTTTTATGGATTAAATTGTACTCCTTACTTTTCACCCCTCACAGTATTAACATCGCATCCCCATAACTAAAAAATCGATATTTCTCGAAAATGGCATGCTCATAGGCTTTCATTATCATGTTTTTACCTGCAAAGGCACTGATCAACATGAGTAAGGTCGATTCTGGAAGATGAAAATTTGTCACCAGTCCATCGATTAATTGAAAACTATATCCCGGGTATATAAAGATATCTGTGTCTCCTGTCCCTGGAATCAACTTTCCATCACGAGCGGCAGACTCCAGGGTTCTGACCACAGTGGTTCCCACAGCAATGACCCTGCCGCCCTGCTGCCGGGTGTCTTCAACAAGTTGGACTAATTCATCACTGACTGAAAACCACTCCCTGTGCATTTTGTGGTCTTTTATATCATCACATCTGACAGGCTGAAATGTCCCCGCCCCTACATGCAGTGTTATATATCCTGTGTTGATATTATTTTTTTTTAATTGCTGAAATATCTCCCTGGAAAAGTGCAGACCGGCCGTTGGTGCCGCCACGGCACCGGGATTGCTGGCATATATTGTCTGATAACGATCTTTATCCTCTGAGGCATCTTCACGTTTAATATAAGGAGGCAGGGGGATATGGCCAAACTTTTCCAGTAGCGAAATAATATCACTGCCTTCCTCGACCTGAAGTTGAAAGAATTCTCCAGATCTACCCGTGACAACAAAATTATTTTTATTATCCAGGTATATGCTTGTCCCTTTACCTGGTGACTTACTGGCCCTGACCTGGGCCAATACAGATTTATTGTCAAGGATACGTTCAATAAGGATTTCCACCTTTCCACCACTGTCCTTATGACCATATAGCCGTGCCGGAATTACCTTACTATCATTAAATACCAGTAAATCACCAGGTTCCAGTAAATCAGCTAGTTGTCGGAATTGACTGTCCTTCAGTTCGTTAGATTTCCGGGAAATATACAATAACCGGCTGTCCTCGCGACGTTCCAGGGGATGCTGGGCAATCAACTCCTGGGGTAGATCAAAGTAAAATTCACTGCGTTTCATGACAAAATCTTATCAGATTCTAAAACAAGGGTACGGATAAAGGTTTAATACTGGCTCGACTTTTCTTATACTTGGCGGGCTTTCATCCTGTTACATTGCCGGGGTGGCGGAACTGGTAGACGCGCCGGATTCAAAATCCGGTTCAGGCAACTGAGTGGGGGTTCGATTCCCTTTCCCGGCACCATATTTATATCATCAAGTAGTCAGTAACATACCATTGGTTAATAGCTGCTCGAATCCGGATTTAACACTTTTGAGCAGACTATCGTCTGCACCTGACTGTTTTAAATTAGCCAGCAATGCATTCACGCTCACTTTGCCATTGACATGCTGGAACAGTGGGGCAAAACCTTCACTTAATTCGGTCGTCTGATGGGATACGGTGGGCTCGCAGAATGACATATGCTCAATCTTTGCCCTTGAGACCAACAACCTTGGATCATCTCTTGAAAGCAGTGATTTTAATGTTGATGAAGATGTAGGTGTACGTGTCAGGGACCGCCATAATTCATTATCAGATACCGGGCAAAGACGCCGTTTGATCTTTTTATAAGACAATGGCAACAACCCGGCGGTCACAAATTCCGCCAGGGTAACCGGCCTGTCTGCCCAGTCATCCACTAAGCCGGAGTCCGTATCTGCTTGCTCACCCCTTTCAATCACGACTCGTTTTAAACTGGATGCGGTCCATGCCATACCCAGTTCCAGTTGTAATATAGCTGATAATAATTGTTTTTCTTTATTTGAATTAAATGCACACTGCACCAACTCATTACCCAGGCGTTTACCATAAACCACAGGCCTATCGACATGAGGTGAACGCATGGTGGTCACATCGACTAGACTTTTTAACAGTTCAATACCATTGTTTATTGATGACAGGATACTGAAACTAATAGGATATGAACGACACAATTGGGACATCACCAGGTTAACCCGGATACAGGCATCAACTTCAAGCGCATCTTGACGCAATACTGAAAAATCCTGTCGTTCATCTTCATCAAGGTCATATTCAGCAAGGGCTGCATTTGAATCCTGAGAAAACCTGTCCCTGACGCGCCCATCGAATAACAGATCAAATAACGCCCTTTCCTGTTCAGCAAAACTCATTGCATTTGATCCAGTATGGATATTAATGCCGCATTACTACTACTGGCCCTGACCTGGTTGCGGATGCGTTTCAAAGTGGACATGACTGTTTTTTCATCCACCCCTTCACACTCAAAACATACTGCTTTCACATTAGGCAGGTGAGGAAGCATCCTGTCCAGCATCTCCCAGGTTACCTGCTGGATCTGACATTCATGGGCATCCACATAGATGGGGCCGGATTCACCCTGTTTGATTCGACCACCGGCTACGTGGACTTCTATTACCCTCTCTACTGGCAGCTCTGAAAGTGAATCCGTTACGGCTATTCCGCTTGCCATCTCATAGGAAACCAGGTGCCCCATATCCAGCAATAATGCGCAGTCTGCAGCATCTGCAATCTCGCCAAAAAATGAAAATACCGGGATTGAACCCAACACGAATGAAACTGGCGGCGGCTCTATTGCCACGGTTACCGGCACCAGGTCCTGCACCTCCTTGACCCGGTCAATGGCCCGGGCGAGTGAGGCTTTGTTCAGAATGGGTGGAATAAAATAGCCAAACTGACTGGAATATCCATGACCCTCTTCCCAGAAACAATAGGCACAGTCCTGGGCAAACCAGGGTGACCCCACCTGTTCGATATGCCGGGCAGTTGCCTTGAGCCAGTGCTCAGAATTTGGGTAGGAACCACAAAAATTAATATATGACGGATGAAAAAGTACCGGCTTGCCAGTTTTCCTAATGCGGGTGACTTCATCGATCACCTGATCAACATCGGCCAATCCTGCATACTCAACAAAACTGGGACCGTGTTTTTTGTTGACAAGGGATACCGGGTCCGGCTTTGCCGATAAGCTCAGACTGGCCCCAATACCCAGAACAGGAAGTTGAGGGATATGCTCACCCATTCTGACTATTCATATCCTGAGTATAATTCTTTAGGCCTGAATATCAGGCCGTACCTGTAAGTAATCAGTTACTACATCATAGGCCATGGCAAACTCCAGGACCTCTTGGTCCTTGCCCATCCTGCCGATAAACTGGATCCCCATTGGCTTGCCTTCGTTATTAAAACCAGCTGGCAAGCTGACCACTGGCAATCCGGCCAATGTACCTCCAATCACCACCTCCATCCAACGATGGTAAGTGTCCATGGTCCTGCCATTAATGGCTTTCGGCCAATGAATATCTGCATCGAATGGAAAGACCTGTGCACTGGGTAGTGCCAGGATATCGTATTTCTGGAACAATTTATGCAATGCCCGATACCAGTCAGCACGGTCTACCGCGGCCCTGGAAAGTCGCTCACCTGAAATATCAAAACTCCCTTCAATCTCCCAGACCAGTTCCGGTTTAAACTGCCTTTTTATTTGTGGATCATGGTACTGCGCCTGCCGTCCTGTCTGTGACCAGTGCCTGAAAGTGAGCCATGTCTGCCAGAGCCTGGCCATGTCATATTCCGGCTGACAATTTTCTACAATGACTCCAAACTGATCCAGTCGCGCTAATGCCCGTTCACATATATCAATCACACCAGGTTCAGTTGCCAGGTATCCTTCATAATTACCCATCCAGCCAATTCGATAATCAAGAAAATGTGACTTTCTGAAGGATTCATAATCCGGAATAGTATCCTTGAGACTTAATGGCGATCTTGCATCGAAACCGGCAATGGTATTTAACAACCGGATGGTATCTTCCACATTCCGGCCCATGGGGCCATTGACTGATAATTGATGATAAAAGAGATCACTGGGTGTTGCTGGTACTCGACCCTGGCTGGGTCTGAAACCCACCACATTATTAAATCCTGCTGGATTTCTAAGGGAACCCATCATGTCACTTCCATCTGCGGTGGGTAGTACCTGTAATGCCATGCCAGATGCAGCACCACCACTGCTTCCACCGGAGGTCAGTGCAGGGTTATAGGCATTTTTTGTTGTTCCATGAACAGTATTATAGGACTGAGACCCCAGCCCGAATTCCGGGACATTGGTCTTACCAATAAAGATGGCCCCCTGACCACGGATGCGCGAGACATGAATATCATCATTTTCTGCAATCGTGCCGGCAAATAAAGGTGATCCATAACTGGTCTCAAGCCCCCGGGCATTGGCCAGGTCTTTCACCGCATGGGGCATACCATGCATCCAGCCCCAGTATTCTTCCTTACTCAACGCCTGGTCTGCAAATCTCGCCTGCTCGATGAGCAAATCATCTTCTACCATGCTGACAATAACATTATAGACAGGGTTTATTTTATGAATTCTATCGAGATAGGCTTGCATAACTTCCACACAACTCACCTGCCTGGATCTAATCGCAATAGATAACTGTGAAGCAGTCATGGCGGTAATCTCAGCGGGCAATGACTGGGCAAATAAACTGGGAGTTGATACTAATGAAATTGATTGCGTGGCACCTACTCCGGCCACCAACTTTAAAAAGTCACGACGACCGACACTCATAACAGACCTCCCCTGGAAATGTACTCTATGTATTTAATCCATGATAAACAAATTTACTGATTTTTATTAGTCATAACATCCAATGAGAGGAGAATTTGTTAGAAATGCTACGAATACAACAAAGTATTGTTGTATTTTAAGAGGACAATACAACTACATAACCGATATAGGAATAATAGATAAGTATTGATGAAATAAGCATGATGGTGGTTTTAATAAAACCCTTGTTTAACGTGTACCAGCATAACAAGGTCACTGGCAATATCAGCATTGCAGATTTTCCCATCCAGGAATTGGAACCCGACAGATAAAAACTCATCGGCAAAAAGAAAATGGCGGCTAAAAAAAATGTCCGTGGCGCGGTTTTAATAATTGCAAGGATTGACAGGATCATCCCAACAATCACAAATGGCCAACCGACCAAAATACCAATCCAGGCAGTTAAATTTCCACTCATTAATTTCCCACATGCTTTTTACTTGATTCTATGGAAATTTATTTTTGTTACATAGTGACTATTAATTATCCACTGGTTTATCAGCATCGAGCAGAATAGCAATGGGCATGGTCTGTGGGTTCTGTTCCAGGGCAATCTTCGCCACCATTGTTAATGGGACTGACAGTAACATACCTATGGGACCCAGCACCCAACCCCAGAATACCAACGATAAAAACACCACCAGGGTTGAAAGTCCCATGGCCTTACCCATGACCTTTGGCTCAATCAGGTTTCCAAATACGGTATTGATTGCAAAATATCCCATGGCAGTAAACAGTGTTGGCCAGATACCCAGTTGTACCAATGCGATCAGGCAGGCCGGCACCGATGCAATGATTGAACCAATAGTAGGAACATAGTTGAGAAGAAATCCAATAATTCCCCACAGTATTGGAAAATCTACACCCATCAGGTAGGTGAGGATGCCGATACATAGGCCAGTAGCCGCGCTGATCAGGGTCTTAACAGCAATGTATTTACGTATTTTCAATAAAATTTCATTGTAGGTGCTTGAGATTTTACCCCCGGTAATCCTGACAATTTTACGCGGGAAACTGGCGGCCTCTACCAACATAAAAATAATCGTAAACAGAATAAGAAACGCATTCCCCAACAGGTTGGTCACCCCGCCGAGGATATTATTAACGATACCAATTGCCCGTGCCGGGTCAAAAACTTCCCTGACCCGTTCTGCTGAAACGTCCAGGCCGCGACCCTCTGCCCAATCGACAACACCCGCAACTATCTCCCGTAACCGGGACTGGTAGTTGGGAAGTTCGCGGGTAAAATCATCCAGCGTAGTACCCAGCAACAAGACCAACAAAGTCATTATTGCTATGACTGCCGTGATGATCGTGGTTAACGCTGCCCAAAGTGGCCAACCCCTGTTCTGCAACCATAACATGGGGGATGCTGCAAGAATGGAAATGAAGATGGCAAGCAAAAATGGCACGACAATTGAAGAGGCAGCCTTCATCCCCGCCACGACAATAATAAATGCGGCAATGGCATTGAGCACCTGTATACCTGGATTTTTATTGATTTGATGTTCCATGATCAAAAGGACAATTAATTATTGAGTACAGTTAACAACTTTCACCGGGGTTTGTGAAGTGATTATTACCAGATAAAAAACTGCATTTAATGTAATCAATTGTTTTCCTGACAGGTAATCACCGCTGTAATCTGGCCATGGTCAAACTGATTCCTGAAATAGCCACCAACCCTGTGTCCACCTGGACATAAGCGTTTGAATTCCTCAGCACAATATTCAGCAGATTCAAAACAGGTGACCTCATACTGGGCGGGAGCAAGCTGTCTGGATTTGACTTTGGCCTGCTGGGCGTTATCAGTTATCTGGCTGGCAACCGGAATGACCGCAGTAGACAGTAGAAGAAAAAAAAGTAAATTAATTTTAAAGGCCGGCACCAGCATATGGCGGGGTGTCTTCTTCCAGTTGCTCCATGGTAATGACCTTGGCGCCAAGCTTTAATAGTAACTCTGCAGTACTGTCATGGTGGCCATATAACCCCCGGCTACCAATATTGGTTGTCATTCCTGATGCCATGGTCCAGGGCGTTTCACCACGATTATCTTTGCGGTTTACATCGGCACCCTTCTCAGCCAGATACTGGACGACGATGTCCGAACCGGTAAAAGCCGCGATATGCAACGCCGTTCTACCTGTATTATTGGTGGCATCAATATCTATACCACCCATTTCATAAATAGCCTTTGTCGCACGGTATGCTTGTTGCACCGCCTCCGTATTGGCGACATTACCACCCTCCTGGTAGGCGCAGGTACCGGTACAGGCGGCCTGGGCAGAGGCCATCAGCGGTGTCACATTGCCTTTGGCACTCAAACTCGGGTCTGCGCCATATTTTTTCAGTAAACCAATCATATCAACATCAGCCGATGTCGCGGCCAGAAGTAAGGGTGTTGCCCCTGTCATGCTGAAAGGCGTCCCGTCCGGCCCCAGTAAATGATCCTGCCTGATTTGTGCATTGACGTTGGCACCAGCATCAAGCAATGCCCTGGCAAGCTCCAGATCATTTTCTGGTTGGATCCGGTACACACCGTCATATATGACACCATTTAATAATGCCAGTCCACCGCCCACGGCATGATGCAGTGCTGTCAACCCGGTATCGTCACTTGAATCAGGGTCGGCCCCCATTTGTAACAGGAACAGGGCTAAATCGTAATGCCCGCCTGCCGCCGCAATAACCAGAGAATTACCATGTTCAAGCGTTGATTCATTGGGATCGGCACCGGCCTCCATGAATAAACGGATGGTTGCAATATCCCCAGACCTTGCAGCAAATAGTAATGGCGTAAATCCACCACTGGATTTTTTCCATTCACACGTATTACAGGAATGCGGCAGCTTGTCGGCTGTCGCAATGGTTTTTACAGAGATATCTGCACCATTATCAATCAGTAATCTGACAACATCCGAATGTCCTTTAGCTGCCGCCCACATCAATGCGGACTGCCCCTGGACGGATTCGACTGCATCAACATAGGCACCTGCCTTCAGTAGTGCCGCGACCGCATTGGTTGCACCTGTCAGGGAACATTTCATTAACGGTGATTCGCCAGACCACATGGATGCATTGGGATCGGCACCGGCATCCAGTAACCGCTGGATCATTTCATCACTTTTATTGTTGCAGGCCAGCCAGAGCGGTGTAGCGCCGTATTCGTTGGCTGGGTTCGGATTGGCCCCGGCCGAAATCAGGCTATCGACCATCTCGTCGTTATTACGTAATACCGCCCAATGCAGCGCCGTCGAACCATCAGCATTGCTCGAGTTTGCATCCACACCGTTTGTCAGTAAGGCCTTTACACTTGCCAGGTCATTGAGTTTGGCAGACTCGACCAGCGACGTGCCTGCTGATACATGGCTTGAAAATACCAGAAGTGAAATAAGAACGAGTCTAAATAACCCATTAATAAATTCCTGTTTCAATGCAAACTCCTTAACTATGCAGCCCAGTTATGCCGTTGCCGCAAGATTTAATTTACCCGTGGAGTCTCCAAACTTCTCAAGCGGGATATCCAGCTTGTCCAGAATGGAAAGATATAAATTCGACATGGGTGTATCTAACTTGTACTTGATGTGCCGGCCGCCTTTAAGTTGTCCGGAACCACCCCCTACCAGCATGATAGGCAGATTATGTAGCAGGTGTTGATTACCATCACTCATTCCCGCGCCATACATAACGATCATATTGTCCAGTAAAGATCCGTCAACATCTTGGGTATTATGCAACTTGTCCAGGTAATAGCTGAACAGTTGGGAATGGTACTCATCGATCCTGGCTAATTTTTCCAGGTTAGAGGGATCATCCCGGTGATGGGAAACAGAATGGTGTACATCGGGCACGCCGATCTGCCCATAAGTGCGGTTATTCTGTTCCGGTGCCGTCATGAAGGTAATCATGCGGGTCATGTCTGTCTGGAATGCCAGGACCTGAAGGTCAAACATCAATTTCAGGTGATCGACAAAATCATTAGGTACCCCTGATGGACGTTCCATCGTTGGCAATTCACGGGAAGATTGTTGTTCTGCCAATTGAATCCGTCGTTCAACGTCACGCATCCCGTCCAGGTATTCAGTTAATCTGGCCTTGTCGTTTGGCCCATATGAATTCATCATTTGCCGGGCCTCACGGGTAATATCATCAAGGATACTTTTTTCCTTGTTTATGCGCTCCATGCGTGCGCCCCTGTCAGTACTACTACTGCCACCAAAAAGCCGTTCGAAAACAGCACGGGGACGGTATTCCATAGGCATCGGGGTGGTTGGCGTTCGCCAGGAAAGCGTACTCAAATAGGCGCAGCTCCAGCCTTTTTCACAATTTCCAATCACATCCTTGGTATGCAGCCCCATTTCCAGGGAGGCCAACTGGGTCTTTTTGCCCAGTTCCCGGGCAATGATCTGGTCAATAGATACGCCTGTGCGACCTTCATTTAAGGGATGGACTCCGGTAAGAAAAACCCCGCCCGCCCGTTCATGGGGTGCGGTTTCACCTTCACCTGGTAATGCATCACCTGGTGTATTACTGAGACCAGTCAACATCAGCATCTTGTCCTGGTAACTGGCCAATGGTTTGATAGCACGTGTGATCTCGAATGATTTACCGGTTTGCTTTGGCGTCCAATGGGCCATGTTGACCCCATTGGGGATATAAACAATGGAAAACCGTCTGGGGACCTCCATTGCTGCCTTTGTTGAAGCCAGTGCCGGAAACATGGCGTCAAGTACTGGCAAGGCAATGCTTGCGCCGGCCCCGCGTAGGAACGTTCTGCGTGGAATGGATTTTTTAAATATCATCATGGCTAGGTGCCCTCCTCATCTGAAATGGCATACTCTCAATGATTGCCATAATTATAGAAGATAATCGATAATTGTCCGGTTCTGCCTGTCTCATAATTTCGCGCATGGCGGGGGCATCCCGGTGATCTATTCCCCTTCCAAGCGAGTAAGTTAGCATTCTTTCAATGGCGGTCATGATAAAATCATACTGGCGCTTCTCCATTAATACTTCCTTAAGGCCTGCCAAGCCAATAAATGGCGTGCCATCGGGCAACGCCCCGGAGGCATCAATCGGTTCTTTGGAAGCGGCATCTATGGTACGCCATTTACCAATGGCATCGTAATTTTCCAGCGCAAAACCCAGGGGATCCATGACCTTGTGGCAACTGGCACACACGGGATTTGCCCGGTGCTGTTCCATTTGCTGGCGCATATTCAGCACCTTCCCTTCGTCATTCTTATCCAGCAGCCCCGGGACATTGGCTGGTGGCGGTGGCGGTGGTGCCCCCAGTATGTTTTCCAGGATCCATTTACCGCGTATGGTAGGTGCGGTTCGATTCCCATAGGACGTCACCGTCAGGATACTGCCCTGTCCCAGCAAGCCCCCACGGGTACCATCTGTTAACTCCACCATTCTAAAATGATTGCCAAACACATCAGGAATACCATAATGCTTTGCCAACCTTTCGTTTACAAAGGTGTAATCTGCATCAAGCAATTCCAGTAGTGGCCTGTCGTTTCGAAATACGTAATCAAAAAACATCTCCGTTTCCGTACGGTAGGCCTGCCTCAGATTATCGTCAAAATAAGGGAATATCTCGCCATTAGGTGCAGAGGCATTCAGCCTGCCAAGCGTCAGCCATTGCGCTGCGAAGTTATTTACCAAGGTCCGTGAACGGGGGTCGCCAAGCATGCGCAGAATTTGCTGTTTGAGGACTTGTGATTTACGCAGTTGCCCGGACTCCGCCACGCTCAGCAATTCATCATCCGGCATGGTGCTCCACAGGAACAAGGACAACCGGGTCGCCAGTTCCAGGTCAGAGATAGCAAAGATATCACCTTCATTGACCTCTTCGGGTGCCTGCTCGATGATAAACAGGAATTTTGGCCCGGCCAGGATCCTTTCCATGGCAAGACCAATGCCCTCGTCAAACCCGCCGGCCCTTTGGCCCTGCTGAAAAAATTCCATGAGCCCATCCAGCTCCAGACGGGTTAACGTCCGGCGATAAGCCAGTCTGCCGAGGTTGGAGATAATCTTTTCTGCGCAGTTTGTGTCCCTGTCATTTCTGGGGGTACAGACATATATCTTCTTATGCGTCTCAGATTCCGTTGAGACCGTGGAATTATAAGGACCACCTATCCTGATGGTGCCTATACCGGGGACTCCGGCCTTGAGCTGGGCATAATCAATGATAGACATCTGGCTGTATGAAGGCTCTTCAGGCAAGGCCAGTTTCTTCAGAAATGCAACGGAGACTTTTCTTGTGCCGGCCTTTGCATTGAAACGAACTTCCAATGCTTCATCACTGTATCTTTCATATTGTTCCTGATCAGGGTGCCCCTGGGCACTGGAGGAAAACATCCCCGATGATTTTCCAAACTTTTCGCCACCGACTGAAAGCCTTGCGATTTGCTTGTCATCCAGGCGGATATCTATTTCATGAGGAATATGCACCAACCCACGAATATAATCCCTGGAATTTTTTTGTAACCGGATCTGCAGGACATATTCCCCATCCATGGGAAAATGATGTTGTATTGACATCCCACCCCGTGAACCAAACGGCAGGTCATCACTGACCCAGTCTTCCTGCATTAAATACCTTGGGGCATTGTAGGTAAAAAACTCCGGTGGCATATCCGGATGGCCCAGGGCCTGGTAACGGATTTTCCGTGCTGCGGTTATATACTGCTCCGTCAACATGGGTGATAAAGTTAGAACCGCTCCCACATTGTCAAACCCGTACATGGTGTCATCGGCGGGCAGGATAGTACTGTCATTGATTTCAACCGCCAGCAGGTCACGAATTGCGTTGAAGTACTCGGTACGGTTCAGGCGACGAATTGCCGCAACACCTGGCCTTGGATTATCTAAAGCATGCCTATCAAGGCTGGTGGTGAGAAAATCAGCAAAGGCCTTATAAGTAGCATCATCTGGCCGCGGCATACCTGATGGAGGCATGGTCTTGACCTTGACCTTACGCAGGACTTTTTCCCAGGTCTCGGCATATTCACCCATATTGGTGAGATCTGCCTGCTGAAGTGAAAACCCTGCTGTGCGTAAGGTATCGTTATGACAGGTTACGCAATACTGGCTGACGAGGGTTTCATACCTTACGAAATCTCCAGCCTGATCACTATTTCTGTCTTGTGAATTACATACAACGCTAAATGTGAGAAAAAATAAAATAAATAACCGAATGACCATTTGCATTGGATAAGTGTCTCCTGGATTTCCTGATAGTGACAGCTGCACCATATATACCCGAGTATAAAACCTTATGCATAATCCGGCAAATTATATTGAAATCAGTTAGTTACATAACTTTTTGTCGTATTGAAGGTATTATTGCCAGATAGATGGGGTTAGCGGGATAGAAATTTCCGTATATATTGACCGGATAATACCTTTAAAAAGCCCAGGAAATTTCCCTGGGTTATCTCCTTGCCGGTTGGACCCGCCGGAGTATTGAATACATATTGCAGGTACCTGAAAAAATCTGTGATTGAATCCATCGTCATAATTGCAACGATTCGCCTGAATTCTTCCATATCAACAGTAAAGTTATCCAGGGTCAGTCTAAAGATAATCTGTCTGGCGAGATACTTTGAACCATGTTTATTCATCATCCTGATTACATTTACAGGCAATTCAACATCATACATCTCGTTTGCTAACCTGATACCGAGATAAAACTTTTTTAAAAAGCCCAATCCACTTACCGTTTCATAGATAATTTCCCAGTTCAGGTTTCCGCTTGTTTCTATAATCGCAGTGATATCACTTATTCTGCTCATCGATCTCCAGTTTTCTTTTGCCGCATGAATGACAGCCACCAGGAGCGTATCTTCGTGGGACAGCGTGGTAATGGTTTCGCCTTCTATCTCAATCTGGATTTTGCGTTTCCAGATTTCTTCAGTTTGAAATTGACAAAACCAGTAGGTACGGTTTTTGACGATTTTATTACGGTATTTTTTGTCAAATTTACTTCCGCTTAATGCCTCATCCATATTGGTCTGCTGGTACTGGGGGGTGACCCCATAGTGCAAGTCAACGCTGGCTCGCCTGTCGCTCCTGCCCAGTTGTGCCTGGACAGTTGACACTTCAGCATGACCGAAATAAACAGACTCAAAACCATTTCTTACTAGTATATCCCTTGCTTTCAGGAAATCTTCCGGTCTGACCAGTATGTCAATATCGCCCTGTGTTCGAAATTTATAGTCCTTGTTATACACATGGGCAAAGATAATACCCTTAAAGAAAATGACGGGGATGCTTTCAGACAACAACAGTGTCTTGATATCCAATAACAAATCAAGACTATCCTCATTACTTTTAAAATGCACCTGCGATTCATCAGTAAGTGCCTGCAAATCTTCTGAATCAACCATGCCGTCAAAGTGTTCGGTCATGGTTTTATCTACCAGGTGAACGACTTTGTTTCTTTTTGCAATTGAAACTATTTTTTTCCAGTCCAGTTCTGTTTTAAATAACAGACTGATTTTTTCCGCCGTTTCCCGGCCCATATGTTGGCGGGTAGAAAGTAGAACAAGTTCACCATTATTGCTTGCATATGTATTATCATTCATCAGAATAAAATATCTCGACTAACTAAAACTTTATTCACAAGTAGGATTGTTATCGGTAGCATTGACAATAGATTCCTGAATAAATGGCAATACACTATCTGGAATATTTCCAACAAAAACCGGATTAGTTTTTGGGCTGGTAAATTCACTTTTCCTTATTTCCTTATATTGATCATGGTACTTGTCGAGCAAGTTTATGACATCAATTGAACGACTGCTCATGGTGATACCATAGTGGTGCTGGTGAAATGTCCCTTCTCCCAATAATATTACATGAGTCACTTCCGGGAATTCGACGGCCCGTTTATAAAAATCCAGGTTGCATAGACCGCCGCCTGGCAGATCAAATTCGGGATCATATCTACCAACACGTTCATATAAATTTTTACTTAAAAATACACCATTGCTTTCTGAAATTGACTAAAAAAAACCCGGCTTCGATGAGCCTGCAAATGTTGATATGGAGAATAACTTGTAACCATTGGATCTCCAGTCAATTTCATCCAGTAGTTGATCTTCATATTCCCTGGAATAGCCTTTTGGAACAGATATAAACTATTGATCTTCACCCAAATACCAGCTCAATGTTGATACAAACGGATTATAAAGAGTCTACAGCGAATATAACGCCCAGTTAAGGACCATTGGACTTACGATACGGGCCCCGTCGATCAAGATGCCGACATATTCACCTTTGGACTTCCCTATACCAAAATTAATTGAACTCACGGGCGAGGCAGATCCGGATTCATGGTAATAATAGGTAATATTGGGACCAATTCCTTCTATTTCTTCCTTGTTAAGCAGTTCGCTAGAGTTATTATCTATGACGATAATTTCATAATCTTCCAGTCTTATTCTTTTCTGATATTTTTTCGATAATGAATAGACCGTTCGAGGGGCCTCCCGGATCATGTTGTAACATATAACGATTACGGATAAAAAATTTTTCTTGCCCATTTATTATAATAATTTCAAATTAGTTCAAAAATTGTTCTCAATAAATAACCCTACCACATGACTATTAAAATTTTCCGGCAAGGCAAGCAACAGAATTGAGTCATCAACAATAGAATTTGTTATCCCCTGGTAATGAAAATCACTTACTTTTTCAGTCTCATACCTGTAGAGAAAATTCAGTTTTGTATTTTCTCGAACCGACCACGTTATGTTTGATTGCAGGTGATGATTGCTGAATATCTGGTCGGGAAACCCGGTGCCAACTTCCTGTTCGGTTAATGTATTATTAAAAGCTGCAGTTGAATTAAAATTATATTGAAACCTGGACCTGGACCTGATGTACGTATAACTCAGATTAATTAATACATCGTCAACACCAAAATTAATCCCTGCCCCAATGCTATTGTTTTTTTCCCTCGCACTTCCAGTCCACGCACGATCCAGAGGATACCGGGGTCCACCGGCAAATGGATCAGAAAATGCCCCGCCTGCATTATTTATATTTGCATAATAACTTTTGCTGGATTGAAATGAGTAATAAGCATATATACTTTTATTTAAACCCATATATACGTTCAAATCCAGGTTTGCAGATAATGAATCTTTTTCCCTTAATCCATACTGTGCATCAAAATTTTCATCTGAATATTGACCGGTTAGTGTAAGATCAAGATTTTCAACAATGATAGAATTGTATTTGCCTTTTAATGTATGTTTCTTTCTGCTTGCGACGTCATACTTCCGCAAATCACTCAACGTATGAGGATCATCGCCATCTGCAAGGCGAGGTATATAAGCAGGTAACGACGAAGTATAGAATTCCTCGTACGGGTTAAAATTATAACCATCACTATCCCTGTCACGGTATTCATATGACGTCCTGAGCGTGCCTATTTTACGGTCCCGATAAACAAGGTTAAGCTTAATTCTGTCCTCGATTAGTTTATCCACTTCCCTGTGACGATAATCCTGATGGTCCCGATAATATCTCAAACCCATCTTCAGTTTATTGGTCACCAGGTAATCCACCCCTGCAGTAATCAGGAATGTGTCTTTGTCAAAAGGAATATTTTTAAACCTGACCCGGCTTCCCGGACGTAAAGGATTATAAATACCTGTCAGGGATGGTGCTAATGCATCCAGGCCACCATCCATTACAATATATCCATACTCCCCGGTAAGTGGATTTAATGCTGTATAATCTGTCCTGTTGTCCCTATCAGTATATTTTACTTCGCCCCTTAACCTTATTTTCCTGACAGGGTTTAAAATAATTCTTGACTGTAAATTCAAATTTCTTATTTCTGCATTGGCCCTGTCTGTGGAAAGTGCCTCAACCGTATTCCAAAGATTGAGATTAATGGTACTGGGCCCGCTTGTAATCGTTCCAGAGCTGATTGTTGGAGGAATCAATAGATCATTCTGGCTTGAAATAGAATACGATGACACTACAGTTAACCTACTATTCCAGAATGGTAATTTGGTTACAAAATCACCTCTAAAATTATGAAACTCGTTGTCAGGTGCAAGCGCATAACGGCCCCTTCGCGGTGCATATGCCGTAAACGGTGAAACGCCTGGATTTTCCCACGTCAGGGCGCTGTAATTATTTACGAACAGGGATCCCGTATACGAAAAATTCAGCTGCCTGCCTGTACCGCTGTATGCGAGACCTAAATTGATTTCATAGGTCGTGTAATCTATCGCCTCAATTATTTCAGTGACCTGGCCGGAACCAGGATAGGAAAATCCTCCACCAATAGGCCTGCCACCATCCCGCCATTCGACAGAACCCTCAGCATGGAAATTCAGAGTTGGTAGATAATCGACGTCAAAAGCAACACTGAGCTTGTCCCTTTCAAGTTTTATATCAGAACCATCAATCACCTGAAGCGCCATAGTGACATCTGCTGCCGTACTGTTTCCGGGGACGAGGCCGTCTGGCAATGTAAGGATATTGCTTCCTGCGCCATCCCAAAGCACCTGGGCATTATTTGCAAAATCATGAGGCGTAGCATCAAACGCCAGGGAAAAATTATATTTTCCATATTTACCGGAAGAAAAATTCAAAAACTGATCGTTTCTGCCCAAACTCCCACCGCCTAACTTGAAGTAGTGGGCAGTCCCGGGATTTTCAAGTACACCTGAAAATCGTTTCAAAACGAGTCCATTATCCCAGTCCCCGTATTCTTTAAACTGGGCAGAATTTTCATTACCGGAAGCATTAATGTACCCGGCATTAATAGATAGTGAATATAACCACTCACTGTCAGAGACAGATTTTAAGGACTGCTGTTCAGGGGCATCGGGTATCAGAAAACCACCGGGAGTTCTTAATCTTTCCTGGAACTTGTTAAAGTCACTCTTTGCCACCAGGCTCCCTTTCGAAGATACCCCGGAATTGAGATGATTTGATCTTTCCGGTAACTCAGCAGATTGAAGTAACCCGGGTGTTAAAATAATACATATCAATGCATGAATGGGAAATTTACATATATGGACGTTAATTTTCATCTGATGAATTTGATATGGATACTACCGTTGGAATTTTGATCCTGCCGGATGGTTGGATCCATGGATCTGCGTATGACAATTCTGGCAACTTCTCCCAATTAGGCGTATGTCCGGGCGACTACCCGTTGCAAGATTTCCTGATGTAAACAGGTCATTCATATGCCCGATGGATGTGTGGCACTGCTGACATAACATTGGGCGGGCTGTAAGCAGTAATTTTTCATGGTTCGAACCATGGGGTTCATGGCAGTTCAGGCAATTATCGGTTACCGGGGCATGTTCAAAGAGGAAAGGACCTCTTTTTTCCGCATGGCATTGAAAACAGGTCTGATTCACATTATCAGTTTTCAGCAGGCTATCCGTATTACTGCCATGGGGGTTATGGCAGTCAGTGCATGACATTTTACCTTCATTCAACGGCATATGTGATCGCCTGTTAAACTGGCTACGTTGTTCCTTGTGACACATGAAACAGGTCTCATTAATATTGTTTTGCACCAGTAGATTAACAGAGGAGAAGTTTGCCATCGGGTTATGACAATCAGCGCAGGCCAAATCATTACTTTCGTGTATTGAGCTTGACCAGTGGATTCGATTTCCGCCGGCATGACACTGGAGACATGATCGATTCTGTTCCCCGGTTGGGCTTGGTGCATTTTGGGAAAACCTGATTATTTTATCCACCGCCGTTGGATCTATTATATGCTCTGAGCCGGGGCCATGGCATGATTCACAGCCCCGGCGCTCAATTTCATTTCCCGGGTTATTCATGAAAATCTTTGAATGCACTGTATGGGACCAGTGATCTGAAAGGTCATTGTGGCAGGACGAACAAACCTGGGTGCCGATATATGTGCCTGCCTGATTCTGCGTTGCCTGGGCATAGGCGACATCTGGCAAGAACAAGGACAATATTGCACAAGCAGTCAAAAGGACAAGAATATTATGTGTTTTCAAATTAGCTATCCCGATTCATAATGCCAATTGAGTGTAAATCATTGTATATCATAGATATAGTTAATTACCATTGAAACAGACAGGGATTATCCCGCTAAAGACCTCTAAAAATCAGTTTTTCCATCTTGCTTTTAGTCCCTGTTACGAGTAAGTGCTATCTAAAATGCAAAGCAATTCCGGGTTCACATAAAGGGAGAGGGTCCCATTCTCCCTGCCTGATTAAACGTTTTAAATATATTTGTGAAAAATAAGGTAATGAACTGTTACCACTGCTTGAATACTATGTGACACCCAGTTTAATCCATATGATTATTTATCAGGTCAAGATAAAGTTTAGTTAGTCTGTTAGAAGTCCAGTTTACATCATACTCCCGAACCCATTTATATGCGGCCATACCGAGATTTTTTCGGACTGGTTCGTGCTTTATCAGATAGATTATCTGCACTGCAAGCTTACCAGGGCTCTGGGACTCCACAGCCAGTGAGCGTTTACCGTCCCAGTCAGATACATATCCAACTTTGGTTCCCACAGTTGCTACTTTACAAGCCGCAGCTTCCAGCATGGCTATTGGTCCGGTTTCGTTTATCGAGGTAACCACATACAGATGTGCCCTCTGGAAATATTTCCGTATCTCGTCATTTGGCAGGAATCCATGAAAGTTAACATGATTAGTCAGACATAATCTGTCAGATAACGCCTGTATTTCCTCATCCATGACATCTTCACCAATAATATCCAGTTGAACATCATTGATTTCATCAACAACTATCCTGAAGGCCTCAATCAAGGTAAAAAAATCCTTTATTCTATTTATACTCGCAACAGTCAGGAGTCGCCAGGTTGGAATATCCAGTGCCCCGTTGTCCTGAAAGCAGGACTCATGTACGCCAAAAGGTATGTAATCAGTTTCTATACTGTATGCGGAAGCCATATCTTGCATAAAGTGACTTGCAACAGTTAATGCAGTGGCATTTTTTAAAGTATCATTTAATGTCAACCGTTGATGTTCCCAGTACTGCCCACCATATTTGATGTCCGGAAAAGATACAAACTCGGCTCCCATCAAACTCACTACAGAAGGAATCTTTAACGAAGATGCAATTCTGGTGGCAATCCAACCGGCCTGAAATCCCCACAAGCCATGGACAATGTCAACCGGTTCAGCAGGATCCAGGTATGCGATACATGCTTCGTACAAATCATTCAATACTGTCCCGGGTTCCTTATCAGTTTTCCAGTCTTGCCGTATCTTCCCGGGAACAGAAATCTGTATGCCGTTAAGTGAATATTCACAGGCAGAATCATACTGAAATAAACTTATCACTTTTACATTATGATTTAACGAGAGCTTTTCAAGCAGCCATAAAAAGTGTGGTATGACCCTTTCACGGCCACTCCTGTCCACACCTCCCGGGGTGATAAAAACGATGTTCAGTGACGGACTCAAATCTAACTGACTCAATATGATTAATGAATAATAATACAAATACTTAATACTGATCGTTGCAGGCTATAATTATCGGACACGTTCTACAGACGAATAACCGCACAATATTTTGTGTGCTCATACGCCATACGAAAGCGAACAAACACAGCTTCGACAGATATCGTTGGTTTTGACGTCCAGTTCTTTTCTCCATTTTTTTGCCGTATCAGAATTAATGATCTCATTGACGGATTTATTATCCAGAGCTTCATCATAGGGTTTATGAAAAAAACAGGGCCTTACTTTTCCGTTTGTTTCTACGACTGCTGAAACCCATGGTGCGTTACAATCCACCCCGGGGAAATTCCTGTCCGTACTGAGGGCGTGATAATAATCTAGTAGTTTTGTCTGTAATTTATTTCTATCTTCAACTATAAATCCTGAATCAAAATCATTTTTATAATTTATGAAAAATTGCTGAAGAATATCTTCAAGCTCAGAAAGCTCTGTACCGGTCAGGGCAATCCCGTTATCTTTCCAGTCACTGGTCCTGCCAAAAACTTCAGCCTTGACATCTGCTGCCAGGAAACTGATGGTGTTCATACCCAACTCCCTGGCTGCATCGACAGTATCACCGATATACCTGTAATTTTGTTTTTGTATGGTACAACGTGCTCCAATATTAATGTCCGGTCTGTAATGCCGGACTGCTTCCACACCTTTTTTAATTTTTACATAAGCACCTGGAATGTTCCTGATAGAATTATGTACTTTTTCTGGTCCATCAAGACTGATGTATATTTGATCGATATATTTACTAATCCATTGCGCATGACGTTTGAGTAACAATCCTGTAGTAATCAGGGTGACTCTGAAATTCATTGTCGACAATAACCTGCAAACCGACTCGATTTCCCTGTGCATCAATGGCTCGCCGCCACTGAGTACAATCTCATGTGTATCTAGAGATTGAAGTTGCTTCACCAGATCCTTAACACCATCATATTCCAGTGACTCGCTGGAATTTCCTTTCCAGATATCACACATCGTGCAGCGACAGTTGCAATCTGATTTAAGCATTAAAACCATGATTGGTAGTTGTTTAACCATATCGTCGTTTGCAGGCAAGGATGTCAATTTATTCATCAGGCCCGGGTTCCCATTAAAATTGCAAATGTTGATGCTTCGCGCGATTCTTTAACTGCATATGTCAGCGGGCGCATAGCCCATCGTAATCCATACCATGGCCTGATTATCCTCCATTTTACTTCGAGTTTTTTCTCCAACTCTTCAAGCATTCCCCAGGTCAGGAATTCAATACTGTCAATACTGTCAGATCTAAAACCGTATACCTTATTAAAAAATTCGTGTCGTTGTAACTTCATATTGATACCACTGTCGGGCCGTCTGTATATTGGTGAATCGATTATCACTAACTGCCCATCCCCCCTCAGGACCCTTAGTGCTTCTTTCAGAGTACCGTAATAGTCTGTGCTGTAGTGTAAGCTCGCATTGAATATGGCCAAATCTGCCTGTTCATTCTGGATGGGCAAGTTATCGAATTCAGCCTGTATGCAGGGCCAGCTCCTGTCATAAAACCTTCCTGCCCTGAGTCCATCCATTTCATCCATGTTGATATCAATTGCTATGGGGTAATGCCCCAATGATGCCACACGATGACACAACCACCCCACTCCGGCACCCAGATCAAGGATTCTGCGTTGCCTGGTAGATTCCAGATCCAGTACAGATACCAGGGTTTTGAAGCTCTTACTTCTGATTTTCCATTGCCATGATAATGGGTCCGACACAGTGGGCTCTGGCAGTCGGCAATAGTAATCATGGCCATGATCACCCCGGCCTTCTGCAATTCTTATGCTGGTATAATCGTCCAGAAACTGCTTATAGGCATTGAGACGCCCTGGTTGTATAAGCTGATAAATCCCCTCTATTGATTTAAATGATTCCAGACAATCACCACAATCAATATTCTTTCCCGGCCATGTCAGGGTTCCTATTTCTGATTTACAGACAGGACATATTCCTTGCCAATCGCGGGAATGTTTCACTTTCTTATTGATTTAAAAACAAAGTGATCACTAAGCAAAGGAATTGGGAAAAAAGTTTCTAAATGTTTCTCAACCCAGTTCAAAAAATAAAAAACACGGGGGAATTTTGAGAACAATTTTCCTGCATAACTGGGAGGAATGAGAAACCCAAGCCCACTACATTGAGTAGATCGATAATGTATCGACAAATACGTCTCGATTTCAGCCGGGGAATAATACTTTATTTCCTGTCCTCTCCATATACAGCTACCTCTGAATCTATGATAAATCCTCTTATACTTCCCTCTTACCCCCAGGTATAACCACTCCCATGGTACGAACTGCCCCATTATACAAAGGTAGAGCTTGCCACCCGGCCGCAGATAATCTGCAATATTTTTTACTACCTGCGATATGTCTGAGGAGCAATTTATTCCACCAAAATTAGATATTATCCCGTCAAACGTTTCTCCAGAGGAAAGGCTGTAATCAAGTTTATCAAAATTTATCTGCCTGAATTCAACCATATGATTTAAACCGGCTTGATTCACTTTAATTTTTGCAAACTTGATCATTTCTTCCGAGTTATCCGATGCTAAAACATTTATGCCCTGCCTGGCCAGGTGAATAACATCTTCACCGGTGCCACAATTTAGAACAAGAACTGTTTGCCCCGGAGTAAACATTCCATTAAGCAGGTCATGTGTACGTTGTCGAAGCATCCTGCCAATATCGGTATTTGTAAATATCGTATCGTAATGTGCAGCAAGCTGATTAAATACCTGTCTTATTGATGATGTGCTTTCGTTCATATTCCTGTAAGTATAACCTTGCATCATCTGCAAGTTTTTTATGTATTAAACTTTCTTTGTGGTCGCTATATTGATTACGGGAAGCCTCAACAGAATTAAACAGCAGAATGTCAGCAGCCTTATAATATTCAGGGCCCCGTTGATTTGATATTTTATAATCCCTATCCGTACCCGAAGCCCAATCTCCGGACATTGTTATGCTGTCACTGAACTCGTTATAAAAAGGCGTATTTTTAATAGGATAGGCAATTGTAGTAAAAAAAACATCCGGGTCAGAAATTTTTACGTGTTCCACTGTTTTTTCAATATCCTCAAGTGTTTCATTCCCGTAACCCCACATAAGAAACATACCGACTTTTATCCCCCTTTTTTTCAGCTCATGTGAGGCCCACTGAATCTGCTCCACTGTCACATCACGTTGCATTGCATCGAGTATTTTTTGACTGCCGCTCTCCGAGCCAATCCAGATTCGATCACAACCCATCTCTACAAGCGTGTCCAAAACTTCCGGTTTCATTAGCCTGTCTGCGCGGGAAATTGTTTCAAACGGCACTTTCAATCCCCTGTTTTTTAACTGGGCTGAATACTCATATAACCATGGATGGCTTATGGTAAATACATCGTCCGCATACCATATCTGATCCGGAGAATATTCATTCATGATGTAGTCAAGCTCACTGGCACAATCGGCCGGCTTACGCCGTCGATGGCTGTAGCCGTAAACTGCATGGGAACACCATGTGCAACGATAGGGACAGCCCCTTGCAGTAATCATACTGATACTGCCAAGCCCATGATGATCACGCCAGACCTGCAGATATTTCCTTATATCTATGGATTCCCTGTCGGGCCAGGGGTAAATAGCAAGATCATTGGGTGATATTCTCGGATTAGTAGTGATCAGGTTACCAGATTTATCTTTAAAAACGATACCATCAACAGCCTGAAGGCCTGCCGAACCGGGATTCTGAATGGCAGGTAATAGTTTTTCCAGGGTCTGTTCTCCTTCTCCCAGGACAATCACGTCGGCACCATGATTCAGATATTCTTGCGGATAGTTTGCAGATTCAGGGCCGCCAAGAATGACTTGAAATCCATGTTTTTTTGCCATTGAAATAATATTGAGTACGCTCGACCGGGTAATTAAATTTGTATATATGCCAAGGACACCATTGGCATTATTTCTGAGAAATTCTTCCAGCGTTTCTCGATTTGAAAACATCGAATCAAAAATTTCGACATTAAATCCTTTGCCCTTTAGATATGCAGACAAATACATCAGGCCCAGAGGGGCATATGGTTTCATAATTTCCTGTTCTTTTGGGTCTTCACACAGGAAATAACCGTGTGTCAGGATTAAGTCAGGCATGAATACTCACTCGTGTTTAAACAGTATTACTGGTTTCTGAAGCAGTGGCTTCATAATTCCGTGCTGAATCAACAAGCTGTTCCCATTCACACTGCAAAACATTCAAATCTTCATTGCTTATACCCAGGCGGGCATCTAGATCACGGTGCAGGAATTTTCCAAGCTTACGGTAATAGCTCGAATCATATGCGCCTTCAAACATAATTTCAAGATCATTGCTTTCATTCCAGTGGGTTTTTTCATTAATCTCATTCATAACAAGTTCATGGAATTCGGTACCCGGCAGGGGGTAACTTACGCTGACGCCTATGTTGTCTGGTAAAGCGGATCGTACCAGGTCCACGGTTAAGCTGATGTCCTCCAGCGTCTCCCCAGGATAACCGAACTGGATAAAAAAACATGTCCTGATACCCTCATTACCCAGTAACCGCCGGGCTTCATGAATCTGCTCTACGGTTATACCCTTTTTCATTGAATCAAGGACCGATTGACTACCGCTTTCAGCCCCGAGCCACACTTCTTCACAATTGGCATCGGCAAGGCTTTTAACGACTTCGGGATTCATTAAATCTGCCCGCGTCTGTATCATAAACGGGATATTTGCTTCCCTTGCATTTACCTCCAGTGAATACCTTTCAATCCAGCCTGGTTTAAGTCCAAATATATCGTCCATGAACCAAATATGATCAGGTGAACAATGCTGTTTCAACAACGCCTGTTCTTCGGCAACATTTTCGGGTGACCTGACTGCATAGCTTTTTCCCCAGATAGGTTTGGCACACCAGGTACAGGCATATGGACATCCCCGGGTGGTAACCATACTCATGCTAAAATAACCATGTACGCTTTCCCATGCGTCTCTATAATTCTCAATATCAACCAGGTCTCTGGCAGGAAAAGGAATGCTGTCAAGGTCTCTAAGGTTCATACGCCTGGGTGACTGGGAAATGTCCCTGTCTCCATTGATATAAGCGATACCGGGAATCGTGCCAATGTCCATTGAAGACTGTTGCAATAAATTATCTGATAGTTCCTTAACTGTTACATCACCCTCTCCAAGGATGACATAATCTACTCCACAAGCCAGGTAGGTTGATGGGTCATCACTGGCATCTGAACTACATACAATTACCGAGGTACCTGCATCTTTTCCGGTCTTTGCCATTCGTAACGTGGCTTCCCTTACATGTGTCAGGCACATCTTGCTCAAAAAATTGAAATTGTCCTCATAGATAATCAATAAACGAGGGTTAACATCATTGAAAATTTCCTGAAATGAATCCTCATTTTGCTCAAGAGTCGCATCATACAGTGCGACTTCATACCCGGAGTCTCTCAAAATACTTGCAGCATACAAGGTTGCTAGCGGCGGATATGGGCGAAACTTTTCTTCACGCTGTTTAGTATCATTGGTAATATAAAAAGCATGGGCGAGGAGTATGTCAACCACTGAAAATCTCCATATTCATATTTATAGAACTCATCTCGTAAACGTGACTTTTATGTTTCATTCATCTTTTTTTGATAAAACAGTTACATGCTTATCGTATTATATATCCTGGATTTCCGAAACAAGATCAGGAACCGCATCAATATCGCTTCCTACCGTTAAAAGGTACAGTCTTTGCTTTAGTAACTTTTCCATGGATATCATTAAACTATCCAGTTCAATATTAAAACCCGGTTCCAATGAGGACAATAGATAGTCCCTGAGGTAATCTGGTGTAATAGGTTCAATCCGGCTGTCCCTGCTGTTACGGTCCGGTTTTAGCAGGCAGATATCAATATTTTTTACACAATGAACTGGTTTTATCTTACCGACGTCATTTACCGGTACTTGTATTTTAATTTTTCCGTTTGGCCTTTTTACAGGGACACAGTTTGATAATTCTGGAAACAGCTTTATTGCATCTGGTAGTAAATGGATTTTTGTGGAGTTTCCCCATATTCTAAAATCGTCTTCCATCCCAAAATAGATCACATCTTCAGCAAGAAGGTCGAACCCATGCTTCATAAAAACATAGGCCAAACTTGATTTACCAGCACCGCTTTTCCCCATAAAAGCAACAGCCAGTTTACCATTCGTTACAGCTGACGCATGAACGGGTACACGACGTCGATATGTCACGAGAAATAATGACAATGCCTCAACGACAAACCAGTTAAACCCCTGAATATCATTAACCAAACCTTCAGTTACATAAGCCAGTCCCTTGCCTGCATTTCTAAATGCCACGAGTATATTTTTATCACAATTTGCTAGGTATATATCATCGCGATACCTGTGAATAAATAAATGTTCTTCCCCTGATGAATTAATTTCCGCTTCTTCCTGTAAAATGATGTCCAGACACAAGTTTGAATTGTCTACATCGAAATCATTACCAGCGTTATTCCAGTGTCCCAGGGCAATATCGGCATTTTTAATTATCTTTACATCGTTACTTCGAATTTTAACAGTCACTCCCAGGAGTGGGTAAATTCTCTCATGATCCAGGTTCCCCTGATATCCAAGAATATCTTCTGCTGTCATATTTGCCGGCATGCTGATTTCTGTCCCTGTTTTTTGTAATGAGGCGTGGACTAATAATATATCGTGTTAGTTAATACTTGTGTTTAAAATTTCGACCGGCATCTGTTTGAATATATAACCATTTTGAAACTGCCTGAGCAGGCTGGATGGAATATATTTTATTGAATCCTGGACCCTGATCATTCCCCACTTTGCATACTCTGGCATTTTTTTTTGCAAAATTTTGAAAATGGATTGATCAATTAAAACCGGTTTGCCATTTTTAAATACAAGCATAATTACTTCGGGATCTGTCATGTAAAAACTGTCCCAGTAATCCTTTTTTCTACGCCTTGCAAACACCACATCAGGCACCTGCATACCAGTCAAGCATTCTGCTGATGATTTACCCCATATCCTGGCCGGGTTACTGTTCAAGGTATAAAATAATTCCTCGTCGCCTAAATACGCCAGATTTCTCGCGGTCCTGATGTGTTTCCATATATTCCAGTCAGCTGTAAGTGTCGAATCCGTTCCAAATAGTATTGATGTATACCTGCCAAGTTCCCCGACCGAAGCTGTCCTTCCATACAGCTGAATATTCGATTCTGGACACCATACCAGCGCAGTGATTTTTTTTGCCTGTCCACAGTCCATTGTTATTCCATGTATTCCGATAATTTTTTTATTTAACAGATTATACTTCAGTACCCTGCCAATCTCCTGCCTTACTCTGCCCGTCTTGCCTTCACCTATATGTATTGTTACCGGTGCGGTATTAAACGGGATATTAATTTTAATCGGCAGCCATGTTTCATATTTATCTGAGTGTAAAATTCTACAGTGATCGTGGATTTCTATTCCTTCATACCTGGTATTGGATTTTATTCCATGATTGACTACTGTTGTAATCCCGCAAACGAGATTTTTGATTAATCCAGTTAACATTTTATTCTCATAAGGAATTTTTTTTGAACTGGCGATCTGATATTTGAAATTATCATTTTCATGAATGTCTTTTGCCCAGTCGATATAGTCATCGTAAATCCTGGTCTGAAGCAATGGGAAATCATTAAAATCAAGGTGATCATGAGAATTAATAATACCCGGAAATGCGATCATGCCTTCATCAAGATCAAGAACATCATCATTTTTCCCGAAACTGTCAGCGCTCCGGAAACAGACTGAATTAGAATTCGTTGATAAACAGAAAGCATTCGCCAGATCACAATCTGGTAACATTACATTTTTTATAACCAGTGACATATTTGATATTCAGTTTCTAAAATTATGGTGTCACAGCAATTGAATAATTCAACATAAATTGATTATTTGTTTATGATTGAGTTTACAGCAATAATTCTAACTGGTTCTTTTTTATAGAGGTAATAGCCTGCATCGGAATAACAACATGGACAGAGAAGAATCGAGATTAATAAAATGGTATTCAGATTTCCAGAAGCAACTGGTCGTGTATATTAACCGGCTGCAATGCCAGGAAAAGTACGCATTTATCCTTGGGCACATGCGCTCTGGTTCTACTTTATTACTGCATTTACTGGCAAGTCATCCAGAAATAATTGCAGGTGGCGAAAGAAATAAAACTTACCACGATATCGAGGATCTTAATACCCTGGCCCTGGATATTTGCAAACAGCAAAGAATAATTCTCAGCCATGGAAAAATAATTATTGACCAGATCAATCATGAAAAAATGACACCGAATATCGACGTGCTAAATTATCCGGGATTAAAAAGAATATTTCTGCTGAGAAGACCCGAAGAAACAATATCCAGCATAGTCAATACGTTTGAACCTATATATGGTAATTGGCCGGTTGAACGCGGAACACGATACTATATTAGTCGAATAAATAATATTGAACAAATTGCTAAAGGCGTTTCTCTTCCAGATAATTCCATATTAATAAAATACGAGGACTTGATTGAAGAATCTTCCGTCACACTCGAAAGATTGCAGAAATTTCTCAACCTGAAACATTCATTATCGACTACGTACAAATTATATAGATATACCGGTTATCGTGGAGACCCATCGAACAGGATTAAATCAGGAAAAATTCTCAAGGTAGAGGACCGCGTTAAAATTGATATTCCGTCACACCTGTTGAATGAAGCGGTGGCAACATATAACAAATGCCTGTCATCTATTGAAAATGGATGTGTTGATTAAAAGGCACAATTAAGCAATCCTTGAAAAACGGCCCCATAGGGCAACAGTTTATCCGGGACAGTAACGGAATTTCATAATTGCCTTAGTATAAGATGTTATTATTATCGAATGTAGTGTATGCGTTTCCCGGTTAACCGAAATGTTCGCCGTAAGTTAATTAACTGGCATATAATTTATATAATATTAATATGTTGAAAATAATCCTTTTGAACCCGATTTTTGATGGGAATTTTGGTTCCCTGGATGTCCTGGTAAAACAATATTTTCATCCCAGAGAATTCACCAAAGCCTTGGTAAAAAAATCAAATGAGGCAATCTGGGTCCAGGGTTACTCCAGTGAGAAGGTTTTCAGTTTTACTTCTGGCCATCTTCGTACGATTGAATCCAGGCCATTTACGGGTGGCATTGAAAATTTAATGTCAAAACATATCAGTCCTGAATCATTAACCAGGGTCATTAATGAATTCAATCCTGACATAATTCATATTTTTGGTATATTACCCGCCGATATATTAACAGTAGCCGAAGTTTGTAATTCAAGATCAATAATATTATCTGCTTCTTTTCATGGAAGTAACCCCGCAGCTGACTATGATTATCGCAGCCTGCAAAAACAGGCTATGGAAAAAATATCGGTATTGCTTATCAATGCACCTGAAAGAAAAGCAATATGGGAAGAGGCAAATTTAATTTCACCAACAACTCGTGTATCAATTTGCCCGGAAACATCAAGTTTCTTCAGTAGATTGGATCGTGCAGAAGCGCGGGCCAGAACCGGAATGTCCGGGGATCCCATATGCGTGGCTACAAGCCGGCTTCATCCGGTCAAAGATCCTTTAACCTTACTCATGGGATTTGAAAATATTTTACAGATGAGACCTGGTGCACGACTGTACTGGGTCCATCAAACCAATGAACTGATTGATACCGTCAATGATTTTTTACAGAAATCTGACAAGCTTGGAAATGCCGTGCACTTACTGGGCCCCATGGATTTTGATGAAATGGAAAATTTTTATAACAGCGCAGATTTCTTTTTACAGGCGAGTCATACTGAATATGGTGGAAACTCCCTTGTGGAAGCAATGGCATGTGGGGTTATACCTGTTGTTACAAAAATACCTTCGTTCCAGTACCTGACTGGCAATAATCAGTTTGGTACATTATTTGATATTAGTAATTCAGATGAATTATCACAGAGGGTACTGGATATCCCCACTGAAAAATACGGAGAATACTCCCATGCCATTCGTGATTATTATGATAGAAATCTGAGTTTTGATCTAATTGCTGAAAGATTCATATTAGCCATAAATTCAATTGTTACAGGAAGGCCCAATTGAAACAATTTATCATTACTGGTTGTGGTAGATCGGGAACCCAGTATATGGCTACGTTGTTAGGTTTACTTGGATGCACCTGTGGCGAAGAAAGTTTTTATAATTTAAGGAACCTGAAAACGGATGACACATTAACAACTTTCCTAAAGGCAAAGGAAATTGTATACCCGGAGCGTATTCCTGTATTTCAAAATTGGGGGAATCATCATGGTTAGCTGCACCATATCTCCCATATGTTCCCCCCGGGACGATAGTTTTTCACCAGATACGTGATCCATTAGAAGTCGTCCGGTCAAAGCTCAGAATCAGGTTTTTTGAACGTGAGCGGGTAGTCCGCACACTCGCATTTGCTTTACAACACTGCCCTGATATCAATCCCGGGTCACCGTTTGAGAAATCAATAAAATACTGGATTTACTGGAACCTTATTACAGAGCAGGCAGAACGTCAGAAACATCTAAACTACTTTCGCTACAGAATTGAGGACCTGGACCGTAATCTACTTGCCAATATACTTGATATAGTCGGATTTAAAGCTTCCTGGGCCAAAATAGATTCTGCACTCGCGCAACATCCAAAGGACTTTAATACACATGGCGACAAAAGCGGGGATGACAGCGTGACTTGGAAAAACTTGCAAGACAATGCGCTGTATAGTGAGTTAAGAGATGCAGTAAATAAATATAACTACAATATTTAAAACTATTAATAAATGAATCAACCAATCCAGGTAATGTTTGAATCAATTAATCCTGATGCGCCAAGTGTTATCTTCCTGTATGCCGGGAGTTTAGTATTGTACCCGGGTTGTTGCGAATCGAGTATATATTGAACATTCGTCGAAGGTGTTCCCAGTATCAGGATATCATTTATGCACAGTTCCAATTCATTATGGATATGTCCACATATTACTATTTTTACATTATGGCCTGACTCAAGTATCTGAAAAAAATTATCTGCGTTCTCAAGAACCATAGTATCCATCCAGGGACTGTTAACTTTTACAGGATGATGATGTAATGCAACTAACGAATACCCATCATTGAAATCCTGAATTGCTTTTTCAAGAAATACTGTTTCTGCTTTATCCAAGTACCCATACATTTCTCCGGGCATCATTGAATTAAGGAGTATTAGTTGCCAGTCCTCCCCCCTTATTAATTTATCAGTTTTGATATTTTCATAATTCATCAATCTATACATAAGCGCAGGGCAATCATGGTTTCCTGGTAAACAAAAGACCGGGGCTTTGAGTTCTGTAAGTATTGCCCTCAACTTAAGGTATGATTCTTCATCCGGTATTTCCACAAGGTCACCAGTAAGCAAGATTACGTCCGGCGTCTCAAGTTCATTGATATGTCTAACTATCGACTTGAGGGTTTCTGAACTATCTATACCATGCAAAAGTGTCTTTGAACCAGAATGTATATGTGTATCAGTAAATTGTATTACAGATAACTGTAACGGATTTGACTGTTTAACATATTGAGGACGAATTTTCATAAAACTGAAAATATTGAAACTGTATTATCTACCAGAAATTCATGTGATGTTTGATCTTCAATTAATAATCATACGGACACCTGGTATATATATTTCGGACAAGGATTCATTCAGGATTCGAAATAGATTTATATATGGATTTAGTCTGTTTAGTATGATCTCGTATATCAGATCGGAATTCCAGAATTACCCGCCTTTTTTAAAAGCTCATGTATTGGCATATATCGGTCCAACGCATCCAGCGCAGCGCGATCAACCCCCGTCTGACCACCGGATACAATACGAATAGTATGCTTATTAGACGCTTCCATAATGACATTTAAATTGTACGTTGTATGATTATGATATGTGTGGACGTTTTGCCTTCTGGAACGACAAGAACAAGGTCCTGGCGCACTATGCCCTGGAAGACGCCCCGGATTTTAAAACCAGTTATAACATCACCCCTTCAAATGAAATACCGGCGATCCGACAGGGACAGAATCGCGAACTGGCCAACCTGCACTGGGGTCTGGTCCCCTACTGGGCCAGGGACACCAAATTAAAACCTATCAACGCCCGGGCAGACAGCATATTCAAAAAGCCCTTCTTTCGTGACTCAATAAAAAAACGCCGCTGTCTGATCCCGGCGAATGGTTACTATGAATGGAAAAAGGTGAACAATCACAAGCAACCCTATTTTATAAAACTCAAGGACCAGGAACTGTTTTCCTTTGCCGGGATATGGGATGCCTGGGACAATCCGAACGGGACGCTGCAAAGCTGCGCCATCATCACCACCGAGTCCACCCCGGCCACCGCAGACATCCATGGCCGTATGCCTGTGATTATTTCGCCTGATGATTATGACGCCTGGTTAACCGATGGTGGTGATAGATTCCTAAAACCTTACGCAGGTGAGATAGAAGCATGGCCTGTCAGCACCCAGGTGAACAATCCTCGTCACCAGGGAGAGAATCTGGTTCATCCTGTCCCTGTTCAGTAACCTTCTTCTGCTCCACCGTGGGCACGATGTCTGGCGGTGGCCGTAGGGTTTCCAGGCGGGGGAATAATCTACCCTGGGTTCATGTCTGAACCAGCCTAATTTGAGTCAAACTCAAACCAGCCACCCATAATAGCATCATGCCACTGCTGGAATACGGCTGGTCCGAAGCCAACATTATAGCCCTCAACTACCTCCCCATTCATATATCCATGGGTACCCACATGAAACTGCGTGAGAGAGGTTCTGGGTGCTGGCTCCATCGCCTTATACATGGGCACAATTACCTCCTCATACACGTCACGACTATGGTCCCGGCTATGTGCTGAGATCTGAAACATGACAGGTGGTACTGGCTTCACACCAGCCCCAGAAAGTTCACGGGTCAAACCGATGTAATGCTCGACCAGTTTGGCGGTATCGACCTTGTTAAGCTCCAGCCGTTTTGCAGTTACCATGGCGGCATCGGTAAGTGAGTCCTGGATTCCATGATGTATTATATATTCGGCCTTGAATGAGGCACGCTTCTGCACATCACCCCAGTTATCCAGAATATCTTCCATAATCATGGGTAGACGCATTAGCGCTGCCGGGCCTTCCTGCCCCAGTAATTCCGGGCCAGCGTAACGTGCGCTATCACGCCAGCTGCGCAAATAGAGTTCATCAAATGGGTCCGCCCTGGATTCAAGACGTATCTCTTCGTCGGTAACCTGGCTAAAGCCGTCAATTTTTCCCAACTGACCACCCCAGGCTGAACGAGCACGAGAGATATATCCGAATGGGGAACTCTCGAGTGCGAGTATGCCAGCGACGTTTGGCACCCTTTGCGAGAGTATATTGACGAAGGGGCCGCCGGTAGAATGGCCATGAACATATATGGTGTACTCATCTTCGGGAAAGTGCTTCAACATGGCAGTGATGCCCGCCTTCTCAAAGGCCATGGGCCAGCCGGCCATGCGATAGTAGAAAGTCGTACCAGGTTTAGCGCGGGCGAGCGTACGAATGCCATAACGCGGGCGCTGGCTGTGATCCTTAATGACATCATACTGGTCCGGCGTAATATGTTCTCCACGCAACCAGATAGGGGTACGAACTTCGAGAGAATACTTATGATAATCATAGGCTGTCACATTACGGCCTGGCCAGTCTCTGCCGGGGGTATGAAATGCATGACGCCCTGGATAACTCATACTCACTACCTTGTAACCCAGCTTTCCGGCAATCAACCCGGCCTGTTTGTGCATGGATTTGAAATCGCCGGACCCACCATGAAGAAAGAACAGGCCGATCTTTTTGCCATCGGGCCCTACCGGGATATTGGTGGATTCGGCCGGTTCATGCACAGACATCCCGATATCCCAGTCCATCCCAACTGACCGTATGCTTATAATATCTTCAACCCAGCCCTGATCACCCTTCAACGCTATATCGGGCCGGCCCATGAATTTGCTGATATCCCTTTGTGCTTGCTCAATAGACACGTTATCAGGGGCTGAGTAATCGGCTGCATAAACCATTACAGATGAGGATAGCAACAGGATAGCTATAAGGCTGGCAGGTATCATATTCAAAAATCTGGCAAATATTATCATCATATTCTCCGTGAGTGATTTATAGTCAGAGTGTAAAACAAAAGCCGCTGAATACCAGCAAACGATTTCCAGTCACCGCCTAGGCTGCCCAGATTACCTATGACAGGGAATTAAATGAAGTGCAGATTCATAAGGACAATAACCCCCATCATCGCAGTAAGTAACTTATTCAGCCTGTTCCTGTTTGGCTACCTTCTTTTGTTCCACTGCAGGAACGATGGTCTGTCGATGACCGTAAGATTTCCAGGCGGGAACGATGACATTGGGCATCTCTGAGCGATGAATCAGGTTGGCCCGGGTAAGGGTAAACTCACCTTAAGGTTTATTTATATCGCCCATCATCCAGTTTAATATATAACCGGTTCTCCTTTCGCCAGACAGATCCATCTGTCCTTTGTCGGACCGGAGGTCAAGGGCGAACACCTGTAACTGAAACACCTCTTCCCCCTGTCAGTACTCGTAAACCACGATATGACAGAGATCAATGATGAGCCGGCTATCGTCAGAGGGAGAAAAAAATAGCCGCCAACGAGATGAATAACCTGGGTGATACCCGTCCCTGGCAACCCCCTCGATGATCACACACCTGATCAAAATTCATATCAATCAGTGACCTGTACTGGTAGCCAAAAATATTTTTTTTACACCACTGCTGATAATTTCGTAACTAACTGAAAAATATAATTTAATTAATATTTATTATTAGTTAACAATCTATTAATCAAGATATTGTTGACACCCGAACTGCTTTACAATATGTTGCGTTGCAGCATAAAAGTATTTGCCGTGAATTTAAATATACTACTGAAGGAATCAATATGACCCACCCATCACCAGAAAACTTTATGGTCAGTACTGCCAGTTATGAAGCGGCCCAGAAAATCAGTTCCATCAATATACGTGCGCTAACCAGATTAACCGAATTACAGGTAGATGCTGCCAAGTTTGGTGTTACAACAGGCCTTGCTCAGGCTAAATTATTTTCAAGCCTGGATAATTTTAGCGATATGTTCTCGCTGGAATCTAACCTGGCGAATCAATTTTTTGAAGAATTTGTGAAAATGTCGGAACAAACCACGAGTGTACTGTTGGAATCAGGCGATGAATTATTTACCGTTTTTGAGGGTACGTTAACTGCGGGAATGGCAACACCTGTATCCAAAACTGTAGCACCAGCCAAAGCCACGGCAAAACCGGCAAGCCCAAGGAGTGTAGTTAAATCCAGGACCGTTGCCAAAAAAAGCACGGCGAAAAAAGCGCCGGTAAAGAAGAAACGCAAATAGTTCAAAAACCTCTGACGCCCCCCCCTGTCGGAGTATACCCGGGCTTGCCCCCCCTGCATGCCCGGGTATTTTTTAGTTCAAGAAAGCTTAGAGTCATATCTTGGAATAACACATCCTCGCTAGATATTTATACCTCTCCTTTGTTCAAATTCAACTGCACCAGTCAGTATTCGGGGGAATAATCTTTGTCATCAGAACCCGGGATTAATTCAGCCTCCTCGCTGATCTTTTTCTGCTCCACCGTGGGCATGATGGTCTGCCGGTGCCCATAGGGTTTCCAGGCGGGGGCGATGACATTGGGCATCTCTGATCGGTGGATGAGGTTGGCCCGGGTCAGGGTGAATTCACCATAGCGTTTGTTAATGTCGTCCATCACCTTATTCAATATGTGAAACCGGTTCTCCTCCTCACCAAACATGTCCATCTGGCCCTTGTCAGCACGGGGATCCAGTGCGGTGACCTGCACCTGGAATACCCCTTCACCCTTCCAGTGTTCATAGACAACTCTGTTACAGAGATCGATGATGGGCCGGCTGTCGTTGGTGGGAAATTTTGTTTTTAGTTTATTACTCCCCACCCAGCCGTCTTTGGTTCTAAGGCCGATAAAAAATTTCTGGGCCGTGAGGGAATGCTTTCGTAACCGCTGGCCCACCTTCTCCGCCATGTGGATGAGATACATATAGATAACGTCCTTGTCTTTGGTGTTGGGCGGCATGACCTTGCCATGGCCTATGCTCTTGGGCGGTTCAATCTTTGTCTCCACCGGCACCGGGTCTTCGCCCCGGCACATCTGCCAGATCCGCCTGCCAGGATTACCATAACGCCTCCCCAGTACACTCACGGGTAACTTTGCCACGTCACCACAGGTAAAGGCGCCACGCTCTGCCAGGAAACCACCGATCCCTTTATTAACCCCACACAACTGCATCACCGGCACGTCACTCAACCGTTCTCGGGCCTCCCAAGGAGGAATGATCGTGAGGCCATCGGGCTTGTTTAGTTTCGCAGCATACTTGGCCGTGGTCTTGTCCCCTGATAAGCCTACTGAACAGGGTAACCCCGAGACCTTCCAGACCACGTCCTTGATCATCCTGCCGATGGCCTCGGGCGGTTTGTTCCAGTAATGCTGACAACGGGTAATGTCCAGAAAGGCCTCGTCCACGGAGAACACCTCCACATCCGGGGTAATGGCCTGTAATGATTCCATAATACGGATGGACACCTCAGCATAGCGTTCCGGTCTGGCCGGGACCTGGATAAAGTCTGGGGTGATCCTCATTGCCTCTTTAAGAAGCATCACCGTGTGGATCCCCAGGGCGCGGGCCTCGTAAGAGCAAGTGATAATACAGGTGCCGGTCTTGCCGTTAGTCACACCGATGGGTTTACCCCGCAGTTCCGGGTTGTCCAGTTGTTCGATGGAGGCAAAAAAGGCATTCATATCCACCAGGGCGATGAACCGGGGCCAGGGATGATGTTTTAAAGTGTCCGACATGGGACACCGGATCCTAAGCCAGTATTTGAAACCCTGGCAAGTGGTATTTAAACCACCTTATGATTCAGAGGGATAGCAGGCAGGGAGAGGATGTATGCAGAGACATGGTCCCATGTTGATGTGGTTATCAGTAGTCGAAAATCAACAAGTCGTATCTGACCCCACTTATTACTATCCCCAGCTGAGGTCATGCTGCAGGATGGGTGTAGTGCGTACCCGCTTCCCGGTGGCGAAATAAATGGCATTGGCCACGGCGGGCGGCGTCGGTGGGCCGGCCGGTTCGCCCATGCCACCCCACCACCCGGCCTGCGAGAGGGCAAAATGGGTCTCGACCTCGGGCATGTCATGAATGCGCAGCAGTCCGTAGCGGTCGAAATTGGTATTGACGAAGCGACCGTTCTGCAGGTCCAGCCCCCCATCCAGGGCATGACTGAGTTCCCAGCAGACCGAACCATGCACCTGCTCACGGCAGTTTTGCGGATTGATGATGTAACCGCTGTTGACGACGACCACCATTTTCTCGACCCTGAGCTGGCCGCGCCGACTGACACTCACCATGGCGCAGACCGCGCAATAGGTGTCATGGTCCTTGACGACCGCAATGCCCATCCCCTCGCCACGCGGCAGGTCGGTGGTAAAGCCGGCGACCTCTTTCAACTTCAACAACACCCGCTGCCAGGGCTCCATGCCCACCGTCATTTTCAGTCGCCATTCCAGCGGGTCCCAGTCACCCGCCAGGGCCACCTCGTCGACGAACTGTTCGATCATAAAACCGTTCTGGTTATTGCCCGGAGCGCGATGCGAGGCGGTGGGGATATGCGAATCGACGAACCCCCGTTCATGCCGTCGACTGGGTACCTGATAGGGCATGTTGCTGATCGCGCGCTCGGCATTGTTCGGGCGGTTGGGTTCACCAATACAGCGGGTGAACCAGGCTGTGGGCAGGCCGTCCGTACCCAGCGCCGCAGAGAAACGGCTCCAGTTCACCGGCCGCTGCTTGCCTTGGGCGATATCCTCTTCCCGTGACCAGATCACCTTGACCGGTCGGCCGAGCTGTTTCGACAGTTCGGTAGCCTGACGGGTCACGGCGGTATTACCGCTGCCACCACCACCGAAGGCCCCGCCGATGAAGAGGGTGTGGACATGGACCTTGTCGGTACTCACGCCGGCCTGATCGGCCGCCAGCATCAGGGCCAGGGATTGGTCCTGGGAAGGCGTCCAGACATCAACGCGTTCTGCCGTCACACTCACCGTGGCATTGACCGGTTCCATGCGGGCATGGGCCTCATAGGGCCGGTCGTATTCTGCGGTGACGACCCTATCCTTTGCCGTCCTTGCAATCAGGGGTAACGGATCCTCACCCTCGGCATGGACTACCTTGGCAGGCTGATCCAGCAGCGCCGCGGCTGCCGCGGCGAGGCTGTCGTTGCTGGTGTCCACATACTCGCCAAAATCCCAGTCTATCGGCAGCAGATCCAGTGCCGTTTTTGCCCGGTAATAGCTGTCGGCCACCACCGCGACCGCGCTCTGCATGGCATTGATGCCGTCCTTGCCGGCGGCTGGCTTCAGTTCAATCACGGCGATGATTCCGGGTCGATTGCTCACGGCCGCCGCATCAAAACCCTTGAGCTTGCCCCAGGGCACGGGGCAAGCCCGGACCGCGGCATAGACCATGCCTTCCAGGTCCACGTCGATAGAAAATTTCGCGCTGCCATTGGATTTGACCGCGACATCCACGCGCGGCACCTCGGTACCCAGCAGCCACCAGTCACCATAGGCCTTGATCGTTGGTTCCTGGTCCAGCGTGACCGCAGCCGCCGCACTGGCAAACTCGCCATAACCGGCACGGTGCCTGCCGGCACTCAATACACCCTGATGCGCGGTGACCTCGTTGCGTGTCACGCCCCAGGCCTGCGCTGCGGCCTCTTTCAGGCGCTCACGCGCCGAGGCGCCGGCCTGCATGATATGCGGATGACGATTGCGCACCAGATTGGAACCCGAGGTGGACATGGTCACATATTCGCGGCCCCGGTTAACATGGCGGTTCGGCTTGGCGAACACCGCACGAACATCCTGCCAGGGTACATCCAGTTCCTCGGCCACCATAGTAGATACGGATGTCAATGCGCCCTGCCCCTGTTCGGTATGGGGTACGCGGATGGTCACCACCCCGTCCGGATCGATACTCAGCCAGGCATTGATCTCCTCGCCCGTGGCGGGTGGGAGAGACGGATCCGCCAGGACCTTGCCCGGGGCGGCGACGGCAGGGATATGAAAACCGAGCAGTAAACCACCGCCAGTGGCGACAGAGCAACGCAGGAAGGTGCGTCGGGTAAGTGTACGGGTGTTCATACGCCACCCTCCTTGTCACCGGCCAGTTCGGCCGCGCGATGGATGGCCGAGCGGATTTCGATATAGGTACCACAGCGGCACAGATTCCCCTCCATTGCCTGATCGATATCACGGTCATTGGGATCCGGGTTACGCGCCAGCAATGCGGCGGCGGCCATGATCTGACCGGACTGACAATAGCCACACTGGGCCACGGCCTTTTCTATCCATGCGCGCTGGACCGGGTGAGAGGTATCTGCGGACAGACCCTCGATGGTGGTAATACGACGGCCCACGGCGCTGGCCGCCGGAACGATACAGGATTTGGTCAGCTGACCGTCGATATGCACCGAGCAGACACCGCACTCGGCAATACCGCAGCCGAATTTGGTGCCGGTGAGCTTGATATTCTCGCGCAATATCCAGAGCAAAGGAGTCTCGGGATCGGCATCGACTTCATGGTCCATGCCATTCACATTCAAGGTAAATACCATCGTTTTTCTCCACTACTATCGGTATAGAGGAAGTATAAAAGCCCTATCCTGATTACGCCACCCTGCTTTTGACTGGCTTTTTGCCAAGCCTGTCCACACCTCTTTATGTCTTTCCTCGTTCCTGAACTGATTACACGAATAAAAGAACCGGGGACAGACCATGGTTTTTATCAGGTAAAACAATAACATTTTAATTTCCACTATCCTGAAACC